>JAILZQ010000064.1 GCA_023512415.1 Geminicoccaceae bacterium | reverse complement strand
GGCGGCGGGCGCGCAGCCTGATCTGCTCGACCGATTCCTCGCCCGAGAGATAGACGACCCGCTCGCCCGCGCGGGCGAGCGCCGCCGCGGCCTGGAGGGTCAAGGTCGACTTGCCGATCCCGGGGTCGCCGCCCAGGAGGATGGCCGAGCCCGGCACGAGCCCGCCACCCAGCACCCGGTCGAGTTCCTCGATCCCGGTCGACAGCCGGGGCGGCGGGCTCTCCGCCCCCTGCAGCGGCAGGAGTTCGATGCCCTTGCCGCGCTTGGCCGGAGGCGTGGCCGGGCCGGGACCGGCGGCGGCCGGCTCCTCGGCGATCGTGTTCCAGGCACCGCAGGCCTCGCAGCGGCCGGCCCAGCGCGGATGGACCGCACCGCAGGCCTGGCAGACGAAGGCGGAGCGGGCGCGGCTCACGGCCGCTCCCGGCACGGGCAGCGGGTGACGAGCTCGAGACGCTCGTCGCGGCCGAGCTCCTGGAGCGCCTTCACGGCGCTCTCCGCATTGGCGATCGCCGCCAGCACCTGCTGGCGCGTGAACGACGTGCCGGGATCGTAGTCGGCCATGTGTCGCAACGCTTGGGCCCTGACGAACGCATCGGCGAAGTGCCGGGCCTCCGGCGACCAGCCAGATTCCCGGGAAACCCTCTTGAGCACCTCGCGAGCCCGACCGTGCTCGATCGTCCGGTAGATACGACGCCAAGCGTCGAGCTTCCGTTTCGTGCCCTTCCCGACCAACGAGTCGGCAGCTTGGCGCGCCAGGGCGTCGAAAAGGGTGTAGTACACCGCACTGAGCGCGCGCTTGAGATGGCTCTGGCTCGGTTTCCTCGGATCGGTCTCGGCGAGCGGCCGCGCCGTGTCCAGCTCGTGCGCCATCAATCGAAGCCGCGAACTCGCTGCTTCTTGTCGAAGTGGTCGCGCACGTAGGGGAACCGCTCGTCGTTGCGCTCGACCAGGAGATCGACGAGCGCCCGATGGGCCTCGGCCAGGGCCTCCGGATCGCTCGGCTCCTCGGAGAGCCGGTACCAGGCGTCGACGAAGATCGCGGGCTCACCGGCGTGGTCGAACCCCGCTCGAACCTCGACCCGATCGAGACCGAAGCGGCCGAGCCGCTCCTCGAGAAGGGCTTCGATCTCGCGAACGAGCTCGGGCGACGGGTCGGGGTTGCGGGATCGCTCGCTCATGCCGCGAGCTTAGCTTGCCGAGCGCCGGAGGGCCAGCGATGCGGGCACCGTCGTGGCTGCGCGGTTGATGAGCGTCCGACGGGCGGGCATCCTCGGCGCCATGCGCGCGGCCTTTCTGCTCGACGGCATCCGCACCCCGGTCGGCCGCTACGGCGGGGCGCTCGCCGCGATCCGCGCCGACGACCTCGCCGCCCTTCCGATTCGGGCACTCCTGGCGCGCCATCCGCGGCTCGACCCCGCCGCGGTCGACGAGGTGATCCTCGGCTGCGCGAACCAGGCGGGCGAGGACAACCGCAACGTCGCCCGCATGGCGCTCCTTCTCGCCGGCCTGCCGGCCACGGTGCCCGGGGTGACGGTCAATCGTCTCTGCGCCTCGGGCCTCGAGGCGGTGGCGCAGGCGGCGCGGGCGATCGTCACGGGCGAGGCCGAGCTCGTGATCGCCGGCGGGGTCGAGAGCATGAGCCGCGCTCCCTTCGTGATCCCCAAGGCCGAGACGGCGTTCTCGCGCCGGGCGGAGATCTTCGACACGACGATCGGCTGGCGGTTCGTCAACCCCGCCCTGGCCGCCCGGTTCGGCACCGACAGCATGCCCGAGACGGCCGACAACGTGGCCGAGGCCTTCGCGATCGGCCGAGCCGACCAGGACGCCTTCGCGCTGCGCAGCCAAAAGCGCTGGGCCCGGGCCTACGAGGCCGGCTTTTTCGCGGACGAGGTCCTGCCGGTCGAGGTACCGACGGGGAAGGGCCCGAGCCGGACGGTGGACCGCGACGAGCATCCCCGGCCGGGGACCACGCTCGAGGCCCTGGCTCGGCTGCCGCTGCTCAACGGCCCGGGCAAGACCGTGACCGCCGGCAACGCCTCGGGTGTGAACGACGGCGCGGCCGCCCTTCTTATCGCGAGCGAGGCGGCGGCTCGGCGCTTCGACCTCCGTCCGCTCGCCCGCATCGTCGGCGCCGCCACCGCCGGCGTCGAGCCACGGATCATGGGCATCGGCCCGGTACCGGCGACCCGCAAGCTCCTCGATCGGCTCGGCCTCGCGCTCGCGGATGTCGACCTCGTCGAGCTCAACGAGGCCTTCGCCGCGCAGGTCCTGGCCTGTCTTCGGCAGCTCGGCCTGCCGGACGACGCGGAGCACGTCAACCCGAACGGCGGCGCGATCGCGATCGGCCACCCGCTCGGCATGAGCGGTGCCCGGCTCGTCCTGACCGCCGCCCGCGAGCTCGCGCGCCGCGGGGGCAGGCGGGCGCTCTGTACCGCCTGCGTGGGTGTCGGCCAGGGGATGGCCGTGCTGCTGGAGCGGGCCTGACGGTCGCGACGTCAGCCCGAGCCGCCGAGCTTCGCGGCGAGCTCGGGCGCCACTCCCGTGAGAAGCCGGCCCACCGGGCGAGCCAGGCTGCCGCTCTGGGGTTCGCGTGCACCGAGGCGGACCAGCGCCTCGGCCAACAGGACGCCGGCCGCGATCCCGTCGACGAGCGGGACCGGGACGCGTTCGGCCAGGAGCCTCGGCAGGCCGCCCATGACCGCGCCGACCAAGAGCACGACCTCGGCCGCGTCGCGCTCGACCAGCCGCCGGCACCCCTCGACGATCGGCGCGTAGAACGCCTCGGGATCGCTCAGCAGGTCCTGGGGCGCGGCATCGACCGCTTCGATGCCCGCCAGTCGATCGGTGAAGCCGTAGCTCCGGGCGAGCTCGCTGTAGACCGGCAAGAGCCGGCGGCCGAGGACGACCATGCCGATGCGGGTGCCCAGGGTCGAGGCGAGGAGCAGTCCCGCCTCGGTCATGCCGACGACCGGCACCGCGAGGAGCTCGCGCGCGGCCCAGAGCCCGCTGTCCATCGACATGGCCAACAGCACCGCGTCGAACGGCGCGCCCTCGGCCGCCAAGAGGTCGAGCAGCGCATGGGCGGCGATCGCGGCCTCGCTCCGGGTTCCGACGACCGCGGCGCCGAACCGGGCGTTGCGGGCGAGGATCACCGTGTCGGGCGCGGCCACCGCCCGCGCGGCCCGTTCGATGGTCGCGGTGACCTCGCTCGAGGTGTTGGAGTTGGCGAGCAAGAGCCTCATCGCGGGACGCTCCGCCGATCTTCGATCGGATCCAACGGAAAGCTCGGCCGGTCGATGTGCTTCCAGGGAAGGAGCTCGAGGTGCGAGGTCGCCGGTCCCGGCGTGTCGACGCGCAGGAGCTCGACCGCGATCGGCCGGAAATATTGGAAGTTCGAAGCGGTCTTGACCACCGCGAGGCGGGCTTCCGCGGGCTCGACCCCGTAGGCACGCCAGAGCTCCGGCACGATCCCCCCGACCCCGCGCCGCTCGGTGGCGAGGACGAGGGCGGAGCCGAGTTCGAGGAGGGCGACCCGGCCGTGGTCCACCTCGCTCGCCCAGTGGAAAGGCAACCGGAGGACGCCTTCGCCGAGTCTGCGCACGCCCGCCTCTACCGGGACCGGCCGGAAAAACGGGCAAAGTTCGCCGCCGAGATCGAGCCGGAGCCGGGCTCCCTCGCCCGCGGCGTGGGCGGCCGCGACGGCGGCCGGGGCGACGATCGGCACGAGCGCCGGGCCGATGCCCCGGGCCCGGATCGCCTCGAGCAGCACCGGGCTGTCGCCCGCCGCTCCGCCGATCACCGTGTCGCCCGTGTCGGAGAGCACGACGAGCCCGGGGGGAGCGGCGTCGGCACGCGCGAGCGCCTCCTCGACCGGTAGCGACTCCCGCCGCTGGAACGCCTCCCGCAGCGACCAAGCGAGGTCGGCGAGCTCGTTCGCGAGCCGCTCGGCGAGTGGGCGGTCCCCCTCCGTGGTGACCGCGACGGCCCAACCGAGTCCCGGGACGTCGAGCCAGGGCTGGACCGGGAAGGTGGCGACGGCGAGCACGCCCGGCTCCCGCTCGAGGGCGCGCGCCCGGTCGAACCAGATCTTCAGGGGCGGTCGATCGGTCAGGAATTGTTCCTGGTGCGCCAGGAGCGGCAGCTTCTCGAAGGCGATCACCGGCTTTCGTCGCTCGCGCAGGATCCGCAGAAGGAGCCGCGTTGCGACCCGGCCGGTATCCAACAGGTCGTGCGGCTGGGTCCGGTGGGCGACGATCGCGTCGACCGAGGCGACCATCCGTGGCGTGAGGTCGGCGTGGTGGTCGAGCGAGAGGACGATCGGGACGGCGGGTCCGACGACCCAACGGCAAAGGGCGGCGATCCCGCCGTCGACGTCCGGCTCGCCCTCGGCGGCGCAGGCGCCGTGGAGCTGCAGCGCCAGCCCGTCGAGCGGTCCCGCCGCCGCGAGGCCGGCACGGATGCGCGTCTCGAACCAGTCGAGCGCCTCGGCCCCGAGCGGGCCACCGGCGGCGGCGTAGGCCCGGAGGATCGGCACCGGGACGACGTCCGACTCCTCCGCGACGACCTCGAGGAAGCCGCCGACCTCGCTCACGCCCGCGAGCCGCTGCGGGATTTGCAGGCCCTCGTACAGGCCGAACGCCTGGAAGTCGGCGAGCTCGGTGGGCGTCGGGTTGAAGCTGTTGGTCTCTTGGGCGACGTGGACGAGGCCGAGGCGCATGCCGGACTCCGCGTGCCGGGCGAGACTGAGCCCCGATAGCGCCGCGGTCAACGACCCTCGGCGTGGAGCGAGCTGCGTCGGATCGAGCCTCGCCTTGCAAAGCCGAGAGGGAGGATCATATCAGAGAGAGTTCATGAACTGGCCGCGGACGGCGAAGGAGGGTCGGACGATGCACGCGGGTGAGACTTCCGTACGGAACGAGTCCCCGTCGGTCGCATGCTGCCCGGCCGGGGCACGGCTGTCGCTGCTGCGCCAGGCGCAGCTCGTCGCCGGCGGGTTGACGCTGGCGGGCTTCCTGCTCGGCACGTTCGTGGCGCCGGGCTTTCACCTGTTGAGCGGCATCGTCGGCCTGGGTCTCCTGCATGCCGGGCTGAGCGGGCGTTGCGGTATGGCTTCGCTACTCGGACGGCTACCGTTCAATCGCGGCGCTCCCGCCGTCTGAGCGCGGCGGCGAATGTGCCCGAGCGGCGGATGGTGCGCGCTGTCGAAGGGGCGACCGGGCGCGTGATGGGGTGCCGCGCCCGGTCGGCTCGAGCCTGCGCGCGCGAGGTTGCCGCAGCGTTAAGAAGCCGTACTCGAGGATAGCTCGCCGCTCATGGCCCGGCGATAGAGTTGCTCCAGGGCGGCGGCGTCGAGGGGAACCGGGTTGGAGCCGGCGGTCGGATCCCGCTCGGCCATGGCTGCGAGTTCCGACAGGCGATCCGCCGGCACGCCGGCGGCGGCGAGCGTGGCCGGAATGCCGGTCGTGCGGCGCAGCTCCAGGACCGCCTCCAAAAACGCCTCGAAGCGCGGCTCGAGGCCGAGCCAAGCGGCGAGTCGTCGGATCCGCTCCTCGATGGCCGGGCGATTGAAGGCCAGCACGTAGGGCAGCACGATCCCGTTCAAGAGACCGTGGTGCAGGTCGTAGACCGCCCCGATGGGGTGCGAGAGACTGTGCACCGCACCGAGGCCTTTCTGGAACGCGGTCGCGCCCATCGCCGAAGCGGCGAGCATCATGCCGCGCGCCTCGAGGTCGACGCCGTCGCGGAACGCGCGCGGCAGGGCCGTGAAGACGAGGCGGGTGCCCTCGGCCGCGATCCCGTCGGCCATCGGGTGGAAGCCCGGGGCGCAAAAGGCCTCGATGCAATGGGCGAGCGCGTCCATGCCGGTGGCGGCGGTCAAATGCGGCGGTAGCCCCGTGGTCAGCGAGGGATCGAGGATCGCCGTCTTCGGCATCATCCCGGGATGGAAGATGATTTTCTTGGTGTGGGTGGTCTCGTCGGTCACCACCCCCGCACGCCCCACCTCCGACCCGGTCCCGGCGGTGGTGGGAACCGCGATCACCGGTCGGATGCCGCTCGGGTCGGCTCGGGTCCACCGGTCGCCGATGTCTTCGAAGTCCCAGATCGGCCGGGTCTGGCCGGCCATGAAGGCGACGAGCTTGCCCACGTCGAGCGCGCTGCCGCCGCCGACCGCGACCACCCCGTCGTGGCCGTCACGGCGGAGGATCTCGACACCCGCGACGACGTTGGCGGCCGTCGGGTTGGGACGCACGCCGTCGAACACCGCGACGTGGAGGCCGGCGCCCCGGAGCGCCTCCAGCACCCGGTCGATCAGCGGGAGGCGGGCGAGCCCCGGGTCGGTCACGACGAGCGGCCGCGTGATCCCGGCCGCTCGGCAGGCTTCGCCAGCCTCGCGCACCGTGCCCACACCGAACCGGATTCGGGTGGGGTAGTTCCAGGTTGTGACGAGCGTGGCGAGGTTCGCCATGGCCGGTCTCCTCCCTCGCTGGATTGTCCGAGCGCGATGGCTAGCCTGCCGCCGGCGTCGACGGAAGGAGGCGCCGCGCTTCCCAGAGAACGATCGCCACGGCGGTCGCGAGGTTGAGGCTCGACACGCCGGACCGCATCGGGATGGCGCGGACCGCGGCGGCACGAGCGCGCAGCGCCGGATCGAGCCCGTGCCGTTCGCTGCCGAACGCGAGGAGGGCGCCGGCCGGCAGGGGCGCGACATCGAGCCGGGGGCCCGCGGGGTGCAGGGCCAGCAGGGGCCGGCGCAGCTGCGACGGCAACTGCTCGATGCGCACCACCGGCACCGCGAACTGGAGCCCCGAAGCGCCGCGCAGCGCTGCGGCCGACCACGGGTCGACCCCACCGAGCACGACCACGCCGGCTGCTCCGAGGGCGGCCGCGACCCGCACCACCGCGCCGAGATTACCCGCGTGAACGGGTCGGTCGAGGAGCACGATCGGCGCCGGGTCGGGGCTCGCGAGCAGCGCCGCGGGCTCGACCTCCGGTTTGCGGGCGATCGCCAGCACCGGGCTCGGGGGTAGTGGACCGAGCGCCGCGAACAGCGACGCGGGCACCGGTTCGACCAATCCCTCGAGCCGGTCCTCGAGGTCGGGGCAAAGCTCCCGGGCGAGCGTGCGCAGCGCCGCCTTGTCGGGGCTCACCGAGAGTTCGACCGTGGCGCCGAAGCGCAGCGCGTGTTTCAAGGGGTGGATGCCGTCGAGACGGACGCGGCCGGTGTCGGTGGCGAGCGCGGCGAAGCATCCGGCGATGAAGGCGTTGCGATCCAAGGTGCACGCCGCTCCACGGACCCGGGCCCCGAGGCGATCCTCGTGGCCGGCGTCGCGTCAAGACCTTCCGCGCCCTCTCCGGCCGGGTCGCGGCGGCGGGGGAGGCGCGCCCTTACCGGCGGGCGTGAAACCGGCTATCGAGCGGCACCGGGGACGAGGGTTCCTCGCGGAGAGGTGCAATGGGAACGATCAGGGCGTCGCTGAGCCTCGCCTTGCTTCTCGGGTGGATGACGGGTGGGCCGGCCGCCGCTGCCGACGATCCGGTCGTGGCGGTGGTGGAAGGTGAGCAGGTGCGGCGCTCGGAGCTCGAGGCGGTTCAGGCGCAGCTGCCCGAACAGTACCGCGAGCTGCCCCTCGCGATGATCTACGAACCGCTCTTGGCACGGGTCATCGATCGCCGGCTCCTGGCCCGCGAAGCCGAGCGGCGCAAGCTCGACGCCCGGCCCGAAGTGCAGGAGGCGCTGGCCCGTGCGCGCCGCGAGATCTTGGGTGATCATCTCTTGGAGGTGACGATCGGCGAGGCGCTGACGCCCGAGCGGCTGCAGCAGGCTTACGCGGTGGCCCGCGCCCAGCCGGGCTTCGCGTTCGAAGAGGTGCGGGCTCGGCACATCCTCCTGAAGACGGAAGCGGAGGCCAAGGAGGTGATCGCAGCACTGGCCGGCGGAGCGGACTTCGCCGAGCTCGCCAAGAAGCGGTCGATCGACCCCTCGGTACAGCAGAACGACGGCGATCTCGGCTTTTTCCGTCGCGACACCATGGTCGAGCCCTTCGCCGAGGCGGCCTTCGCACTGGAGCCCGGCCAGACCACCCGCGAGCCGGTCCAGACCCGGTTCGGCTGGCATGTCATCCGGGTCGAGGAACGACGCAGTGCTGCGCCCACCTTCGAGGAGAAGGAACCCGAGCTCAAGGAGCAGGTGGCGCGCGAGACGATCAACGCATTGGTGGCCGAGCTGCGTGCCAAGGCCAAGGTGCAGCGCTTCGCCCTCGACGGTTCGCCGAAGCCCAACTGAGGGTCGGATCGGTCATGGCCCGGATCGCGCACGTCTCGCCACTGGCACCGGCTCGTTTCCCGACGATCCCGCCGGTCGCCGGGTTCCGTTTCGCCACCGCGGAGGCCGGGATCCGCTATCGCGGCCGACCCGATCTGTTGTTGATCGAAGCGGTGAGCGGCACCACCGTGGCCGGCGTCTTGACCCGATCCTCGATGCCCGGCCACCCGGTGACCTGGTGCCGAGAGATCCTGCCGCGCGGTCGGGCTCGGGCGGTGATCGTGAACGCCGGCAACGCCAATGTCTGCCGCGGCGAAGAGGGCGACCGGGCGGTCGAATCCGAGGCGCGGGCGGTCGCCGCGGCGCTCCACTGCGCACCCGAGGAGGTGTTGGTCGCTTCGACGGGCGTGATCGGTGAGCGGCTCCCGGTCGAGCGGATCGTCGCTGCGGTGCCGGGGCTCGTCGAAGGGCTGCGGCCCGACGGGATCGAGCAGGCCGCCCGTGCCATCATGACCACCGACACCTTCCCGAAGGGCGCGGTCGCGCACGCCGCGATCGACGGTGTTCCGGTGACCATCGCCGGGATCGCCAAAGGCTCCGGGATGATCGCGCCGAACCTGGCGACCATGCTCGCTTTTTTGGTGACCGATGCGCGCCTGCCCGCGGCCGTGCTGCAGCCACTCCTCGCGGCCGCCGCCGAGCGGAGCTTCAACAGCACGACGGTCGACGGTGACACCTCGACCTCCGATACGCTTCTCCTCCTCGCCTCCGGGCGGGCGCACCACCACCCGGTCGTGGATCCCGCGGACAGCCGGCTCGCCGCCTTCGCCGACGCGCTGGATGCGGTCTGCCTGGATCTCGCTCTCCAGGTCGTGCGCGACGGCGAGGGGGCGCAGAAGCTGATCGAGATCCTGGTCGAGGGCGCCGTTTCGGATGCTTCGGCGAAGCGGATCGGGCTCACCATCGCCAACAGCCCGCTCGTCAAGACCGCGATCGCCGGCGGTGACGCGAATTGGGGGCGCGTGGTGATGGCAGTCGGCAAGGCCGGCGAGCCGGTCGAGCCCGCGGCACTCGCGGTGAGCTTCGGTGGCCACGCGGTGGCGCGCGAGGGCCGGGCCGTGCCCGATCTCGACGAAGCCCCGATCGCCGCCCATCTGGCGGGGCGAGAGATCGCCCTCTCCGTCGTGGTCGGTCGGGGGCCCGGCCGTGCTCGGGTTTGGACGTGCGACCTCACCCACGGCTACATCGACATCAATGCCGACTATCGGTCCTGAGGCGTTGTCGGCCGGGCAGGTGGCCGGGGAATCGCGGCCGCTTCTCGTGGTGGTGGCCTGCGCGCTCGTCGATCCGGACGGGAGGATCCTGATCCAGGAGCGTCCGGCCGGCCGGCCGATGGCGGGCTTTTGGGAATTTCCCGGCGGCAAGCTCGGAGGGGGCGAGAGCCCGGAAGCCTGTCTCGTGCGGGAACTCGAGGAAGAGCTCGGCATCCGGGTCGACCCGGCCTGCCTCGCGCCGCTGGCGTTCACGAGCCACGCCTACGAATCCTTCCATCTCTTGATGCCGCTCTGGGTCTGCCGGAAATGGCGGGGCGACCCCGAGGGCCGGGAGGGTCAGGCGCTACGCTGGGTCCGACCGCGGGCGCTGCGCGAGCTTCCCCTGTTGCCGGCGGACCTGCCGCTGATCCCGTTCCTCGAGGAGCTGCTCGGGCCCTGAGGCCCGCCACGCGGCGGTACCGTCACGCGGTCGGCCACCTGCGGGCCGGAAGGAGCGGACCACCAACAGGAGGATGCCGAAGCCGACCCCGCCCACCGTCCGTTCGAGGCTCGCGATTTCGGCCTCCAGCACGGCAATCTTTCCCTCGACGGCCGCGAATCGGCGATCGATCCCGCCTTGCAGCGACGTCGAACGGAGATCCATGTCGCTCCGCAACTCGGCGAACTCGGCCTTCGTGGCACTGCGCAGCTCGGTGAGGTCGGCCTTGGTCGCGAGGAGGGAACAATCGAGCTCGCGGCTCTCCCGTGAAACGTCGGTGATCGTCTCCGCCCGGCGCTCGTCGAGGCCGGCTTCTTCGGGTCGCCGAGCTATCCCATCTCGAGCGTGTCGGGTTCACCACCACGCTCCGACCAAGCCCCGTGTCCGGGTCGGCCGAGGCGAAGGGTCTGCCGAGGCCGGCACGCTGTCGACCCGGATCGCCGCCCGGGGCTGTGTCCGGCTCAGCCCACCCGCTCGCGGAACGGATCCGCGGGGTAAACGCCCAGGATCTCGACGTGATGCGAGAAGAAGCGGAGCTCCTCGAAGGCGAAGCGGACCCGGTCCTCTTCCGGATGGCCCATGATGTCGGCGTAGAACTGGGCCTGGGCGAAGGCGCCGTCGATGTAGGACTCGAGCTTGACCATGTTGACGCCGTTCGTGGCGAAGCCGCCCAGGGCCTTGTAGAGGGCCGCCGGCCGGTTGCGCACCCGGAAGGTGAAGGTCGTGATGACCGGCCCGTCGCGCCAGGAGGGCCAACGCGGCTCGCGCGCCAGCACGAGGAAACGGGTGGTGTTGTGCTCCGCGTCCTCGATGTCGGAGGCGAGGACGACGAGGCCGTAGATCTCGGCCGCGAGCCGGGAGGCGATCGCCGCCCGGCTCCGATCGGCGGCCGCCGCCACGTCGGCGGCGGCACCAGCGGTGTCGGCCACCACCCGGGCCTGATAGCCGTGGCGACGGAGGAAGTTGCGACACTGGCCGATCGCGTGGACGTGGCTCTCGACGAGCCGGACCGTCTCGAGGGTGGCCCCCGGGATCCCGAGGAGCTGATGGTTCACCCGCAGGAAATGCTCGGCCACGATGTGCAGGCCGCCCCTGGGCAGGAGATGGTGGACGTCCGCCACCCGGCCGGCGACCGAGTTGTCGACCGGGATCATGGCACAGCGGGCTTCGCCTTCGCGCACCGCGGCGAACGCATCCTCGAAGGAGTGGCAGGGTAGCGGCTCGAGTTCGGGGTAATGGGTCCGGCAGGCCATGTGCGAATAGGCGCCGGGGCGGCCCTGGAAGGCGATCCGGTGTTCGGGGGAGGCCCGGCGGGGGGGCTCGCTGCCGTAATCGTCGATGGTGGCCAAGAGCGGGTCCTTCCTCTGCGTTCCGTGCGGGCCCGGCCGTGCTGCGGAGATCAGGCGGGCCGCCCCAGGATGCGGCAGGCGCGCGCGAGATCCTCGGGGGTGTCGACCCCGAACGGTGCGCTTTCGACGAGCTTGACGCCGATGCTCATGCCGGCCTCGAGCGCCCGCAGCTGTTCCAACTTCTCCCGCAGCTCGAGCGGGCTCGCGGGCAAAGCGCAAAAGCGCTCGAGAGCGGCGCGGGTGAACGCGTAGATGCCGATGTGGTGCCAGACCGGCCCCTCGCCCCAGGGGGCGGGCGCGCGGGTGAAGTAGAGCGCTCGGCCGAGGGTCGGATCGCCCGGCAAGAAGCTCACCACGGCCTTGACGAAGTTGAGCCGTGCCCGCTCCTCGGGGTCGCTCGTGGCGACCGCGATCGTGCCGATGTCGACGCCGAGCCGGTCGAGGGGCTCGACCACGCGGGCGAGATCACGCGGGTCCAGGGTCGGCAAGTCGCCTTGCACGTTGACGATCCGGGCGTAGCGGCGCGCCGGATCGATGCGCTCGAGCGCTCGGAAGATCCGGTCGGTTCCGGAGGGGACGTCGTCGGCGACGAGCACCGCCTCGCCGCCCGCCCGTACCACGGCCTCGACGATCGGCGGGTCGGCGGCGGCGACCACGACCCGGCCGAGCTCGGATTCGACGGCACGTCGCCAGACGTGGACGATCATCGGCTCGCCCGCGATCACGGCCAGGGGCTTGCCGGGCAGACGGGTGGCGGCGAGGCGGGCCGGGATCAGGACGATCGTGCGCGACCCCGTGTCGCGGCTGGCAGGTTCGGGCCTCATCCCCCATACTCGCGGTGCACCGCCCGAGCGGTGGCAGCGATCCGCACGGCGCGGGCCGCGCCGGGGACCGCCTCCTCGAGGCAACGAGCGGGAACGACGCGAGCTATGGCATCCTCCCTCGAAGGCAACAAGATCGCCGCAGCGATCCTCACCGCCGGCATCATCGCCGTCGGCTCCTCGGTGCTGACCGACTTGCTCTACAAGCCGTACGTCCCCAAGGAGCGTTCTTTCGTGGTGGCGGTCGGCGGCGCTGGCGCGCCCGCGGCGACCGCGGCCGCGGTACCCGCTCCGGCCGAGCCGATCGCGGTGCGGCTCGCCGCGGCCGACGTGGAGGCGGGCAAGGCGGCCGCCAAGAAGTGTGTCTCGTGCCACACCTTGGAGAAGGGCGGTAAGAACGGCGTCGGGCCGAACTTGTGGGGTGTGGTCGCCGCGCCCAAGGGGCATGTCCAGGGTTTCGCCTATTCTCAGGCCCTCCTCGGCACCGGCGGCACGTGGACCTACGAATCGCTCGACGCTTTCATCGCCAACCCGAAGGCCTACGCGCCCGGCACCAAGATGAGCTTCGCCGGCATCGCCAAGCCCGAGGAGCGAGCCAACCTGATCGCCTATCTTCGCACCCTCGCCGACGAGCCTGCGCCGCTCCCCGGCAGCTGAGGCGGCGAGCGTGGAGCGAGTCCCGGCCACGCTGGTCGCCTTCGCGCACCGGCTCGCCGACGCTGCGGGCGAGATCCAAAGGCGGTGGTTCCGTAACCCGGTCGCGGTCGACAGCAAGCCCGACTCGAGCCCCGTCACGATCGCCGACCGCGAGGCGGAGGCGATCATGCGCGAGCTCGTCGCGCGACACCGGCCGGAGGACGGCATCCTCGGCGAGGAGCACGGCCGGGAGCGGCTCGAGGCCGAGTGGGTCTGGGTGTTCGATCCGATCGACGGCACCAAGTCTTTCGTCTCCGGCCGGCCGCTCTTCGCCACGTTGATCGGACTGCTGCACGAGGGTCGGCCGGTGCTGGGCGTGATCGACCAAGCCATCCTCGGCGAGCGCTGGATCGGTGCCACAGGCGGGCCGACACTGTTCAACGGCCGGGCCTGTCGCACCCGCCCGTGCCCCGAGCTGGGCCGGGCCCTGTTGTCCTGCACCAGCCCGCAGATGTTCGAGAGTGCGGCGGAGCGGGCGGCGTTCGAGCGGGTGCTCGGCCGCGTCCGCCACGCGATTTGGGGCGGCGACGCCTATGCGAGCGGGCTCGTCGCCTCGGGCTTCCTCGATCTCGTGGTCGAGGCCGACCTCGAGCCTTACGACGTCCTACCCCTCGTGCCGGTCATCGAGGGCGCGGGCGGCCGGCTCACCGACTGGGAGGGCCGTCCGCCCGGGCTCGGCGCCGATCAGCGTATGGTCGTGGCGGGAGACCCGCGGCTGCACGAACGGGTCATCGCCGCGCTCGCCGGCGGCTGACGCTTTCCCGCGGCGCCCTTCGCTTCTAGGTTCCTCCGGGCGATCGTTGTCGAGCGCGGAGGCAGAGGGATGCGGGATCGACGGGCGCGCACGGGCGCGACGGTGGTCGTGGTGGCCCTCCTCGCCAGCTCGGTCGGGGTCGGCGCGGCCGAGGAGGTCCGCCCGGTGCACGGCGTGGCGATGCACGGGAGCCCGGCGCTACCCCCCGACTTCGCGCACCTGCCCTATGCGGACCCGAACGCACCCAAGGGGGGCCGTCTGACGCTCGCCGCGATCGGCACGTTCGACAATCTCAACCCCTTCATTTTGAAGGGGAACGACGCCGCCGGCTCGGGCCTGCCGTTCGAGAGCCTGACGGTGCAGAACCTGGATGAGGCCTTCTCGGAATACGGGCTCCTCGCCGAGACGATCGAGATGCCAGCCGATCGCTCCTGGGTGGCCTTCACCCTCCGACCCGAGGCCCGCTGGCACGACGGGCGCCCGGTCACCGTCCGCGACGTCGCCTTCTCGCTCGAGACCTTGAAGAGCAAGGGCGAGCCCTTCTACCGCGCCTATTACGCCAACGTGGTCCGCGCGGAGGCGGCGGGCGAGCGGCGGGTCAAGTTCGTCTTCGACGGGACCCTCAACCGTGAACTGCCCCTGATCGTCGGCCAGATGCCGATCCTGCCCGAGCATTACTGGGACGGCCGCGATTTCGAGAAGACCACGCTCGAGCCCCCGCTCGGCTCCGGTGCCTACCGCGTCAAGGCGGTCGATCCCGGCCGCTCGATCACGTACGAGCGCGTTGCCGATTATTGGGGGGCCGACGTGCCGGTCATGCGCGGTCGCTACAATTACGACGAGGTCCGCTACGTCTATTTCCGCGATCCGAACGTGGCCCTCGAGGCGCTCAAGGCCGGCGAGTTCGACCTGCGGATCGAGAACAGCTCGCGCTTTTGGGCCACGGGCTACACCGGTCCGGCGGTCGAGCGCGGCTTGATCCGCAAGGAGGCGATCCCACGCGAAGGCGGCGCCGGCATGCAGGGGTTCGTCTACAATTTGCGTCGGCCGATCTTCAAGAACCGGGCGCTGCGCGAAGCGCTGAACTACGCCTTCGACTTCGAATGGACACGGAAGAACCTCTTCTACGACAACTACTTTCGGACCGAGAGCTACTTCCCGAACAGCGAACTCGGCGCCCGTGGGCCGATTTCCGAGGCCGAGCGGGCGTTGCTCGAGCCGTTCCGCGATCGGCTCCCGGCGGAGGTGTTCGAGAAAGTCTACGAAGCGCCGAAGACCGACGGCTCCGGCAACATCCGCGAAAATTTGCGCAAGGCTTTCGAGATCTTGAAAGCCGGTGGCTACGAGGTCCGTCAAGGCAAACTCGTGGAGCTCGCGAGCGGGCGACCCGTTGCTTTCGAGATCCTTTTGGACCAGGGGGGGCTCTTCGAACGGATCGTCGGACCGTTCGTCAAGAACCTCGAGCGACTCGGCGTCGAAGCACGGATCCGGACCGTCGACGACGCGCAATATCAGCGCCGGCTCGAGGAGTTCGACTTCGACATGGTGGTCGCGGTCTTCCCGCAGAGCCTCTCGCCCGGCAACGAGCAGCGGAACTTCTGGAGCTCGGCCGCGGCACGCCAGACCGGGTCGCGCAACTTGATCGGCATCGAGGACCCGGTCGTCGACGCATTGATCGACAAGATCATCCAGGCCCCCGATCGCGACGCCCTCGTCGCCGCCTGCCGCGCGCTCGATCGCGTGTTGATCTGGGGGCACTACGTGATCCCACACTGGCACAATCGCGAGACCTGGATCGCGGCGTGGGACAAGTTCGCCCGCGCGCCGAAAAACCCCCGCTACGGTATCGACCTCTTCGCTTGGTGGATCGACCCGGCCAAGGAACGCGCGCTGGCCGAAGCTCGCCGGGCAGCCGGTCTCGTCGTCCGGTGAATTCCTAGGCTCGATGCTCGCTTACGTCGTCCGCCGCCTGCTGCTCGTCGTTCCGACGCTCCTCGGGATCTTGCTGATCAACTTCGTGGTCATCCAAGCCGCCCCGGGAGGGCCCATCGAGAAGATCCTCGCGGAGCTCGCCGGGACCGGAGCCGGCGCGACGGCTCGGCTCACCGGCGGGGGCGGGGCGGGCGAGACCGGACCGGCCTTCGAGGCGCGCCAACAGCAACAAGGCGCCGGCCCGCAGGGAGTCTATCGCGGTGCCCAAGGCCTGCCGCCCGAGCTGATCGCCCAACTCGAGCGGCAGTTCGGCTTCGACCGGCCTGCCCACGAGCGATTCTTGAAGATGTTGTGGGATTATATCCGCTTCGACTTCGGAACGAGCTACTTCCGCGACCGTACCGTGGTCGAGCTGGTGCTCGAAAAGATGCCGGTCTCGATCTCCCTCGGGGTCTGGACGACGCTGCTGACCTATCTCGTCGCCATCCCGCTCGGCATCGCCAAGGCGGTCCGCGACGGCTCGCGCTTCGATGTCTGGACGAGCGGGGCGATCGTCGTGGGCTATGCGATCCCGTCTTTCTTGTTCGCTCTCTTGCTGATCGTGCTCTTCGCCGGCGGTAGTTATTGGCAGATTTTTCCGCTCCGCGGGCTCGTTTCCGACAATTGGCGCGAGCTGTCGTGGCCCGAGCTGATCGTCGATTACCTCTGGCACATGGTCTTGCCGATCTCGGCGATGTTGGTCGGATCGTTCGCGACCCTCACCATGCTCACCAAGAACAGCTTCCTCGAAGAAATCAACAAGCAGTACGTGATCACCGCCCGTGCCAAGGGTCTCGCTCCCCGCCGTGTGCTCTACGGTCACGTGTTCCGCAACGCCATGCTGATCGTGATCGCGGGCTTTCCCGCGGCCTTCGTCGGTATGCTGTTCACGGGCGCGCTTTTGATCGAGATCATCTTCTCGCTCGACGGCCTCGGGCTGCTCGGCTACGAGGCCGCGCTCAATCGCGATTATCCTTTGATGTTCGGCACGCTCTACATCTTCACGCTTCTGGGTCTCGTCATGAAGATCGTCTCGGATCTGACCTACGTCCTGGTCGATCCGCGGATCGACTTCGAGGCGCGGGTCGCCTGAGCGATGGGCGGTCCGGTCGTCCGTCGCGTGCGGGTCCGCTTCCTCGGGATCCCGCTCCGTCTGACGCCGATCGGCGCGCGCCGGCTCGCCAACTTCGAGCGCAATCGGCGCGGTGCGGTGAGCCTGCGGATCTTCTTGGTCCTGTTCGTTCTGAGCCTGTTCGCCGAGGTGATCGCCAACGATCGGCCGCTCCTCGTCCGTTTCGACGGGGCGTTCTACACGCCCTTCCTCGTGACCTACCCCGAGACCACCTTCGGGGGCATTTTCGATACCGAGGCCGATTATCACGATCCGGAAGTCCGGACGCTCATCGAAGAAAAAGGCTGGATCCTCTGGCCGCCGGTACGGTACCGGTACGACACGGTGGTCAAGGACATCGCCGGGCCAGCGCCCTCGCCGCCCGACGCCCGCCATTGGCTCGGTACGGACGATCAGGCGCGAGACGTGTTGGCCCGTGTCATTTACGGCTTTCGGATCTCGGTCCTGTTCGGACTGATTTTGACGCTGGCCAGCTCGCTCGTCGGGATCGTGATGGGCGCGATCCAGGGCTGGTTCGGCGGCTGGGTCGACCTCGGCCTGCAGCGCTTCCTCGAGATCTGGGGCGGCCTACCCGTTCTTTATCTGTTGATCATCATCGCCTCGTTCTTGACGCCGGGCTTCTGGACGCTGCTCGGGATCATGTTGTTGTTCTCCTGGATGAGCTTGGTCGACGTCGTCCGGGCGGAATTCCTGCGCGCGCGCAACTTCGACTTCGTGCGCGCCGCGCGCGCCCTGGGTGCCTCGAACCTCGTCCTCATGTTCCGCCACGTCTTGCCGAACGCGATGGTCTCGGCCTTGACGTTCCTGCCTTTCGTGCTGAACGGCTCGATCACGACGTTGACCTCGCTCGACTTTCTCGGCTTCGGGCTGCCGCCGGGCTCGCCTTCGCTGGGCGAGCTGCTCGCCCAAGGCAAGAACAACCTCCAAGCCCCCTGGCTCGGCCTCACCGGCTTCGTCGTGGTCGCGAGCATGCTCTCGCTCCTCGTGTTCGTGGGCGAGGCGGTGCGCGACGCTTTCGATCCGCGGAAGACGTTCCGGTGATCGCCGAGCCGCGAATGCCCGCACCGCCCTTGCTCGAGGTCCGCGACCTGGCCGTCCGCTTCCACCTCGAGGGCCGGGTGGTGGACGTGGTCAAGGGCGTGTCGTTCGCGATCGAGCGCGGCGAGACGGTGGCGCTCGTGGGCGAATCGGGCTCGGGCAAGTCGGTGACCGGTCTCTCGATCCTCCAGCTCCTCCCCTATCCGCGGGCCGAACACCCCAAAGGCTCGATCCGCTTCAAGGGGGAGGAGCTGGTCGGCCGCCCGGAAGGCTTCATGCGGCAGATCCGTGGCGATCGGATCGCGATGATCTTCCAAGAGCCGATGACCTCGCTGAACCCGCTCCACACGGTCGAGCGGCAGATCGCCGAGGCGCTCCTCTTGCACCGGCGGCTGGGCCGCGAGGAGGTCCGAGCCCGGGTCCTCGAACTGTTGCGCCTGGTCGGCATTCCCGAGCCGGAGCAACGACGCTCGGCCTACCCGCACCAACTCTCGGGCGGTCAGCGCCAGCGCGTCATGATCGCCATGGCCCTCGCCAACGAACCGGATCTCCTGATCGCCGACGAGCCGACGACCGCGGTCGACGTCACCATCCAGGCGCAGATCCTGCGGCTCCTGCAGGACCTGCAGCGACGGATGGGGATGGCGATCCTGCTGATCACGCACGACCTCACGATCGTCCGTCACGTGGCCCATCGCGTCCTGGTCATGACCCGGGGCGAGCTCGTCGAAAGCGGGCCGGTCGCCCGGGTCTTCGCCGCGCCGCGCCATCCCTACACGCGCAAGCTCTTGGCGGCCGAACCCGCGGGCCGGCCGGCACCGGTCGCGCCGGGCGCACCGGTGGTCGCCGAACTGGGCCGTCTCCAGGTGCATTTTCCGATCCAGCGTGGCTTCCTCCGCCGGACGGTCGGCTGGGTCAAGGCGGTCGACGGGGTCGATCTCGTGATCCGCGCCGGCGAGACGCTCGGCA
>JAILZQ010000063.1 GCA_023512415.1 Geminicoccaceae bacterium | reverse complement strand
TGATGCACGCCGCCGCCTCGCGCTACGATCTCGACCGGTTCGGCTGCGTGTTCCGGCCGAGCCCCCGGCAATCCGACGTCATGATCGTCGCCGGCACGCTCTGCAACAAAATGGCACCCGCGTTGCGCAAGGTCTACGACCAGATGGCCGAGCCGCGCTACGTGATCTCGATGGGATCCTGTGCGAACGGTGGTGGCTATTACCATTACAGCTACTCGGTCGTGCGGGGCTGCGATCGGATCGTGCCGGTCGACGTCTACGTCCCGGGCTGCCCGCCGACGGCCGAGGCTCTGGTCTACGGTATCTTGTTGTTGCAGCGGAAGATCCGCCGCACGGCCACGATCCTGCGCTGAGCGGAGAGGAAAATGCCGGTCGAGACCCTTGCCGAGCGCGAGGCCGCGCTGCAGGACCTGTTGGCGCTGATCGAGCCGGTCCTGGGCGATCATCTGCTCGCCGCGAAGATCACCCGTGGCGAGCTCACGATCACGGTGCCGGCGGCGGTGATCCGCCGGGTGTTGGCCTTCCTGCGCGACGATCCGAACATGCTCTTCAAGGAGCTCGTCGATCTCTGCGGGGTCGACTATCCCGAGCGGGAGCGGCGCTTCGAGGTCGTCTACCATCTCCTCTCGCTCAAGCACAATCAGCGGATCCGGGTGAAGGTCGAGACCGACGAGACCACGCCGGTACCCTCGGTGGTCGAGCTGTTCTCGACCGCCGGCTGGTTCGAGCGCGAAGCGTGGGACATGTACGGCATCTACTTCGCCGACCATCCGGATCTCCGGCGGATCTTGACCGATTACGGGTTCGAAGGCCATCCGTTGCGCAAGGACTTCCCGCTCACGGGCCATGTCGAACTCCGCTACGACGACGAGCAGAAGCGGGTGGTCTACGAGCCGGTCAAGCTGCGCCAGGATTTCCGCACCTTCGACTTCCTGAGCCCCTGGGAGGGTGGAGGCGGCGTGCTGCCGGGCGACGAGAAGGCGGCACGCTGAGGAGCTGCGGCGCGCCGTCGCGCACCGGTCGGCTTGAAGCGAGAGCACGGCCGGCCGAGACAGCGCGACGCCGGCGCCTGCGAGGAGGACGAGATCGGCCATGGCCGAAACGAGGCTCGAGACCTTCGCGATCAATTTCGGGCCGCAGCATCCGGCGGCCCACGGGGTGCTGCGCCTCGTCCTCGAGATGGACGGCGAGGTGGTCGAGCGCGCCGACCCGCACATCGGCCTCCTCCACCGGGGTACCGAGAAGCTCATCGAGTATCGGCCGTACCTGCAGAACATCCCCTATTTCGACCGGCTCGATTATTGCTCGATGCTCTGCCAGGAGCACGCCTACGTGCTCGCGGTCGAGCGGCTCTTGGGCTGCGAAGTGCCGATCCGCGCCCAGTACATTCGCGTCCTGTTCGACGAGATCACCCGCATCTTGAACCATCTCTTGAACGTCACGACGATGGCGCTCGACGTGGGGGCCATGACCCCGCTCCTTTGGATGTTCGAGGAGCGGGAGAAGCTCATGGGCTTCTACGAGGAGGTCTCGGGTGCGCGGATGCACGCCAACTACTACCGCTTCGGCGGGGTGGCGCGTGATTTGCCGGACGGCCTCGAAGATCGGGTCGCGGCGTGGATCGAGCAGTTCGTCCCCAAGCTCGACGACATGGACGAACTGTTGACCGAGAACCGCATCTTCAAACAGCGGACGGTCGACATCGGCGTGGTGAAGCCGCAGGACGCGCTCGACTGGGGCTTCAGCGGGCCGATGCTGCGCGCTTCGGGAATCCCCTGGGATCTGCGCAAGGCGCAGCCTTACGAGGTTTACGACCGGATGGACTTCCTGGTACCGGTCGGCAAAAACGGCGACTGCTGGGACCGCTATCTCGTTCGGATGGCGGAGATCCGCGAATCCTTGAAGATCATGCGGCAGTGCCTCGAGCAGATGCCGGAAGGGCCGGTCCGCGTGCAAGACTACAAGATCACCCCGCCGCCCAGGGCGCTCATGAAGAGCTCGATGGAGGCCCTGATCCACCACTTCAAGCTCTACACCGAGGGCGTGCGCGTGCCGCCGGGTGAGGTCTACGCGGCGGTCGAAAGTGGCAAGGGCGAATTCGGCGTTTATTTGGTCTCGGACGGGACCAACAAGCCCTATCGCTGCAAGATCCGCTCACCCGGCTACGTCCACCTCCAAGCCCTCGACTTCATGAGCAAGGGCCATCAGCTCGCCGACGTCGTGGCGATCATCGGCTCGCTCGACATCGTCTTCGGGGAGATCGACCGATGAGCGCCGCCCCGGGTGCGAAGAAGCCCTACGGTGCCATGGCGCCCGATGTCGACCGGTTCGCCTTCACCCCCGAGAACCTCGAGGAGGCGAAGCGGATCCTCGCCCGCTACCCGCCGGGCCGGCAGGCGAGCGCGGTGCTGCCGCTCTTGCACCTGGCACAGGCCCAGCACGGCGGTTGGCTACCGAAAGCGGCGCTCGACTACGTGGCCGAGTTCCTCGGCATGGCCAAGATCCGGGTCTACGAGGTCGCGTCCTTCTACGACATGTTCAACATCGAGCCCGTGGGCCGGGTCCAGGTGCGCGTGTGCACGACCACGCCCTGCTGGCTGTGCGGCTCGGATGCGGTCTTGAAAGCGGCGCGCGAGGTTCTGGGCTGCGAACCGGGGGAGAGCTCACCCGACGGGCGCTTCTATTTGCGCGAGTTCGAGTGTCTCGGCGCCTGCGCCAACGCGCCCGTGCTCTGGATCGACGACGATTTCTACGAGGACCTCACCTACGAGCGGGCCAAGGCCGTGCTCGAGGCGGTGGTCCGGGGGGAGCGGCCCGAGCCAGGGCCGCAATCGGGCCGGAAGGGCTCGATGCCGGCGGGCGGCAAGACCACGCTGTTGGAAGTGGGCGAGTGATGCTGCACGACCGCGACCGGATCTTCACCAACCTCTACGGCGAGCGGCCCTGGAACCTCGAAGCGGCGCGCCGGCGGGGCGACTGGGACGGCACCAAGGAGATCATTCTCAAAGGCCGCGACTGGCTGGTCAAGGAGATGAAGGAATCGGGCCTGAGGGGCCGCGGCGGGGCGGGGTTCCCGACCGGCCTCAAATGGTCGTTCATGCCCAAGCAGGCGGACGGGCCGGTTTACCTCGTCGTCAACGCCGACGAGTCCGAGCCCGGCACCTGCAAGGACCGCGAGATCATCCGCAACGAGCCGCACAAGCTGATCGAGGGCTGCCTGTTGGCCGGGGCCGCGATGGGCTGCACCGCGGGCTACATCTACATCCGCGGTGAGTTCGTGCGCGAAGCGCAGATCCTCCAAGCGGCGATCGAGGAGGCCTACGCGGCCGGGCTCATCGGCAAGAACGCCTGCGGCTCGGGCTACGATTTCGAGCTCTACCTGCACCGCGGTGCGGGCGCCTACATCTGCGGCGAGGAGACGGGGCTGCTCGAGAGCCTCGAGGGCAAGAAGGGCCAGCCGCGCCTCAAGCCACCTTTCCCGGCCGCGGTCGGGCTCTACGGCCGGCCGACCACCGTCAACAATGTCGAGACGATCGCCGTCGTTCCAACGATCTACCGGCGCGGTGCCGCGTGGTTCGCCGGGCTCGGCCGGCCGAACAACACCGGCACCAAGATCTTCTGCATCTCCGGCCACGTGAACCATCCCTGCACGGTCGAAGAGGAGATGGGGATTCCCTTGAAGACCTTGCTCGAGAAACACGCGGGCGGGGTCCGGGGTGGTTGGGACAATCTCTTGGCGGTGATCCCGGGCGGCAGCTCGGTGCCGCTCATCCCCAAGGAGATCTGCGACTCGGTGCGGATGGATTTCGACTCCTTGCGCGAGGTCCAATCCGGGCTCGGCACGGCGGGCGTGATCGTGATGGACCGCTCGACCGACATCGTGAAGGCGATCGCTCGGCTCTCGAAGTTCTACATGCACGAGTCCTGCGGCCAGTGCACACCCTGCCGCGAGGGGACGGGCTGGCTCTGGCGGATGATGGAGCGGATGGCCAAGGGCGAGGCGGAGCCGGCCGAGATCGACCAGCTCTTGGACGTCACCAAGGAGATCGAGGGGCACACGATCTGTGCGCTGGGTGATGCCGCGGCATGGCCGGTGCAGGGGCTGATCCGGCATTTCCGGGGCGAGCTCGAGCGGCGGATCCGCGAGCGCAAGCTCGTGGTCAAGCGGGCGGCCTGAGGAGGCGGCGGCGATGCCCAAGCTCACGATCGACGGCGAGATCGTCGAAGTCCCGCCCGGCTCGACCGTGCTCCAGGCCTGCGAGGCGGCCGGCCGCGAGATCCCGGTCTTCTGCTTCCATCCCAGGCTCAACATCGCGGGCAACTGCCGGATGTGCCTGGTCGAGGTCGAGAAGATGCCGAAGCCGCAGGCCTCCTGCGCCCTGCCGGCGGCCGACGGCATGGTGGTGCACACCGACAGCCCGACCGTGCACAGGGCCAGGAAGGGCGTCCTCGAGCTCTTGTTGATCAACCACCCGCTGGACTGCCCGATCTGCGATCAGGGCGGCGAGTGCGATCTCCAGGACCTCACGCTCTTCTACGGTCCCGACAAGAGCCGCTTCAAGGAGAACAAGCGGCCGGTCGCCGACAAATATCTGGGTCCCTTGATCTCCACCCACATGACGCGGTGCATCCACTGCACTCGCTGCATCCGCTTCTTGAACGAGATCGCGGGTGTCGAGGAGCTCGGCGCCGTGCACCGCGGCGAGCACATGGAGATCACGAGCTGGGTGGAGGCGGCGCTCACCTCCGAACTGCAGGGCAACATCATCGACTTGTGCCCCGTGGGTGCCCTCAACTCGAAACCCTACGAGTACCGGGCGCGCACCTGGGAGCTCAAAAAGACCGAATCGGTCGACGTCCTCGACGCCGTGGGCTCGTCGATCCGCATCGACAGCCGCGGCAACGAGGTCATGCGGATCCTGCCGCGGCTCCACGAAGAGGTGAACGAGGAGTGGCTCGCCGACAAGAGCCGCTTCGCTTACGACGGCCTCAAGAAGCGCCGGCTGGATGTGCCGATGCTCCGCAAGGCCGGCAGGCTCGAGCCGGTCGATTGGAAGACCGTGCTCGCGGCGGTGGCCGATCGGGTGCGAGCCACCGACCCGAGCCGGATCGCGTTCCTCGTGGGCGACCAGGTCGATTGCGAGACCATGGTGCTCGTCAAGGAGCTCGCCGAGCGGCTCGGCACGCCGCACGTCGAGTGCCGCCAGGACGGGTCGCCGCTCGGCATCCGGCCGCGCGCCCAGTACCTCTTCAACACGACGATCGCGGGGATCGAGCAGGCGGACGTCTGCCTCCTGGTGGGCACCAATCCCCGCTGGGAGGCACCGCTCGTCAACGCCCGGATCCGCAAGCGCTGGCGGCGCGGCGGCTTCACCGTCGGGCGGATCGGCGTGCCGTTCGACCTCACTTACCCGGTCCACGACCTCGGGGCCGGGCCGGCCACGCTCGAGGAGGTCGCGCACGGCTGGCACAGTTTCGCCGAGAAGCTCGCTGCGGCCGAGCGGCCGATGCTGATCCTGGGGATGGGCGCGATCGCCCGGCCGGACGGCGCGGCGGTTCTCGGCCTCGCCCATCGGCTCGCCGAGAGCGTGCGGCTCCTGCGCCCGGGTTGGAACGGCTTCAACCTCCTGCACACCGCCGCCGCGCGGGTGGGTGGCCTCGAGCTCGGCCTCGTGCCCGGCCCGGGTGGCCGCGATCTCGCAGGCATCCTCGCCGGAATCGAGCGGGGCGAGATCGAGCTCGTCTTTTCGATCGGCGTCGAGGAGGTCGACCCGAAGCGGCTCGAGAAAGCCTTCGTCGTCCATCTCGGCACGCACGGCGATCGGACGGCACCGATCGCGAGTGCCATCCTGCCCGGTGCCGCGTACACCGAGAAGAACGCGACTTGGGTCAATCTCGAGGGCCGGCCGCAGCGGGGCAGGCTCGCCGTCTTCCCGCCCGGCGAGGCCAAGGAGGATTGGCGGATCCTGCGCGCCCTTTCCGAGGCGGTCGGGCGGACCGTGCCGCTCGACACGCCCGCGCAAGTGCGCGCGCGGATGGCCGAGCTCGCCCCGCAGCTGGGCGAGCTCGACCGCATCCGCCCGGCCGAGTGGGGGAGCTTCGGTCGGGCGGGGCCGGTCGATCCGGCGCCGTTCCGCTCGCCGATCGAGGATTACTGGCGGACCTGCCCGATCAGCCGCGCCTCCGCGGTGATGGCCGAATGCAGCGCGCTCGCGGCGGCGCGGGCGCGAGAGGCGACCGGCACCCATGGTTGAGCTCTTCGCCTCGACGATCTGGCCGGTGATCGTGCTCGTCGCCCGGATCCTCGCGATCGTCGTGCCGCTCTTGTTGGCGGTGGCCTACCTCACCTATGCCGAGCGCAAGGTGATCGCCGCGATGCAGCTCCGCCAGGGGCCCATGACCGTGGGGCCTTACGGCCTCCTCCAGCCCCTGGCCGACGGGCTCAAATTGTTCGTCAAGGAGACGGTGATCCCGACCGGTGCCAACAAGGTCGTGTTCGTCCTGGCGCCGATGGTCACCTTCGTCCTGGCCCTGATCGGTTGGGCGGTGATCCCGTTCGGCGAGGGGCTCGTGCTCGCCGACATCAACGTGGGCGTGCTCTACCTCTTCGCGGTGAGCTCGCTCGGCGTCTACGGTATCATCATGGCCGGCTGGGCCTCGAACTCGCGCTACGCCTTCCTGGGTGCGCTCCGATCTTCGGCCCAGATGGTGTCCTACGAGATCGCGATCGGTCTCATCATCATCTCGGTGCTCATCAGTGCCGGTTCGTTGAACCTCTCGGCGATCGTGCGTGCCCAGGCCGAGCAGGGCTGGTACGTCTTCTGGCACTTCCCGATGTTCGTGATCTTCCTGGTCTCGATCCTCGCCGAGACGAACCGGCATCCGTTCGACCTGCCCGAGGACGAAAGCTCGCTCGTGACCGGCTACAACGTCGAGTACAGCTCGATGACCTTCGCGCTCTTCTTCCTGGGCGAATACGCCAACATGATCCTCATGAGCGCGATCGCGAGCGTGCTCTTCTTGGGGGGCTGGCTGCCGCCGCTTGCGATCTGGCCGTTCACCTGGATTCCCGGACCCTTGTGGCTGATCCTCAAGATCTGCCTCGTGCTGTTCATCTTCATCTGGGCGCGCGCGACCTTGCCGCGCTATCGCTACGACCAGCTCATGCGGCTCGGGTGGAAGGTACTGTTGCCGCTCTCGCTCGCCTGGGTGGTGCTCACCGCCGGCGTGGTGCTGGCCTTCGACCTGCTGCCGACGGCTGCGGGCTGAGGAGAGGAACGATGGCGACCCTCGACAAGGTGGCCCGCACGATCCTCTGGCAGGAGCTGATCAAGGGCTTCGCCATGACCTTCCGCTACATGTTCAAGCGGAAGGTCACCTTGAACTATCCCTACGAACGCGGGCCGCTCTCGCCGCGCTTCCGCGGTGAGCACGCGCTCCGCCGTTACCCCAACGGCGAGGAGCGCTGCATCGCCTGCAAGCTCTGCGAGGCGATCTGCCCGGCGCAGGCCATCACCATCGAGAGCGAGCCCAGGGCCGACGGTAGTCGGCGCACGACGCGCTACGACATCGACATGACCAAATGCATCTATTGCGGCTTCTGCGAGGAGGCCTGCCCGGTCGACGCGATCGTCGAGGGGCCGAACTACGCCTTCGCCGCCGAGACCCGCGCCGAACTCTTTTACACCAAGGAGAAGCTCCTCGCGAACGGCGAGCGCTGGGAACGCGAGATCGCCGCGAACCTCGAGCGCGATGCGCCCTATCGCTGAGCCCGGGAGGCATCCTTGAGCGCCGAACTCTTTCTCTTCTGGCTCATGGGGGCGGTGTGCGTGGCCTCGGCGGTCATGGTGATCTCGGCCAAGAACCCCGTCCACTCGGTGCTCTTCTTGATCCTCTGTTTCTTCAACGCCGCCGGCCTTTTCGTGCTGATCGGCGCCGAGTTCCTCGCCATGGTGCTCGTGGTCGTCTACGTGGGCGCGGTGGCCGTGCTGTTCATGTTCGTGGTGATGATGCTGGACATCAACTTCGTCCGGCTGCGCGAGGGCTTCATCGAATATCTGCCGGTGGGAGCACTCGTCGGGCTCGTGCTGTTGGCCGAGCTCGTGCTGGTCGCGGGTACCTGGGCGTTCCGCGAGCCGGTGGCCACGGGCGTCGCGGCGGTCGAGGCCGTCGACAACACGCGCGCCCTCGGTCGGCTCCTCTACACCGAGCATTTTTTGGTCTTCCAGATCGCCGGTGTGGTGCTCCTGGTCGCCATCATCGGCGCGATCGCGCTCACCTTGCGCGAACGGGTCGGCGTCAAGCGACAGGACGTCGCCCGGCAGGTCCATCGTCGACGCGAAGAGACCCTCGTCCTCGAGCGGGTCGAGCCGGGCAAGGGGGTGTGATGGGTGCGATCCCGCTCGGGCATTATCTGACGCTCGCCGCCACGCTCTTCACGATCGGCGTGTTCGGGATCTTCTTGAACCGCAAGAACGTGATCGTGATCTTGATGTCGGTCGAGCTGATCTTGTTGGCCGTCAACATCAACTTCGTGGCGTTCAGCGTGGCGCTCGGCGATCTCGCGGGCCAAGTGTTCGCCATGTTCATCCTCACCGTGGCCGCGGCGGAGGCGGCGATCGGGCTCGCGATCGTCGTCGTCTACTTCCGCAACCGCGGCAGCATCGAGGTCGAGGACATCAACCTGATGCGGGGCTGAGCCACGTGCTGCACCTGATCCTGGTCTTCAGCCCGCTCTTGGGCGCGGCCCTGGCCGGCCTGTTCGGCCGCCAGCTCGGCGATCGCGGGGCCCAGCTCGTCACCTGCGGGCTCATGGTCGTCTCGGCCACCTGCTCGGTGATCGGCCTTTTCCTCTACACGGGCGATCCGGCCTTCAAGGTGCCCGTGCTGCGCTGGATCGAGGTCGGTGGCCTCGAGGTCGACTGGGCGCTCCGGGTCGACACGCTCTCCACGGTCATGATGTTCGTGGTGAGCTTCGTTTCCTGCTTCATCCACATCTACTCGATCGGCTACATGGCACACGACGCGAGTGTGCCACGCTTCTTCAGTTACCTTTCGCTCTTCACCTTCATGATGCTGATGCTGGTGACGAGCGACAATCTCCTGCAGCTCTATTTCGGGTGGGAAGGAGTCGGCGTCGCGTCCTATCTCTTGATCGGCTTCTGGTACACCCGGCCCACGGCTTGTGCCGCGGCCATCAAGGCCTTCATCGTCAACCGGGTGGGCGATTTCGGCTTGGCCTTGGGCGTCGCCCTCTGCTTCCTCCTCTTCGACAGCATCCAATACGACGTGATCTTCGCCGAGGCGGCCGGCCACGCCGGGCAGACGGTGACGGTCTTCGGCCTCACGGCCGACGCTTTGACGGTGATGGCCCTCCTCCTCTTCATCGGTGCGATGGGCAAGTCGGCCCAGCTCGGCCTGCACACCTGGCTGCCGGACGCCATGGAGGGCCCGACCCCGGTCTCGGCGCTGATCCACGCCGCCACGATGGTGACCGCGGGCGTCTTCTTGGTCGCCCGCTTCTCGCCCGTCTTCGAACTCGCACCGGTGGCGCTGGCGGTCGTCACGGTGGTCGGCGCCTCGACCGCCTTGTTCGCCGCCACGGTCGGCCTCACCCAGTTCGACATCAAGCGGGTGATCGCCTATTCGACCTGCTCGCAGCTCGGCTACATGTTCTTCGCTTGCGGCGTGGGGGCTTACGCCGCCGGCATCTTCCATCTCGTGACCCACGCCTTCTTCAAAGCCCTGCTCTTCTTGGGCGCGGGCTCGGTGATCCACGCCCTGTCCGACGAGCAGGACATGCGCCGAATGGGAGGCCTAGCCGACAAGATCAAGATCACCTATGCCATGATGTGGATCGGCACGCTGGCGCTCGTGGGCTTCCCCGGCACGGCCGGCTTCTTTTCCAAGGACGCCATCCTCGAAGCCGCCTGGGCCTCGCACAACGCCTTCCACCTCTACGCCTTCTGGCTCGGCCTCCTGGCTGCGGTGCTGACCGCCTTCTATTCGGGTCGGCTCATGTTCTTGACCTTCCACGGCGAGCCGCGCGCCGACCACCACACGATGGAGCACGTCCACGAGAGTCCGCCCGTCATGACCGTGCCGCTCTTCGTGCTCGCGGCGGGCGCGCTCCTGGCCGGCTGGCTCGGCAAGGGCATGCTCGACCCCGACGGCGGTTGGTGGGCCGGGGCGATCGTCACCGGGCCGGACAACCACGTCATGCACGCGATGCACGAGGTCCCGCTGCTCGTGAAACTGGCCCCCACTTTCGCCATGGCCGCGGGTCTCGGTCTCGCTTGGCTGTTCTACGTCAAGATGCCCGATCTCCCCGACCGGGTCGCGGCCGCGGTTCGACCGCTCCACACGTTTCTCTACAACAAGTGGTACTTCGACGAGCTCTACGATCTCTTGTTCGTTCGTCCGGCCTTGGCCGCGGGGCGGGTCTTCTGGCAAGGCGGCGACGTCGGCATCATCGACCGTTTCGGCCCCGACGGTATCGCCCGGACCGCGCTCGCCGGTGGGGCCCGGACCGTGCGGCTGCAGACCGGCTACCTCTATCATTATGCTTTCGCCATGCTGATCGGGCTCGTCCTCCTGGTTGGCCTCTACCTCTTCCTCCTCGGGGGCTGAGCCCATGAGCGACTGGCCCTTGCTTTCGCTCACCACCTTCCTGCCGCTCGTGGGCGTGGCCTTCATCCTGTTCATCCGCGGCGAGCCCACGATCGTCGCGCAGAACGCGCGCGCGGTGGCACTCTGGACGGCGCTCGCGACCTTCGCCCTCTCCCTCATGATCTGGGCCAATTTCGATCCGGCCCAGGGCGGCTACCAGCTGGTCGAGCAGGCCGCTTGGCTCGAGCCTCTGGGCATCCGCTACGAGATGGGCGTGGACGGCATTTCGCTCTGGCTCGTTCTCCTGTCGACCCTCCTCACCGTCGTCGTGATCGTCGGCTCCTGGTTCTCGGTCACCGAGCGCGTCAAGGAGTACATGATCACCTTCCTGATCATGGATACCCTCATGGTCGGGACCTTCTGCGCGCTCGACATCGTCCTCTTCTACATCTTCTTCGAGGGCATCTTGATCCCGATGTACCTGATCATCGGGATCTGGGGCGGGCCGCGGCGGATCTACTCGGCATTCAAGTTCTTCCTCTACACGCTCGCCGGCTCGGTGCTGTTCCTCGTGGCGATCATCGTCATGGCGCGCGAGGCCGGCACGACCTCGATCCCCGAGCTGACCCGCCACGACTTCCCGGTGGCGATGCAGACCTGGCTCTGGCTCGCGCTCTTCGCCTCCTTCGCCGTCAAGGTCCCGATGTGGCCGTTCCACACCTGGCTGCCCGACGCGCACGTCGAGGCGCCGACGGCCGGCTCGGTGCTGCTCGCGGGCGTGCTCTTGAAGCTCGGCGGCTACGGTTTCCTGCGCTTCTCCTTGCCGATGCTGCCCGAGGCCTCGGCCTATTTCGCGCCCATGGTGTTCGCGCTCTCGATCGTGGCGATCGTCTACACCTCGCTCGTCGCCCTCGTGCAGACCGACATGAAGAAGCTCATCGCCTACAGCTCGGTCGCGCACATGGGCATCGTCACGATCGGCTGCTTCACCGCCAACCCGCTCGGGCTCACCGGTGCCCTCGTGCAGATGCTGAGCCACGGCCTCGTCTCGGCGGCCCTCTTCATGGTCGTGGGCGTGGTCTACGATCGCATCCACTCGCGCGAGATCGCGGCCTATGGCGGGCTCGCCGAACGCATGCCGGTCTACGCCACGCTCTTCATGCTCTTCATGCTCGCTTCGGTGGGCCTGCCCGGCACCTCGGGCTTCGTGGGCGAGATCCTCGTCATCATCGGGATCTTCAACATCACGCCCGAAAGCGCGGCGATCCCGGCCCAGGGCTCGTGGGTGGCGCTCTTCGCCGCGACCGGCATGATCCTGGGTGCCGGCTACATGCTCTGGCTCTATCGCCGGGTGATCTTCGGCGCCCTCGAGAAGACCAGGCTCGCCGCCATCGAGGATCTGCGGCTCAACGAGGTCGTGGCCTTCGCCCCGCTCGTCTTGCTCGTGCTGCTCATGGGGGTCTATCCCTCGCTCTTCACCGATCCCATGGCGGCCTCGATCGACCGGGTGCTCGCCGAGATCGGTGCTGCGGGCCCCGGCCGGCTCGCGCTCCAGCTCCACTGAGGCGGTCCCATGCCGACGAGCCCGCTTCCCGACTTGGCCCTGGCCCCGCTCCTCCCCGAGATCGTCCTTTTGGCCGCGGCACTCGTGCTGCTCGTCGTGGGTGCGCTGCGCGAGCGGGCGCAGGCCGCGGGGATCGTGGCACCCCTCGCGGTCTTGGCGTTGCTCGTCGCGGCGGCGATCGCGGGGGTGCTCGATCGGACCCCGCAGACCCTGTTGGGCGGCCATTTCCGCTTCGATGCGATGGCCGCCTTCCTCAAGGTGGTCGTGCTCGTGGGCGCCGCGGCCTGTATCCTCTTGGGCGGCGCTTACGAGGAGGACGAGCGGATCGACCGCTTCGAGCTGCCGCTCCTCGCTCTGCTCGCCGGGCTCGGGATGAGCCTCATGGTGAGTGCGGAGAGCCTGTTGGGGCTCTACATGGCGCTCGAGCTGCAGAGCCTGCCGCTCTACGTGATGGCCGCCTTCCACCGGGATCAGCTGCGCTCGACCGAGGCCGGCCTCAAATATTTCGTGCTGGGTGCTCTGGCCTCGGGGATGCTGCTCTACGGCTGCTCGTTGATCTACGGCTTCACGGGGACCCTCTCCTTCGCCGCGCTCGCGCAAGGCTTCGGGCCCACGAGCCCGGGCGGCCTGCCCACGGGGGCGGTCGTCGGGCTCGTCTTCGTGATCGCCGGGCTCGCCTTCAAGCTCGCGGCCGTGCCCTTCCACATGTGGACGCCCGACGTCTACGAAGGCGCCCCCACCTCGGTGACCGCCTTCCTCGCGGCCGCCCCCAAGGTCGCCGCGGTCGGCCTCACCCTGCGCCTGCTCATGGGCCCGATGGCCGATTGGGCCGGGCAGTGGCAGCAGGTCGTGGCCCTCGTGGCCCTCGCATCCATGGTGCTCGGCTCCTTGGCCGGGCTCGTTCAGACCAACATCAAGCGGCTGATGGCCTATTCCGGCATCGCCAATGTCGGCTTCGCGCTCGTGGGCGTCGCCGCCGGCACCCGCGAGGGGATGGAAGCGGCGCTCGTCTACATGGTGATCTACCTCGCGACCACGCTCGGCGCCTTCGGCTGTATCCTGGCGATGCGCCGCCAGGGCACTTATGTCGAGCGGATCGACGAGCTCGCGGGCCTTTCGTCCCGCCGGCCGCTGCTCGCAGCCGCGCTCGCCATCTTCATGTTCTCCTTGGCCGGCATCCCGCCCCTGGCGGGTTTCTTCGGCAAGTACTTCGTTTTCCTCGCCGCGGTGAAGGCCGGCCTCGTCTGGCTCGCGGTCGCGGGCCTGCTCGCGAGCGTGGTCGCCGCCTATTATTACCTGCGGATCGTCAAGCTCGCCTATTTCGATCCGCCGGCCGAGCCGTTCGACGTGCCGGCCGCCCCGGGGCTGCGTCTGGTGACCGGGCTCGCGGCCGTGGCCGTGGTCGGCTTCGTGGTCCTGCCCGGGCCGCTCTTCGAAGCCGCGGGAGGGGCGGCCGCGAGCCTCGGCCCGCCGGCCGTCGCCGCCGTGCGATGAGCGCGGCCCCGCTCCGCTTCTGCCTCGAGCACTACGCGCGTGTGCCGAGCACGAACGATCTCGCGCAGGCCGCGGCCGAGCGCGGCGAGCCCGAGGGGCTCTGGATCGTGGCCGACGTGCAGACCGCTGGGCGCGGCCGACAGGGTCGGAGCTGGCGCTCGCCCGCGGGCAATTTCCACGGTTCGCTCCTCTTGCGCCCGACCCGGCCGCTCGGCGAGTGCGCCACGCTCTCGCTCGTCGCGGCCCTCGCCGTCGCCGAAGCCGTCGAAGCGCTCGCCGCGGGCCGGCTACGGCCCCGGGTCAAATGGCCGAACGACGTGCTCGTGGGCCGCGCCAAGCTCGCCGGCATCTTGCCCGAGGCGCTCGCCACCGCGGACGGGCGCTGCGCCGCGCTGATCCTCGGGATCGGCGCCAACCTCGCGCACCATCCCGAGGACCTCGACCGGCCGGCGACCTCGCTCGCCGCGCTCGGCGAGGCGGTGCCGAGCCCGGAGGCCTTCCTCGAGGCCTTCGCCGAGCCGTTCGCCCGACACTACGCGCTCTGGCAGGTGGGGGGCTTCGCGGCGGTGCGGGAGGCGTGGCTCGCCCGGGCGGTGGGGCTCGGCGAGCCGGTCCGGCTCGCCCTGGGCGAGGTCGTCCACGAGGGCAAGCTCGTCGATTTCGGCCGCGACGGCAGCATCCTCCTCGAGGGCCCGGCGGGCTGCCTCGTGCGGTTCACCACGGGCGAGCTCTTCCTCGCCGCGGCGGGGGAACGCCCCGCGTCCGTCGCGCCCGTCGGCGAGGCTTCAAGCGCGGCCCCCGGCCGGCTATGAGGACCGGCCCCGGCCGCAGCGGGGCGGAGCCCTGAGCCATGCTGCTCGCGATCGACGTCGGCAACACCAACACGGTCTTCGCGCTCTACCGCGAGCGTGAGCAGGTCGGCCAATGGCGGCTTTCGACCAACCGCGAGCGGACCAGCGAGGAGTACGCCGCGCTGTTGATCCAGCTCATGGGGCTCGCGGGCTTCACGCCCGAGGGTGTGGGGGCGGTCGTGATCGCCTCGGTGGTGCCGGCGGCGGTCATGCCCTTGCGCCGGATGAGCCGCGACTTCTTCGCCTGCGACGCGTTCGTGGTCGGCGAGGATCTCGACTATCCGATCCGGATCGACCTCGCGAACCCGGCCGAGGTGGGCGCCGACCGGGTGGTCAACGCGGTGGCGGCACTCACCCGCTATCGGCCGCCCCTCGTGATCGTCGATTTCGGCACCGCCACGACCTTCGACGTGGTCGATCGCGACGGGACCTACCGGGGTGGGGCGATCGCCCCGGGTATCAATCTCTCGATCGACGCGCTCGCCCGGGCCGCCGCCAAACTGCCGCGGATCGCCATCGCGGCACCCGAGCGGGTGATCGGCCGGTCGACCATCGAGGCCATGCAGTCCGGCATCTTCTGGGGCTATGTCGGGCTGATCGAGGGGCTCGTGAGGCGGATCGTCGAGGAACACGGCGAGCCCATGACGGTGATCGCCACGGGCGGACTCGCGTCGCTCTTCTACGAGCGGGCCGGCCTGTTCGACCATCTCGATCGGGACCTCACCATGGCCGGGCTGCTCGAGATCTACGAGCACAACCGCGAGCGCGTGCGCGCCGGCAAGCGGGAGCGCGGCTGATGGCCGAGGAGCTCCGTTTCGTGGCCCTGGGCGGGGTCGGCGAGATCGGCATGAACGCCTATCTCTACGGCTACGGCGACCGCTGGCTCCTGGTCGACCTCGGCATCGGCTTCGCCGACGACCGGCTGCCGGGGGTCGACATCGTGCTGCCCGACCCGCGCTTCCTCGAGGCCGAGAAGGACAAGCTCGCGGGCCTCGTCTTGACCCACGCGCACGAGGATCATCTGGGTGCGGTGCCTTACCTCTGGCCGCGGCTCGGCTGTCCCATCTGGTGCACCCGCTTCGCCGCCGCGGTGCTCCGCCGCAAGCTCCTGGACACCGGCATCTCGCCGGGCGAGGCGATCCGCGAGGTCGAGCCGCGCCGCACCTTCCGCGTCGGCCCCTTCGACTGCCGCTTCCTGCACGTCACCCATTCGATCCCCGAGGCCAACGCGCTCCTGCTCGAGACACCGGCCGGCCGGCTCCTCCACACCGGTGACTGGAAGCTCGACCCGGCGCCGCTCCTCGGCCCCACGACCGACCGCGACGGGCTCGAGGAGGCCGGCGAGGGCCGGATCCTGGCGATGATCGGCGACAGCACCAACGTGCTCGCGGCCGGTTCGTCGGGCTCCGAGGCCGAGGTCCGCGACAGCCTCATGGAACTGATCGCCGCCCAGCCGAACCGGGTGGTGCTCACCACCTTCGCTTCCAACCTCGTGCGCATGGAGAGCGCCATCCTCGCGGGTGTGGCGGCCGGCCGTCGACCCTTCGTGGTCGGCCGGTCGATGCGCCGGATGCTCGAGGCGGCCCGGGAAGTGGGCTACCTCGAGGACCTGCCGCCCTTGGGCGACGAGCGCGAGCTCATGGAGCTGCCGCGGCACCGGGTCATGGCGCTCGTCACCGGCAGCCAGGGGGAGGCGCGCAGCGCGCTCCAACGGATCGCCGCGGGGGGGCACCCGCGGCTACGGCTCGAGCCCGGCGACACCGTGATCTTCTCGGCCAAGATCATCCCCGGCAACGAGCGGGTCCTCTTCGACCTGCACAATCAGCTCGTCGCCCAGGGGATCGAGGTGGTCACCGAAGAGGACCATTTCGTCCACGTCTCGGGCCATCCCTGCCGCGACGAGCTCGAGCAGATGTACCGGTGGATCCGGCCCGAGATCGCCATTCCGGTGCACGGCGAGGCGCGCCATCTCCAGGCCCATGTGCGGCTCGCCAAGAAGCTCGGTGTGCGCGAAGCCCTGCTCGTCGGCGACGGCGACCTGGTCCGCCTCGCCCCGGCGCCGGCCGCGGTCGTGGGCAAGGTCCCGGTCGGCCGCCTCGCGGTCGACGGGACCGGCCTCGTCGACGTGGCCGACGAACTGTTCCGCACGCGCCGCCGGCTCGCCGGCAACGGTGTCGTGAGCGTGAGCCTCGTGCTCGACGAGCAGGGCAGCCTCTTGGCCACACCGCGCCTCGCGGCACCCGGGGTGATCGAGCCGGCCCGCCTCGACAAGCTCCGGGCCGAACTCGAGAGCGCGATCGCCGAGGCGGTCGAAGCCCTCGACGACGAGGCGGTGCTGGACGATGCCGAGGTCGAGGAGGCGGTGCGGGTCGCCGTCCGCCAGGGTCTCGACCTGCCCCGCGACCGCCGGCCGCTCGTCCAGGTCCAGATCACCCGGCTCGATGCCGAGACGCTCGCCCGGCTCGAGGATGCCGAGGAAGGAGGTCCGACCCGATGATCGGCCGCTTGAACCACGTCGCGATCGCCGTTCCCGACCTCGAGGCGGCGCGTGCCCTCTACCGCGACACGCTCGGTGGTCGCGTCTCGGAGATCGTCGACCAGCCCGAGCACGGGGTGCGCACGGTCTTCGTCGAGCTGCCGAACACCAAGATCGAGCTCTTGGGCGTGCTCGGCGAGCGCTCACCGATCGCCGCCTTCCTCGAGCGCAACCCGGCAGGCGGGATCCACCATCTCTGCTACGAGGTCGACGACATCCTGGCCGCGCGCGATCGGCTGCGGGCGCGAGGGGCGCGGGTACTGGGCGACGGCGAGCCCAAGATCGGCGCCCACGGCAAGCCCGTGCTGTTCCTCCACCCCAAGGACTTCTGCGGTACGCTCGTCGAGCTCGAGCAGGCGTGAGCGCATTCGATTATGACTCTTTACCAGGCCATCGTGACCTTCGCGGTGAGCTGGTGGCTCATCCTGTTCATGGTCTTGCCCTGGGGCGCGCAACCTTCGGCTGAGCCGCCGCCCGGCACGGTGCCTTCGGCCCCGGCCCGGCCGCGCCTCCTCTTGAAGTTCGCGATCACCACCCTGCTCGCCGCCCTCGTCACCTTCGCGATCAAGCTCGCGGTCGAGAGCGATCTGGTCAGCTTCCGGCCGCCGCCGCCCTGACCGGCTCGCGCAGCGGTTTCGCCCTCGTCTCTCCAAATGGTTGATGCAACACGCGTTTCGGCGCGGCATTCGCGTCCGTCCCCGCCAATATCCCCAAAATCGCTAAAATTTTATTAAACCGCCCGTAAAGTTGAATACGATAGTTCGCGAAAAACGGGCACCCGTCGACGTTTCCCTCTTGCGGACTTTCTCAACCTGTAGCATATAAGTGGCGTGTTCATGGGTTTCCCCTGTGACACCCGACTTGAGGCGTTTCCTCCCTACCACTGGCCGGGGCGCGAGCCCCGGCTTTCTTTTCGTCCGGGGGTCCCGGGTCGCTCGTAACCCACGGTAGATGAACGGGCCGGCAGCCATGGTTGCCGGAGCTTCACACACCGGGACCCGTTCCGCGCTAGGATGCTCGGCGGACGCGGCGGCCGCGACCCGCCGCGCGGAGGGAACGCCATGTTGCCGAGCAACCCGGGCCGGCGATCGAACCGGTTCGCCCCCGTCCTTCTCCTCCCGCTCGCCTTCCTGCCCGCTCGAGCCGGGGCCGGCAGTGCCGAAGGGACCCTCTCCGTCTCGGTCGAGGTGGTCGAGAGCTGCCGGGTCGCCGCGTCGGACGGTCTCGGTACCGAACTCGTCCCGTGCCCCGCTGCCCGCGACCGGACCGCCGGGGCCCGCGCCGCCTCGGCCCCCGCGCGTGGGGCGCGCTCGGTCCCGGCGCGGACCGTGGTCGAGCGCGGCGAGGACGGCACCGGCTACCTCACGACGATCCACTGAGCCGACCGGCCGACGCTCCGCGCGGTTCCAAGGCGGGCCACGCTCGCGTAGAGTGGCCGGCGATCGGACCAGCGCCAGAAGGGAGCGGGCCGTGCCGCGCCTGGCCAGACGGACCTCGTTGCGCCTCTTGTTCGGCGGCGTCGCGACCCCGCTCTTCGGCGGGTGGGCCCGTGCCCGGCCGGCCGAGCCCTTCGCGGCCTGGCTCGACCGGTTCAAGGCCGAGGCCCGCGGCCGGGGGATCTCCGCGGCGACCCTGGAGCGCGCCTTCGCCGGCGTTCGGCCGCTCGACGCGGTGATCGAGGCCGACCGCCGGCAGCCCGAGCGGCGGCTCACCTTCGCCGAATACCGGGCCAAGGTGGTGAACGCCGAGCGGATCCGCCGCGGCCGCGAGCTCCTGGTCGAGCACCGGCCGCTCCTGGAGCGGGTGCGGGCGCGGTACGGTGTGCCGCCGCAGACCCTCGTGGCCCTCTGGGGGATCGAATCGAGCTACGGCACCTACAAGGGCAACTATCGGGTGATCGAGGCGCTCGCCACCCTCGCTTGGGAGGGGCGGCGGGCCGAGCTCTTCCGCCGCGAGCTCTTGGCCGCGCTCGAGATCCTTGAGCGTCGCGAGCGCGACCCGGACCGGCTGTTGGGCTCCTGGGCCGGGGCGATGGGCCAGTGCCAGTTCATGCCGAGCTCCTTCTTGTCGTACGCCGTCGATTTCGACGGTGACGGCCGGCGCGACATCTGGACCAGCTTGCCCGACGTCTTCGCCTCGATGAGCCATTATCTCGCCCGAGCCGGCTGGTCCGGCGGCGAGCGCTGGGGCCGGCCGGTCCGTGTCCCGGCCGGGCTCGATCCGGCGCTCGCCGGCCTCGAGCGGCGCGAGGAC
>JAILZQ010000062.1 GCA_023512415.1 Geminicoccaceae bacterium | reverse complement strand
TGGTCCTGGCGCTCGACGGGCTCGAGGAGCCGGCGGCGATCTGCGCCGGAGCCGACCGCCCGGCCGGCTCCCCGGCCGGCCGTGCGGTGCTCGCCGCCTGGTGCGACGGCGAGCGGGCGGTGGCCCGGGTCCGCCTCCCCGCCGCGGTCGAGCGGGTCGAGCGCGAGCGCGCTGTCTGGCGGGCCACGGCCCGGCTGTTCCCGGACGATTACGCCGAGACCTACGGCTGGAACCTGTTCGGCGTGCGCGTCACGCTGGGCGCCAGTTTCGGCTTCTGACCGCGTCCGGGGGACGCTGCATCGACGCCACGCTCGCGCGCGACGAACCGGGCCCGGTTCGCCCTCAGGGCTCGGTCACGCCCTCGGCCGGCGCGGCCACACCCGAGGCCCGGTACCGCCAATGGGTCGCGGTGAGCGGATCGCCGGTCGGGCGCGGATAGACCGCGACGAGCTGGCCGGGCACCGCGAGGTCGCGTTCGAAATAGCAGGCGACGTCGGCGAGCGTGCGGTAACAGAACACGGGGGCGGCCGGCCCCTCGGCGCGCGGCGCGGGCGGCAGCTCGCGCCAGGGGGAAGCGGACGGCCCCGCACAAGCCGCCAGCGACAGGAGCCCCGCCGTCGAGGCGGCGATCCGCGACGTCCTGGTGCGCAGCCGAGCCATCCGCTTCCCGTCCCGTCCACCCGCTGGAGGCGCAGCGGCAAGCTAGCACCGAACCGTTAACGCCCGGTGAGCGTGGTGCGTGATCGTGAGGAAAGGTGCCTCACCGGATGGTCCGAACGCCGGGATCCGGGCCCGCGCGGCCGCGTCCGACCTGCCGGCCCGTCGCCTCCGGACCGGAATCGGCAGCGACCGGGTCCTCGCGGCTCGACCCGCTGCCCCCTTTCGGGCACGGTGTGGCCCGCCCTCGCAGCGACCCTGCCGGCCCCGCGGCGATCCGCCTGCGCCCGATCGCGCTGCCAGCGGGTGCACTGGCACGCCGGCCGCCAACTCCACGGGCTCCGGCCGGTCCGGCACACTCCGGGAGCCTCGCGACGGTGCCGAGCCGCACGGGCACCGTCGGGGGCTTCACGGTTCCGAATATCGCGATCATGATGGTCGAAGGGGGTGTCGATGACCGCGGTGACGCTCGAGTTCCTGGCCGCGCAGATGGAGCGCCTGCTCGGTGCCGTTGCCGCCGTCGAGGCGAGGTCGGCGCTTGTCGACGCGCGCCTCGACGAGGTCGCGACCCGACTCGGGACCGTAGAAGCCCGACTCGAGAAGCTGGAGACCCGGCTCGGGGCCGTCGAGACCCGGCTCGAGAGGCTCGAGGAGGAGCAGCGGAGCCTGCGCGCGAGCCACGAGGCCCTCGACCAGCGGGTCCGCGAGATGACCGCCGACGGAAAGCTCACGCTCGCCTTCCTCGCCCGGCAGGCGGAGCGGATCCTCGACGAGCAGGGGCGGTTGCGTGACGACGTGACGGTCCTCACCGGTATGGTCATGCGCCTCGAGGGGACGGTCCAGGGCCTCACCGTCGAGGTCCGCGGTGAGCACAGCCGCTACGAGCGGCTCGCCCGCGAGGTGGCGCGCCTGCGCGAGCCGGCGCCCAGCTGAGCGCCGGGTCGACCGAGGCTCCCGGGGCTCGTCGCCGCAACGCCGGCCCACGGACCGGAAAGCCGGTGACATGGACGGCGCCGGGGCGTTCTCCGGGAGACCCGGAGCCGTTTCCGAGTACGCCCGCCGCGGGAACGGCCGCTTTTCCCCGAACCCCGAGAGCCCCCGGCCGTGGGCGGGCCGAGGCCGGGACCGGCTGCCCCGTGGACCGCACCGACCGGGACAGGACGCCCGGCCCCCCGTTACTCCCGCCAGCGCAGCAGGGTGGGCTCGCCGCCGTGGCACGGATCGCTCGGAACCGGTCCGCCGGGCCGGTCGAGGCTGCTGCTCCCGCGAACGCGGACCTCGCGCTCCGTGCACTCGGCGCGGGCACCCGGGCGCTTCCCATTCGGCTCCCGGAATCCGCCCGGCCGTCGCTCCGAGCGGCCTCGCCCTCAGCGTTCGAGGAACGCCTTCAGCCGATCGGCCACCTGGCTCATGGCGGTGATCCCGTCGAGATGGCCGTCCACCCCGTCGAGCCAGGCGATCTCGACCGGCGTGCCGTCGGCTCGGATCAGCTCGGCCGTCCGCTCGACGCGCCCCGGCAGGAAGATCAGATCGTCCTTGGACGGGATCAGCAGGACCGGCGCCTCGATCCGCTTCAGCCCCTCGGCCAGGCTCCCGCCCGCGACGAACAGCTGGTTGGCCTTGACGAGCCAGAGGAAGTGGTTGGCGTCGGCGGCCTTGGCCCGCGCCTGCCCGACCGCGTCCAACGTCGCCTCGATCTTGAAGCGATGGCCGAGCGCTGCGGCCGGATCCTTGCCCTCCTCGGCCCAGGCGCGGCCGAACGCCTTGTCGGCCCACTCGTACCAGCGGGCGTGCAGGGTCACGAGCTTCAGCGCCGCGGCGAGCCCGGCCGTGGGCGGCGTCTTGCCGTAATAATCCCCGCCGTTCCAGTTCGGATCCAAACGGATCGGCGTGGCCCAGGCGTCCAACCAGCCGATCAGGAACGGATCGACCTCACCGGCGCCGATGACCGGCACGACGCGACCGACCATGTCCGGGTACGCACTCGCCCATTCGAGCGCCTGGAGTGCCCCCATCGACGCGCCGATCACCGCGTGCAGCTTCCGGATCCCCAGGCTTTCTACGAGCGCCTTCTGCACGTTCACGAAGTCGCGGATCGTGACGACCGGGAAATCCGGCCCCCAGGGCTTGCCGGTGGCCGGGTTCGGGGTCGCCGGGCCGGTCGTGACGACCTTGGGGTCGTGGACGTTCAAGTTGACGAGCGTATCGGAGCTCAAGACGAAGAAGCGGTCCGTGTCGATCGCCTTGCCCGGGCCGATGATCGCGTTCCAATAACCCGGCGCCGGATCGCTCTCGGCATATTTCCCCGCGGCGTGGCTCGTGCCGCTGAAGAAATGGGTGATCAGGATCGCATTGTCCTTGGCGGCGTTGAGCGTGCCGTAACTTTCCCACCCCACCCGGACCGGAGCGATCGTCCGCCCGCCCACGGTCGTGTAGGAGGGCAGCTCGAAGACCTTCTTCTCGACGATCCCGACCTCGCCCGCGACCGCCGGCCGAAGGAGTGCCAAGAGGGCGACCGAGAGGACAAGTAGGTGGAGACGGAGTTGGCGGACCATGGCGAACCTCCCCGATCGTCGACGAGGGTGCCAGGCGGTCGCGCGGCCGTCCAGCCCGATCGGCGCACAGCGCGACGCCGGCAACCTTACCCCTCCCGAACCCATCGGCCCACCCATGCCCGCCCGCGACCCTCGCTGCTCGAAAGGAAACCTACCTCGCAAAGGTTACGAAAAGGTTGACGAACGACGGGTTTCCGCCGCTCCCCTCACGCCGTCTTCGCGAACAGCTCGCGGCCGATCAACCAACGGCGGATCTCGGAAGTCCCCGCACCGATCTCGTAGAGTTTGGCATCCCGCAACAGCCGGCCGGTCGGATAGTCGTTGATGTAGCCGTTGCCCCCCAAGAGCTGGATCGCATCGAGGGCCATGCGGGTCGCCCGCTCCCCGGCGTAGAGCAAGCACCCGGCCGCGTCCTCGCGGGTCAGTTTCCCCGCGTCCGCCGCCTTGCCGCACAGATAGACGTAAGCGCGGCAGGCGGCGTGTTCGGTGTACATGTCGGCGAGCTTGCCCTGGACGAGCTGGAAGGTGCCGATCGGCTGGCCGAACTGCTGGCGCTCGTGGACGTAGGGCAGGACGACGTCGAGACAGGCCTGCATGATGCCGAGGGGGCCGCCCGCCAGCACGAGGCGCTCGAAGTCGAGCCCGCGCATGAGCACGCGCACCCCGCCGTTCACCTCGCCCAGGACGTTCTCCTTCGGCACCTCGGCCTCCTCGAGCACGAGCTCGCAGGTGTCGGAGCCGCGCATGCCGAGCTTGTCGAGCTTCTGCGCGGTCGAGAAACCCGGGGTGCCCTTCTCCAGGATGAAGGCCGTGATGCCCTTGGCACCCGCCTCGGGCGCGGTCTTGGCGTAGACCACGATCACGTCCGCCTCGGGGCCGTTGGTGATCCACATCTTGCGGCCGGTGAGCAGCCAGCGGTCGCCCTTCTCGACCGCGCGGGTGCGCATCGAGACGACGTCGGAGCCGGCGCCGGGCTCGCTCATCGCCAAGGCGCCCACGTGCTCGCCCGAGATCAGCTTCGGCAGGAAGCGCCGCTTCTGCGCGTCGGTGCCGTGCAGGCGGATCTGGTTGACGCAGAGGTTCGAGTGCGCGCCGTAGGACAGGCCGATGGCCGCCGAGGCGCGGGAGATCTCCTCCATCGCCACGGTGTGCGCGAGGTAGCCCAGGCCCGCCCCGCCGTACTCCTCCTCGACCGTCACACCCAAGAGGCCGGCCGAGCCGAGCTTCGGCCAGAGATGGCGGGGGAAGTGGTTGGTCCGGTCGATCTCGTCCGCCAGGGGCGCGATCTCGCGTTCGGCCACGGTTCGGGCGACCTCGCGGATCGCCTCGACCTCCTCGCCGAGGTCGATCGGCAAAGAGGGTGCACGGAATTGCGGCATCGCTGCCTCCGGGACGGTTTCGAGGGCTTCTCGCGCGACGGCCGCTCGCCTTCAAGCGCCGGCACCTCTCGATGACCGGCGCGTCACGTGCTCTCTACATGAATGGCACGTTACGTGCTAATGACGGAACGGCGAGGAGGCTGCCGGGCTCGGGCGATCGGGCCGTGCCTCCCTTCGCCCCCGCGCGGCGCCGCCGGCCCCGGAGGACCTGCGATGATGTACGTGACCTTGACCTTCTGGCTGTGCGCCGCGGGCACCAGCACCGTCACCGACCCCGTCTGCGACCGGGTGAGCCTGCCCTGGTACGGCTCGTTCGCGGCCTGCCAGACGCACGGCCAGGCCGAGATCGCCGATTGGCTGCGCAAGGCCGGCCGCGAGGGCGAGCGCGTGCGGCGCTGGCGCTGCACCGCCGAGCCCGTGCCCGGCGCGGAAAAGCTCGCCCGGGCGACCGCGCCGATCGCGCGCTGAGCCCGGCCGCTCAGCTCAGGAGCCGCGCGAGGGTCGCCCGGTAGCGGGCGAGCATCGCGTCCCTTGCGACGTGCCGGCCGGCCTCGACCATGCGTCGGCCGCCGACCCGGACCTCGCGGACCGCCGCCTTGCCGGCGCAGAAGATCCAGCCGTCGAGCAGCCGGTCGTCGGCCCGGCCGAAGAGGTCGGGATGGTCGGGATCGAGGGCCACGAGATCGGCCGGAGCGCCGGGCCGTAGGCCCACGAGTCCGCGGTCGAGCGCGCGAGCCCCGACCTCGAGGGCCGCCTCGAACAGCACCCGCCCGGTCGACCGGCCGGGCACGGCAAGACAATTGCGCCGGCCGAGCGCCAGCCTTTGGGCATATTCGAGCTGGCGGAGCTCGGCCGCGGCGTCGATCTCGACGTTCGAATCGGTCCCGACCCCGAAGCGGCCGCCCGCGCGCCGGAAGGCCGCGGCCGGAAAGATCCCGTCGCCGAGACTCGCCTCGGTGATCGGGCACAGGCCCAGGACCGCGGGTGAGGCCGCGAGCATCGCTCGCTCCGCTTCCGTGGCGTGCGTGCCGTGGATCACACAGAGCCGCGCCGAGAGCCCGATCGTCTCGGCGAGAAGGGCGATCGGGGTCGTCCCGTGCACCGCCCGGCAGGCCTCGACCTCGCGCGGCTGCTCGCTCGCGTGGACGTGCACCGGCCCCTCGGGGAACAGCGCCACGAGCCGGCGGAGCTCCTCGGGCGTCACGGCGCGGATCGAGTGCGGGGCGATCCCGATCCGCCCGCCCGGCAACGTGCCGACCGCCCGCGCGGCTGCTTCGTGGATCCGGCCGAACCGGTCGAGGTCGCAGAGGAACCGGCGCTGGCCCGGGCTCGCCGGCGCCCCGCCCACGTCGCCGTGGGCGTAGAAGGAGGGGAGAAGCGTGAGGCCGATCCCGCTCGCCCGGGCCGCCTCGACGTGGCGAAGCGCCAGTTCGGCCGGCTCGGCGTAAGGGCGGCCCTCGGGATCGTGGTGGAGATAGTGGAACTCGCCGACCGCGGTGAACCCCGCCTCCAGCATCTCGGCGTAGGCGAAGGTCGCGATCGCCTCGACGTCCTCGGGCTCGAGCCGGGCCAGGAAGCGGTACATGACCTCGCGCCACGACCAGAAACTGTCCTCGCCCGGCCCCGCGACCTCGGCGAGCCCGGCCATCGCGCGCTGGAAGGCGTGACTGTGCAGGTTCGCGAGGCCCGGCACGACGACGCCGCGCACGGGTTCGCCCTCGCCTTTCGCGGGCTCGACCGCGGCGATCCGCCCGTCCGGGTCGAGCCGCAGCGTCACCCGTTCGGCCCAGCCCTCGGGCAGAAGCGCGCGCTCGAGGCAGAGGACGGTCATCGGGGGGGTCTCCGTCGGCCGGGGCTTGACCTGTCTATACAGCTTCGCCAGAAGGATCGCCAGACGGGCGGCCCGGGAGGCACCCTTGCGCGTCGATCGGCTGTTCACCGAGGTCCGTCTCGCGACGATGGCGTCGCACCGACCGGGGCTCGGCATCGTCGAGGACGGCCTGCTCGCCACCCGCGGCGGCCGGATCGCCTGGGTCGGCGAACGGCGTGATGCCCCCGCGCTCGAGGCCCGCGAGACGATCCGCGGCGAGGGTCGCTGGCTCACTCCCGGCCTCGTCGACTGCCACACCCATCTCGTGTGGGCCGGCGACCGGGCCCACGAGTTCGAGCGCCGGCTCGAGGGTGCCACCTACGCGGAGATCGCCCGGGAGGGTGGCGGCATCCTCTCGACCGTGCGCGCGACGCGCGCCGCGCCGCGCGAGGAGCTCGTCCGCGCCGCGCTCCCGCGCCTCGACGCGCTCCTCGCCGACGGGGTCACCACCGTCGAGGTCAAGTCGGGCTACGGGCTCGAGCCCGCGACCGAGTACCGCCAGCTCGCGGCTGCCCGAGCGCTCGAGGCCGAGCGGTCGGTGCGAGTCGAAACGACGTTCTTGGGCGCGCACACCCTGCCGCCCGAGTTCGCTTCCGACCGCGAAGCCTATCTGCGCCTGTTGTGCGAGGAGATGATCCCGCGGGTCGCCCGAGACCGGCTCGCCGCCGCGGTCGACGCCTTCTGCGAGACGATCGCCTTCACGCCCGAGGAGACCCGGCGCGTCTTCGAGGCCGCGCGCGCCCACGGGCTCCCGGTCAAGCTGCACGCCGACCAGCTCTCCGACACGGGCGGGGCGGCCCTCGCCGCCGCGTTCCGCGCCCTCAGTGCCGACCATCTCGAATACGCGAACGCCGAGGGCGTGACGGCGATGGCCCGGGCGGGCACGGTCGCCGTGCTCCTGCCCGGGGCCTTTTATTGCCTGCGCGAGAAGCAGCTCCCGCCGGTCGAGAGCTTCCGCCGGGCGGGCGTGCCGATCGCCGTCGCGACCGACTGCAACCCGGGCACCTCGCCGCTCGTCTCGCTCCTCCTGGCTGCCAACATGGCGGCGACACTCTTCCGGCTGACCGTCACGGAGTGCCTCCTGGGTGTCACCCGCAACGCCGCCCGGGCCCTCGGCCTCGCCGACGAGCGCGGCACGCTCGAGATCGGCAAGCGCGCGGACCTCGCGCTCTGGTCGATCGAGCGGCCGGCCGAGCTCGTCTACATGATGGGGGCCCGGCCGCTCGCCGGCCGCTGGGTCGGCGCATGAGCGCGCCCCTCGAGCTCCGCGCCGGCGACAACCGGCTCGCCCTCTGGCGGGCGGTGCGCGGCGGTGCTTCCGTCCGGCTCGCCCCTGCGTGCTGGCCGCGGATCGAGGCGGGGCACCGGGCGATCCGCGAAGCCGCCGCAGGCGAGCGCGCCGTCTACGGGCTCAACACCGGCTTCGGCAAGCTCGCCCTCCTGCGAATCCCCGCGGACCGGCTGGCCGAGCTCCAGGTCAACCTCGTGCGCTCGCACCAGGCGGGCGTGGGCGAGCCCCTGCCCGCTCCCGTCGTCCGCCTGGCCATGGCCCTCAAGCTCGCGAGCCTGGCCCACGGCGCATCGGGCGTGCAACCCGCCCTCTGTCGCCTCCTCGAGGCGATGCTCGACCGCGGTGTCCTGCCCGTGATCCCGGCGCAGGGCTCGGTCGGCGCCTCGGGCGATCTGGCACCCTTGGCGCATCTGGCCGCGGTCGCGATCGGCGAGGGTGAAGCCTGGTTCGAAGGCGAGCGGCTGCCCGGCCGCGCAGCCCTCGCGCGCGCGGGTCTCGCGCCCGTGACCCTCGGTCCCAAGGAGGGCCTGGCGCTCCTCAACGGCACCCAGATCTCGACCGCGCTTGCCCTCGATGCGCTCTTCGCCCTCGAGCCCGTGCTCGCCGCGAGCCTGGTCGTGGGTGCCGCCTCGGTCGACGCCGCGGCCGGCTCGGACACCCCCTTCGACCCCAGGATCCACGCGCTCCGCGGCCATCCGGGTCAGATCGCGGTCGCCCGGATCCTGCGCGCGCTGATCGCCGGCAGCGCCATCCGCCGCTCGCATCTCGAGGGCGATCCGCGCGTCCAGGACCCCTATTCCCTGCGCTGCCAGCCGCAGGTCCTGGGCGCCTGCCTCGACCTCGTCCGCCAGGCGGCCTCGACCCTCGAGCGGGAAGCGAACGGCGTTTCGGACAACCCGCTCGTCTTCCCGGAGACGGGCGAGGTGCTCTCGGGCGGCAATTTCCACGCCGAGCCCGTGGCCTTCGCCGCCGACCAGCTCGCGCTCGCGATCGCCGAAGCCGGCAACATCGCCCAGCGCCGCTGCGCGCTTTTGTGCGATCCGGTGCTCACGGGCCTACCGGCCTTCCTCGTGCGCGAGCCGGGGCTGCGCTCCGGGTTCATGGTGGCGGAGATCGCCTCGGCCGCCTTGGCCTCCGAGAACCGGCAGCGGGCGGCGCCCGCCTCGATCGACACGATCCCGACCTCGATCAACCAGGAAGACCATGTCTCGATGGCCACGCATGCCGCCCGCCGGCTCGCGCCGATGGTCGAGAACCTGGCCCGGATCGTGGCGATCGAGGCCTCGATGGCCGCCCAGGGGATCGAGCTGCGCGCCCCGCTCGCGACGAGCCCGCGTCTCGAGCGGCTCCTCGAGGCGGTGCGCGGCGTGGCCCCGGCGCTCCACGAAGACCGGCCGCTCGCCCCCGACATCGAGGCGGTGGCGAGCCTCGTGCGCGACGGCACACTCGCCGCGATCCTCACGGCCGACGAGCGGGCGAGCCTGTTCGGAGAGGGGGCATGAGGCTCGTCGAGGTGATCCCGGGCGAAAGCCCACTCGTCCTCTCCCAGCCGCACGTCGGCACGGCCCTCCCGCCCGAAGTGACCGCGGCCCTCTCCGACCTCGGCCGATCGGTGCCGGACACCGATTGGTGGATCGACCGGCTCTACGCACCCCTGGCCGAGCGCTTTTCGGCGACGATCGTTCGCCAGGGCTGGAGCCGCTACGTGATCGACGTCAACCGCGATCCGTCGGGCGCCTCGCTCTATCCGGGAAAGGCCACGACCGGGCTCGTGCCGACCGAAACCTTCGACGGCGAGCCGATCTGGCAGCCGGGTGCGGAGCCCGACCCGGCCGAGATCGCCCGCCGCCGCCGGCACTTCTTCGAGCCCTACCACGCGGCCTTGGCCGGAGCGATCGAAGCCACCCGCATCCGTCGCGGCTTCTGCCTGCTCTGGGACTGCCATTCGATCCGCTCGCGGATCCCGCGGCTCTTCGAGGGTGTGCTCCCGACCTTCAATCTCGGCACGTTCGACGGTCGGTCGTGCTCGCCCGACTTGCGCGCCGCCGCCGAACGGGTGCTCGCCGGGAGCGGTGCCGCCTTCGTGATCGACGGCCGCTTCAAAGGCGGCTGGATCACCCGCCATCACGGCAGACCCGGCGAGCGGGTGGAAGCCGTGCAGATGGAGCTCGCGCAAGCGGCCTACATGGACGAGGCGCCGCCATGGACCTTCCGCGAGGAGAAGGCCCGTGAAGTCCGGGCGGTGCTCGCGAAGCTGATCGAAACCCTGCTCGAGGAGGCCGGGCGGCTGCACGCCCGCGGTAGCGCACCATGACCGATCCGCGTCTCGACAATACGAGGAAGATCCGCGCACCGCGCGGCCGCACCCTGCGCTGCAAGACCTGGGCGGCCGAAGGTGCCTTGCGCATGCTCATGAACAATCTCGACCCCGAGGTGGCGGAACACCCCGAAGCCCTCGTGGTCTACGGTGGCATCGGCCGAGCCGCCCGCAATTGGGAATGTTTCGATCGGATCGTCGCGGCCCTCGAACGGCTCGCCCCGGACGAGACCTTGCTCGTCCAATCCGGCAAGCCGGTCGGCATCTTCAAGACCTTCCCGGACGCGCCGCGCGTCTTGATCGCCAATTCCAACCTGGTCGCCAAATGGGCGAGTTGGGAAGAGTTCGACCGGCTCGATCGCCTCGGGCTCATGATGTACGGCCAGATGACGGCCGGCTCCTGGATCTACATCGGCAGCCAAGGGATCGTGCAGGGCACCTACGAGACCTTCGCCGAGGTCGGCCGGCGGCACTATGGCGGGAACCTGCGGGGAAAATGGATCTTGACGGCCGGCCTCGGCGGCATGGGTGGTGCCCAGCCCCTGGCAGCGACGATGGCCGGCGCTTCCTGCATCGCGATCGAATGCCGGCCTTCGGCGATCGAGTTCCGACTGAAGACCCGCTATCTCGACACTCGGGCCGACACGCTCGAAGAGGCGCTCGAGATCGTCGACCGCCACCATCGCGAGGGCCGGCCGGTCTCGGTCGGGCTCTTGGGCAACGCCGCCGAGCTCGTTCCGGAGATCGTCCGCCGCGGCATCCGCCCGGACGTGGTGACCGACCAGACGAGCGCCCACGATCCGCTGCACGGTTATTTGCCGGCCGGCTGGACGCTCGCCGAATGGGAAGAGCGCCAGGAGCGCGATCCCGAGGGGGTGAAGCGCGCCGCCAAGGAATCGATGGCGATCCACGTGCGCGCCATGCTCGAGCTCCATCGGCAGGGCGTGCCGACCCTCGACTACGGCAACAACATCCGCCAGATGGCCAAGGACATGGGGGTCGAGGACGCCTTCGCCTTCCCCGGTTTCGTCCCGGCCTACATCCGACCCCTCTTCTGCCGCGGCATCGGCCCGTTCCGCTGGGCGGCGCTTTCGGGCGATCCCGAGGACATCTTCAAGACCGACCGGAAGGTGAAGGAGCTGATCCCGGACGATCCGCACCTCCACCGATGGCTCGACATGGCGAAGGAGAAGATCGCCTTCCAGGGCCTGCCCGCGCGGATCTGCTGGCTCGGGCTCGGCAAACGGCACCAAGTGGGCCTCGCCTTCAACGAGATGGTGGCGAAGGGCGAGCTCGCGGGCCCGATCGTGATCGGCCGCGACCATCTCGATTCGGGCTCGGTCGCCTCCCCCAACCGTGAGACCGAGGCGATGCGCGACGGCTCGGACGCGGTCGCCGACTGGCCGCTCTTGAACGCCTTGTTGAACTGCGCCTCGGGGGCGTCCTGGGTCTCGATCCACCATGGCGGCGTGGTGGGCATCGGCTATTCGCAGCACGCCGGCATGGTCGTGGTGGCCGACGGCACGCCCGAGGCCGCCCGGCGGCTCGAGCGGGTGCTCTTCAACGATCCGGGCACGGGCGTGATGCGCCACGCCGATGCCGGCTATCCCGAGGCGATCGCCTGCGCGGAAGAACAGGGCCTCGTGCTGCCCGCCCTCGGGATCAACTGGTGAGCGCCGAACCCGCCCCGCCCGTCCGGCTCGACGGCCGCTCGCTCCGGCTCGCCGAGGTCGAAGCGGTCGCCCGGAGCGGCCGCCCGCTGGCCCTCGCCCCCGAAGCCCGCGAGCGGGTCGCCGCCTGCTCCGCACTCCTCGACCGGATGATCGCCGACGGCACGCCCATCTACGGGATCACGACCGGCTTCGGCGCGCTCGACGGACGCAAGGTGGCCCCCGCCGAGAGCGACCGGCTGCAGCTCAACCTCGTGCGCAGCCACGCCGCGGGCGTGGGCGAGCCCATGGCCGCCGACGAGGTCCGGGCGATGATGGCGATCCGCGCCAATTGCCTCGCCGGCGGGCAGACGGGCGTGCGGCCTTCGACCGTCGATGCCCTCCTCGCGCTGCTCGATGCCGGGGTGATCCCGCGCGTGCCGCGGCGCGGCTCGGTCGGGGCGTGCGGCGATCTCGCGCCCTTGGCGCACATGGCCCTCGTGCTCGTGGGCGAGGGCCGCGCCCGGCTCGCCGACGGCCCCTGGCTCGAGGGCGCCGAGGCCCTGGCCCGTGCCGGGCTCGCGCCGATTCGGCTCGGCGGCCGCGACGGCATCGCGCTCATCAACGGCACCGAGCAGACCACCGCGATCGGCGGCCTCGCCGTGCAGGACGCGCGGAAGCTCGTCCGGCTCGCCGAGGCGGTCGCGGCCATGACCCTCGAGGTCCTGGGGGCGGTCGAGGATGCCTTCGATGCCCGAGTGGCCGCGGCCAAGCCCCATCCCGGGCAGATCGCGACCTCGGCGGCGCTTCGCCGCTGGTGCGCGGGCTCGAAGGCCGTCCGCGCCCCGCGCCCCGGCCGGCTGCGCGATGCGCTCGCGCTCCGCTGCATCCCCCAGGTCCTGGGGGCGGTGCGCGATTCGATCGACCGCGCGGCCGCGGTGCTGGAGACCGAGATCAACGCCACGAACGACAACCCGATCTTCGAGGTGGCGGGCGGCTTCGTCACCTCGAACTCCGGGAATTTCCACGGCCAGGCGGCGGCCGAAGTCCTCGATTCGCTCGCAACTTCGCTCACCTCGCTCGCCGTGATGAGTGAACGGCGCACCGCCCGGCTGGTCGACGAGAAGCTCTCCTTCGGCCTGCCGCCGTTCCTGATCCACCCCGCAGCCGCCCCGGGCTTGAACAGCGGGCTCATGATCGCCCAGTACACCGCGGCTTCGCTCGTGGCCGAGCTCCGCATGCGGTCGGTGCCGGCCTCGATCCAGTCGATCCCGACCTGCGCGAACACCGAAGACCACGTGCCGATGGCCCCGCTCGCTGCCGAGCGCGCCCGCTTCGCGCTCGCGACCGCGAGGACGGTGGTGGCGATCGAAGCCCTCGCCGCATCCCAGGCCTTCGCGATCCGAGGATTCGAGCCGGCGCCGGCGCTCGCGCCCGTCCTCGGCGCGATCCGCGCGCGTGTCCCGCCCGTGGTCGAGGACCGCGAGGTCGGCCCCGACATCGAGGCGGTCGAGGCGGTGCTCCGGGAGCTGCCGGAGGATCTCCTCGGATGAACCCGGCCCGTTTTTCGCGAGCCCCAGTACGAGCGGCCGAGACAGGTCTCGGCCGCAGCCAAGGAGGGAAGCCATGAAGCGTCGCAAGCTCGTTCTCGGCACGGGTGCGGTCGCCGCGACCGCGGCCGCCGCGTTCCCCGCCCCGGCGATCGCGCAGCAGCGGATCGAGTGGCGGATGGTCACCGCCTGGCCCAGGAACCTGCCCGGCCCCGGCGTGGCCGCGCAGAAGGTGGCCGACCGGATCGCCGCGGTGACCGGCGGGCGGATCACCGTGAAGCTGCACGCCGCGGGCGAGATCGTCCCGGCCACGGGCGTGTTCGACGCGGTCGCGGCCGGCACGGCCGACCTCTACCACGCGGTCCCCGCCTATTGGGTCTCGAAGTCGCCCGGGATCGGCTTCTTCGGCTCCTTCCCCTTCGGCCTCACCGCCTACGAGCAGCAGGCTTGGCTCCTGCACGGCGGTGGCCAGGCGCTCTACGACGAGATCTACGCCAAGTTCGGCATCAAGCCCTTCAACACCGGCAATTCCGGGCCGCAATGGCTCGGCTGGTTCCGCAAAGAGATCAAGTCGATCGACGATTTCCGAGGGCTCCGCTTCCGCACCGCCGGTCTGGGTGCCGAGATGTTCCGCCGGGCCGGCGCCTCGGTCGTGACCTTGCCGGCGGGCGAGATCTTCCAAGCCCTGCAATCGGGCACGATCGACGCCGCGGAGTTCGTGGGCCCGTTCTCGGATGCGCCCTTGGGCCTGCACCAGGTCGCCAAGAACTACTACTTCCCGGGTGTGCAGGAGCCGTCCTCGGCCGAGGAGATCGGCATCAACCTCGAGCGCTGGAACGCCCTTCCCGACGAGCTCAAGGCGGCGATCCGCTTCGCCTGCCAGTCGGTCGCCGAGGAGGTCACGACGGAGTACGACAGCCGTCACCCGCAGGCGCTCGCCCAGCTCGTGAGCCAGCACGGGGTCCAGGTCAAGGAAGCGCCGCGCGACCTGCTCGAGGCGTTGGGCAACGCCGCCGGCCAGATGCTCGCCGAGTACCGCGAGCACCAGGACCCGCTCGTCAAGAAGATCGCCAATGCCTACGCCGAGTTCCGCAATCGTAGCCAGAGCTACATGATGCAGAGCTACGGCGCGATCTTCAACGCGCGCGCTCTCCCCATCAAGTGGGGTTGAGCGACAGCCGGCGGGCGCGGGAGGCGGTCTTGGGAGCCCTGCTCGCGCTCGCCGGCGCGCTCGACCATCTGGGCCGCGCGGTCGGCAAGACCGTCCGCTGGCTCGCCGTCCTCTTGGTCCTGATCCAGCTCGCGGTCGTCGTGCTGCGCTACGCCTTCGGCACGAGCTACATCTGGCTGCAAGAGAGCGTGCTCTACACCAACGCCACGCTCTTCATGCTGGCGATCGCCTACACCTTCCTGGTCGACCAGCACGTGCGGGTCGATCTCTTCTACGCCGGCTGGTCGGCGCGCGCCCGGGCACTCGCCGACCTCTCGGGCATCCTGTTGGCCGTCCTGCCCTTCTGCGCCCTCGTGATCTGGGCGTCCTGGGGCTATGTGGCGGTCTCCTTCCGCATGGGCGAGGGGCCGATGCAGGTGGGCGGCCTGCCGCTCCTCCCCTGGCTCAAGAGCCTGATCCCGGCGATGGCGGTTCTCCTGACCCTCCAGGCGGTGGCGATCGCGCTCCGCTGCCTGGCCGTTCTCACGGGGCACGCCGCGACGCACCTGCCGCATCGCGGCAGCCACGGGGCAGCGGAGCCGCGGGGATGAGCGCGAGCGGGCTCGGCAGCGCGCTCGACGCGCTCATGTTCCTGTCCTTGTGCGGGCTGATCCTCACGGGCGTGCCGGTGGTCTTCGTGCTGACCGGTTGTGCGGTGGCCTTCGCCGCCCTCGGCTCGGCCCTCGGGGTGTTCGACCCGTTCCTGTTGCGGGCACTCGCTCAGCGCGTCTTCGGCACGATGACGAGCGAGGTCCTGGTCGCGATCCCGTTGTTCGTCTTCATGGGCATCATGCTCGAGCGCTCGAAGATCGCCGAGGAGCTGCTCGAGACCATGGGCAGCCTGTTCGGCCGGGTGCGCGGCGGCCTCGCCGTCTCGGTCTCGGCGGTGGGCGCGCTCTTGGCCGCGTCGACCGGAATCGTCGGGGCCACGGTCGTGACCATGGGCCTCATGGCGCTGCCGGCCATGCTCCGGCGCGGCTACGACAAGGGTTTCGCCACGGGCTCGATCTGTGCGGCCGGCACCCTCGGCCAGATCATCCCGCCCTCGACCGTCATGGTGATCCTGGGCGAGGTGCTCGCCGCCGCCTACCAGCAGGCCCAGCTCGCCCAGGGCAAGTTCACGGTCGAGACCGTCTCGGTCGGTCAGCTCTTCGCCGGGGCCATGCTGCCCGGGCTCCTGCTCGTGGGACTCTACATCCTCTACCAGCTCGGCCGAGCCTGGCTCCGCCCGGCGATCGCCCCGCCGATCCCGGCCGACGAGCTGGGCACGGTGGGCCTCGGCCGGCTCCTGGGCGTGCTCGTCCCGCCGCTCGTCCTGATCGTGGCCGTGCTCGGCTCGATCCTGGGCGGCATCGCCACCCCCACCGAGGCGGCCTCGGTGGGCGCGGTGGGGGCCACGCTCTTGGCCGCCCGCCGGCAGGGTGGTGCCGCCGCGCGCCTCGCGCCCTGGGCCGGCCTCGCCGCCCTCGGCCTCGCCCTTCTGGGTGCCGTCTTCGACATGCGGCTCGGCCGCGAGCTCGTGCCCACCGCCGATCGCCTCGCGATGACGGTCGCGGCACTGCTCGTCCTCGTCCTCGCCACCGGGCTCCTCGTCGCCCTCTGGTCGCTCGGCCGCGCCGGCATCCTCGCCCGGGTCTGCGAGAGCACGACCACGATCACCGCCATGATCTTCGCCACACTGATCGGCGCCACCCTCTTCGCCCTCGTCTTCCGCGGGCTGGGTGGCGAGGAGACGGTCAAGGAGCTCTTGGCGGCCCTGCCGGGCGGGATGTGGGGGGCGCTCGCCACGGTCATGGCGGTGATGTTCCTCATGGGCTTCTTTCTCGACTTCGTCGAGATCACGATCATCGTCATCCCGATCGTGGGCCCCGTGCTCCTCGCCATGGGTATGGACCCGATCTGGCTCGGCGTGCTGATCGCCATCAACTTGCAGACGAGTTTCTTGACCCCGCCGTTCGGCTTCGCGCTCTTCTACCTGGCCGGCGTGGCGCCCAGGGAGGTCGGAGCCCGCGATCTCTATCGCGGCATCGCGCCCTTCGTGGCGCTCCAGCTCCTCGCCCTTACGATCGTCGCGGCCTTCCCGGGCCTCGCCACCTGGCTGCCGCGGGCCCTCTTCTGAGCCTCCAGCCGAGCCCGGAGCCGGCCTTGGACGCCACCCCCCTCTACCGGCGGATCATGGAGGCGATCCGCCGCGAGATCGCCGAGGGACGGCTGAAGCCCGGCGCGCGGGTGCCCTCCGAGCACGAGCTCGTCCGCCGCTTCGGCGTCGCCCGCATGACCGCCAACCGGGCGCTCAAGGAGCTCGCAGCCGAAGGGCTCATCGTGCGGACGGCCGGCAGCGGCACTTTCGTGGCCGACCGCAAGCTCGAGCATTCGGCCCTCGTCGTGCCGGACATCGCCCAGGAGATCCGCGCCTCGGGCCGGGCCTACCGCGGCGAGGTGCTGGTGGCCGAGCGGGCGCCCGCGCCCGACGCGGTGGCGGAGGCACTCGCTCTGGAGCCGGGAGGCGAGGCCTTCCACACCCGGATCCTCCACCGGGCGGACGGCGTGCCGATCCAGCTCGAGGATCGCTGGGTGAACCCCACCTACGCGCCGGCCTTCCTCGAGCAGGATTTCACGACACGCTCGCCCAACGCCTATCTGACGGCGATCGGCCGGGTCGAGGAGGCCGAGGAGGTGATCGAGGCAGTGGGCGCCGACCGGGCGGCGGCGCGGCTCTTGGACGTGGCCCCCGGGACGCCGTGCCTGCTCGTCACCCGGCGGACCTTCGCCCGCGGGGTTTGGGCGACCAGGGCCCGGCTCTTGGGTCCCGGCCGGCGCTGGCGGCTCACCGCCCGCTTCCGCCCCGCGGGCTGAAGCCGCACCCGGCCGCGTTCACGCTCGAAGACCGAGCCAGGCCGCCACGGGCTCGATCTGGGAGGGCTCCAGGAGCGCCGGCGCGTGGCCGCAGCCCGGGAAGGTCAGCACCTCGCATTCCGGCCCGCGGCGGAGCATCACGCGGACCGTCTCCTCGAGGAGCAGCGTCGAGAGGGCGCCGCGGAGCACGAGCGTGGGCGCGGCGATCGCGTCCCAGAGCGGCCAGAGCTCGATGTCGGCCGTGGCCTGGGCCTCGTAGGGCACGCGGATCCCCGGATCGTAGTGCAGCCGGAGACCCTCGGGGGTGGCGCGCACCGAATGCTCGGCCAAATGCCGCCATTGACCGTCGGAGAGCCGGCCGAAGGGCGCGTGGATGCGCCGCAGATAGGCCTCGGCCTCCTCGAGCGTGGCGAAGAGCGGGTCCTGGCCGACATAGCCGCGGATGACCTCGAGCGCGGCCCTCGGCACGAACGGGCCGACGTCGTTCAAGACGAGCCGTTGGATCCGCGTGCCGGGCCGGGCCGCGAGCGCCATGCCGATCAGCCCGCCCATGGACGTGCCGACCCAGTCGACCGCCTCGAGCCCGAGCAGCTCCAGGATCCGGGCGAGCTGGGCGGCGTAGGTCGGCACCGTGTAGGCGCTATTGTCGGCGAGCCAGGAACTGCGGCTGCGGCCCACCACGTCGACCGCCAGGACGCGGGCACCGCGCGCCGCCAGCGCCTCGGCGAGCGCGTCGAAGTCGCGGGCGTTGCGGGTGAGCCCGTGGACGCAGACGACCGTCTGCCGCGCGGCGGGCTCGCCCCACTCGACGAGCCCGAGCCGGACACCCTCGTGCGGCCCGTCGAGGGCCACCTCCCGAAGGCGCATCGCCACCAAGGCGACCTCCCCCGGCGGCGCGCCGGGCCCGGCGGGTCAGAACGGCCGGGTGGGCGCCGCCTCGTCGAGCCGATCGAGATATTGCCGGACGAAGTCGAAGCCCACCAGACGCACATAGGCGTCCTTGAGCCGGGTGGTCACCGGCCCCCACACCTGGCCCTTCGGGCCGATCGGGTTGCCGTTGACCGAGCGGACCGGGCAGATGCAGAGCGAGGTCGAGGTCAAGAAACATTCCTCGGCATTGTAGGCGTCGTAGAGGTCGAGGTCGGCCTCGACGACCTCGATGCCCTGCGCGCGGGCGAGCTCGATCACCGTGCGCCGGCTCACCCCGGGCAGGACGTATTTCTCCTGCGGGGTGAGCAGGACCCCGTCGCGGACCAGGAAGATGTTCGAGCCGAGGCCCTCGGCGAGGTTGCCGTTGACGTCGAGGAGCACCGCCCAGGCCTCGGGGTCGAGGGCTTCGACCTCCTGGCTCGCGACGATCAGGTTCAGATAATTGTGGGTCTTGGCGCGCGGGGTGAGCATCTCCGGGGCGATCCGCCGCTGCGAAGGTGTCACGACCTTGATTCCGTCGCGGAACAGCTTGGCACGCTGCTTCAAAGGCAGCGGCATGCACTCGACGATCACGGTGGGCCCGTAATGGTCCCAATTGTCACCCTCGACCTTCTTGATCCCGCGGCTCACCCGCTGGCCGAGCCAGTAATCGTCGTTCGGGCCCAGGAGGTGGCGGTTGCGCTCGAACACCTCTTCCGAGATCGCGATCATCTCGGCCGGCGAGAGGCCCGGGTCGATCCGCAGATATTTGAGCGAGCGGTAGAAGCGTTCGATGTGTTCCTGCAGACGGAAGATCTTGTGACCGAAGGTCCGGGTCATGTCGAACGCACCGTCGCCGTAGACCCAGCTCGTGTCACGGAAGGGCACCCGGACCTCGCTCTCCGGCACGTATTTCCCGTTGAAATAGCAGATCCGCTCGTTGCCCCGGCTCATCCTCGTCCTCCGCTCGCGACGGCCAGAGGCTAGGCGGCGCGCAGGCGAGGGACAATCACCACCCACGCCGTCGGCCCGTGCAGCGACCGCGCGGCGGCGACGGCGAGCTGCGCGCGCTCCTGACTCCGGGCAGCCCGGTGCCGGTGGTCCGCGCCACGCCGTTCA
>JAILZQ010000061.1 GCA_023512415.1 Geminicoccaceae bacterium | reverse complement strand
GGGGGCCGGGGCGCCCGGCCCCCCCCCCCCACGGAACGTCACTCGAGGGTGAAAGCGAACAACATGCCGGCGGTCGGCTGGGCTTCGATCATCTGGCGACCGATCTCGCCCAAGAAGCCCGGGATGGTCTCCGAGCGGCCGACCGCGACGACCACGTACTGCTTGCCGCCGACCTCGTAGGTCGAGGGACCGGCGTGGATGCCCGATCCGAGTTGCTTCTTCCAGAGGATTTCGCCGGTCTTGGCGTCGACCGCGCGGAACTCACCCTCGTAATTGCCGGCGAAGACGAGGCCGCCCGCGGTCGCCAGCACGCCGCCGTTGAACGGCCACTTCTCCTTGATGCCCCAAACCTTCGTTTGCTTGACCGGGTCCCAGGCCACGAGCTCACCGAGATAGCCGCCGGGCCCCGGCTTGGTCGGGAAGTCCTTGCCGAGATAGAACGAGCCACGCTTGTATTCGACCTCGCTGTCCTCCATGTCCATGCAGAGATTGTTGGCGGGGATGTAGACGAGGTTGGTCTGCGGGCTCCAGGCCATCGGCTGCCAATTCTTACCACCGATCAGGTTCGGGCAAATGTCGACGGCCTTCTTCTTGAGGCCGGGGCGCTTGGCCGGATCCTCGATCGGCCGCTGGGTGGCGAGGTCGAACCCCTTGGCCCAGTTGGTCGGCACGAAGGGCTGTGCGGAGAGCGCCTTGCCCGTGACCCGGTCGAGCACGAAGAAGAAGCCGTTGCGGTCGGCCTTGAGCCCGACCGGGTCCGGCTTCCCGTCGCCCGTGACGTCGATGTCGACGAGCACGAGCTCGTTCACACCGTCATAGTCCCACGCGTCGTGTGGGGTGCTCTGGAAGCCCCACACGATCTTGCCGTCGTCAGGGTTCACGGCGATCGTGGCGGCGGTCCACTTGTTGGAATATTGGCCGAAGTCGGACGTGTTCGGGCCACGGACATGCGCGGCCCAGGGGGCGGGATTGGAGGTCCCGAAATAGGCGAGGTTGCGCACCGGATCGTAGGAGGCGATCAGCCAGACGGTGCCGCCCCCTGCTTCCAGGAATCGCCCTTCCACGACTCGTTGCCGGGCTCGCCCGGACCGGGCACGGTCCAGGTCTTCCACCGCTCCTTGCCGGTCTTCTTGTCGTAGGCGACGATGTAGCCACGCGCGCCGTACTCGCCACCGCCGAAGCCGGTGATGACGAGGTCCTTCACGATCAAGGGCGGCGAGGTGATCACCGAGCCCTGCTTGTAGTCGACGACCTCGACCGTCCACTTTTCTTCACCGGTCTTCGCGTCGAAGGCCGAGAGAGCACCGTCCAGCCGGCCGACATAGATCATGCCGTCGCTGTAGGCGGGACCGCGGTTGACCACGCCGCAGCAGGCATATTGCTGGACACCGGCCGGCATCTCGAGTTCGACCTTCCAGCGGATCGCTCCCGTGGCCGCGTCCAGCGCCATCACATATTGCGGGCCGTTGGCGCTCGTGACGTAGAGCGTGTCGCCGATCACGAGCGGTGTGCTTTCCTGCGAGAAAGCGTTACCGAGCGACCGGGCCCAGGCGAACGACAAGTTCTTGACGTTGTCGCGGTTGATCTTGGCGAGTTCGCTGTAATGCCACTTGGCGTAATTGCCGCCGTACATGGGCCAGCCCGTATCGGCGGCGAAGCCGGCGGTCGCGACGAGCGCGGTCGCAGCGCAACCGGCCAAGAACACGGCATGTGTTGGACGCATGGAGCCTCCCTTCCCAGCGCATGGCACGGGACCCCGCGGCTAGGCGCGAAAGGACCGCACCTTGTCAAGGGGGTCGCGGCACAGCGGCGCGGGTGAGAATTTCGAGGCTCAGCGGCGCCAGCGGTCGAGTCGGCGGGCGAGGGGCTCGAGCGCGCCCCACTCGACGAGCTGGACGATCGCCACGAAGGCCAACGCATAGGCCAAGATCGTCGCCACGTCGAACAGTTGGAAGGCGGTGTGGATCTGGAAACCCACACCGTTGGGACGGCCGAGCAGCTCGACCACGAGGACGATCTTCCAGACGAGCGCGAGGCCCGAGCGGGCAGCGCCCAAGAGGTAGGGAGCGAGCTGCGGCAGGACGAGGTGGGCGAGGACCCGGCCGCGCGGGACGGCGAAAGCCTGGGCCATCTCGAGCAGACCGCGATCGAGCGCCTTGGCGCCCTCGCGGACGGTGACCGCGACGTTCGGGATCTTGTTGAGGGCGACCGCGGTGACCGCCGCTGCCTCGATCAGCCCGATCCACACGTAGCAGAGCACGATGGTGACCAGGGCCGGCATGTTGAGGGCGAGCAAGAGCCAGGGGCGGCCGAACTCGTCGGCGAGCGCCGAGCGGCCCATCAAGATGCCGATCGCCGAGCCCACGGTCATGGCGATCGCGAAGCTCGCCGCGACCCGGGCCAAGGTGGCGCCCAGATGGTGCAGGAGCTCGCCCGCGAGGAGCTCGCGCAAAGCCGCGTCGAGAACCGCGAGCGGGCCGGGAAAGGTGCGCGGCGCTTGGGCGAGGGTGGCGACCAGAGCCCAGAGCGCGACCAAGAGGAGGAAGGACGCGAGCGGCAGGAGCCGGCGGGGGCGCGGGCCCACCGCCGAGGGGGCGAGCGCGACGTCGGCCGCCTCGGCGGGTGTCAGCCCGGCCTCACCAGACAAGGGGCCAGAACGTGCCATCGGGGAGCGTCTTGGCCTTACCCACGAGTTTCTCGCCGCCGAGCTCGGCGAGGACCGCGAAGAGCTTGGCGGCCGCCTGCCGCTCGGCCTCGCCCCAGCTCCCGACGATGCCTTCACGATAGCGCTGGCGCAACGCCACGAGCGTGGCGTCGTCCTCGGCCCGCGTGAGCGGACGCAGCCGATCCCACTCGGCATCGCTCTCCTTCATGATCGCCTTGGCGGCGCGCGAGGCGCGGGCGAACGCGGCGACCCGCTCGGGGGACGCCTTGGCCCAGCTTTCCTTGAAGATGTAGCCGAGTTGCGGCGTGGTGCGTGGTACGCCGAGCGCCTCTTGGACGTCGGCGATGGCGATCAGCCGGTGCAGACCCCGGGCCTCGAGCCGGGCGGCGAACGGCCAATAGACCAGGGCGGCATCGAGTTCGCCCTGCACGAGCTTCTCGCTCAGCAGCGGCGGGGCGCCGAACACCGGGCTCGCCGCGGCCGCAAGATCCAGCCCCTGTCGACGCGCCAGGGCTTGGAGCATGAGCCAGCTCTTGTCGAGCGCGCCACCGGCCACGCCCAGCTTCTTGCCGGCGAGATCGGTGAGGCCGGTGATGCCACGGTCGGGTCGAGCGATCACCGCGCCGATGGCGCTCGAATAGGGGAGAAAGGAGATCGCCACACCTTCGGCGCGTTGGCGGGCGACCCAGAGCCAATCCTCGACGATGAGGTCGACCGCATCACCCATGAAGGCGACGTTGGCCGCGTCGTTCGCGGCGAATTCGTTGACGACGAGCGTGAAGCCCTCCTTCCGATCGAGGCCGTGATGCTTCACCACGTCGAGCTCCCAGCTCACCGTGCCGAATTTGAGGACGCCGGCACGGACAGTGCCGAGCTCGCCGGCCGAGGCGACCGGCGCGGCGAGGAGAAGGGCGAGGAGCGCCAGGAACAGGCCCCAGCGGGAGCGGGCCGAACGGATCACGGTGAAACTCCCTCCCTGTCCAGCGACATCTTGGACCGCGAGCAGCGGCCGGAGCGAAAGGAAGAGGGGCAAGGCCGGGGCGTCGTCAAGCACCCACCGCTCGGGGCTTGACCGCAAGAGAGGGCGGGGCTTATGAGCCCCATAAGCGCCGCTTCGGGCGCGGCGCGGTAAAGAGGGGGGTCGCCGATGATCAAGGGCATCGTCGCGGCCGCGCTCGGCGCGGTCGTTTGGGCAGGAGCGGCCGAGGCGGCCGGCAATCTGACCGCCCGCGCCACCCGATTGCCGCCCCTCGTCTTCGACAAGGAGTTCAAGCCCTCGGTCCAGAGCTACGAGCTCAGCACGGGAACCTATTATCGGCTCACCGTCGAGAGCAAGGCGGGGGACGAGTGGCAATTCGCAGCGCCCGAGTTGTTCGCCAACTCGTATTTGGAGCAGATCTCGATTCGGGACATCGAGATCCACGGAGCACGATCGTTCGGCTGGATCGAGTTCGACGCCGACGGCGCAGTCAACATCTTCTTCATCCCCATCCGACCCGGCGAATACGGTTTCGGCGTGCGAGGTCGTGAGCCGGTCGGCAAATTCGTCGTGAAGTGAGGCCGAGACGAGGAGCGCCGGCGGTGTACCGGGTTCTTCGAGCGTTGGCGGCCATCGCTCTCCTTTTCGTGGCACCCCTCCCGGCGGCCGCCCAGGAGACGGCTCGCGTCACCTTCGGCTATCTGGGCCTTGCCGACGATCCGCGGCACCGGGCGCTCGAGACGTACGCGAATGTGCCGATCCGCCCGGCGATCGTACCCCTCGACGGTGCCAGAGTGGCCCTGCGCGAAGCCCGCGTGCTCGCCCGGGCGCTCAAGACCGAGTTCACGCTCGAGGTCGTGCAGGCGGACGGCATCGACGCGCTCGTCGCGGGCCTCGACCGTATGGTGGGCGAGCTGGGCGTGCGCTTCGCGCTCGTCGATCTGCCGGGCCCGCTCCTGGCCGAGCTCGCCGGGCGAACGCGCGACAAGGGGGTGACGCTCTTCAACGTCTCCGCGATCGACGACGAGCTCCGCGGCGAGCGCTGCGCGGCCCATCTCTTCCACGTCATTCCGAGCCGAGCGATGCTCGCCGATGCGCTCGCCCAGCACCTGGCGGCCCAGCAGTGGCGCGACGCCCTCCTCTTGGTCGGCCCCGAAGCCGAAGATCAGGCGGCGGGCGAGGCTTTCGCCCGAGCGATCCGTCGGTTCGGCGGGCGGATCGTCGAGACCCGACGATTCGTGGCGGGGCGCGATCCGCGCCAGCGGGAGCTGAACAACGTCCGCCTCCTCACCCAGGGGGTGGCCTACGACGTCGTCGTGGTGGCGGACAGCGAGGGCGAGTTCGGACGCCATCTCCCCTACCAGACGGTGCTCCCTCGACCGGTCGTCGGGACCCACGGTCTGGTCCCGCTCGCTTGGCATTGGGCGTTCGAGCGACAGGGCGCGCCGCAGCTCAACCAACGCTTCGAGCGGCAGGTCGGGGCGGGCCGGCGGATGCAGGACGCCGAGTTCGCCGCCTGGGCGGCCGTGCTGGCGCTGCTCGAGGCGCACGCCCGCGCTCGCACGACCGACCCGACGCGCGTCCTCGAGGCGCTCGTGGCCCAGGAGGCGACGCTCGACGTCTACAAGGGCAATCCGGCGTCTTTCCGACCCTGGGACAACCAGCTCCGCCAACCGATTCTGCTCGCCACGGCCGACGCCGTGATCGCCCGCCCGCCGCTCGACCGCTTCCTCCACCAGCGCAACGTGCTCGACACGCTGGGCGTGGATCAGCCCGAGTCGCGCTGTCGGCGCTGATCCGCCGCCGGGGCGGCGCTCCCCACGGCCGCGGGCTAGCTGCGACGCCCCGCGGGGATTAGCCGTTCGAGCGGCCCGCCGCCGCACGGACGGCGGGCACGCCCGAGGGGGCGGAGCATGAAGACGCACACGAGCTGGCTCGCAGGGGCCAGCCTTTTGGCGTTGGCCGCGTCATCGACCGGCATCGCCCAGGCTCAAGAGGTCGAGGGCGCGAGGAAGTACGGCGACATTCGTACGGTCACCCAGCGGATGCCGAACGCCGCGGCCGGCGACGGCAACAACTTCCTGCACACCAACCACAATTACAGGCAAACACGGTTTTATCCGAACGCGCAGATCAACACCGCGAACGTCCATCGCCTGCGCCCGGCCTGGATTTTCCAAACCGACGTCAAGGAGACGATGGAAACCACCCCCATCGTCGTCAACGGCGTGATGTACGTCACCACCGCCTTCAATCACGTCTATGCGTTGGACGCGCGGACCGGCGAGCAGCTCTGGCACTACAAGCACAAGCTCGGGCCGATCACGGTCTATTGCTGCGGCCCGAACAATCGCGGCGTCGCCGCCTACGGCGACATGGTCTACATGGGCACGCTCGACGCCAAGCTCGTGGCGCTCGACGCGAAGACCGGTAAGCTCGTGTGGGAGACCCAGATCGCCGACCCGGAGCTCGGCTACTCGGAAACGATGGCGCCGATCGCGGTCGACGGCAAGATCCTGATCGGCACCAACGGCGGTGAGTACGGTGTCCGCGGGTTCGTCAAGGCGTTCGACGCCAAGACCGGTAAGCTCGTTTGGACCTTCTACACCATACCCGAGAACTCGGTCGGCGTCTGGGCGACCCACGATTTCGCCGGCCGCGACCTCAAGCGGGACATCGCGGCCGAGAAAGAGGCGCTCGCGAAGTTGGGTGACCCCTACAAGACGCTCGGCGGCGGCGTCTGGCAGCCGCCGGCGGTCGATCTCGAGCGGCGGAGGATCTACTTCGTCGTCGGCAATCCCTCGCCGGATCTCGACGGCTCGCTCCGCCCCGGCGACAATCTGTACACCGACAGCCTCGTGGCGGTCGAGCTCGATACCGGCAAATACGTCTGTCACTTCCAGTACATCCCGCACGATGTCTGGGATCTCGATGCGGTGAGCCCGCCGATCCTGGTCGATGTCAGAGACAAGGACGGGAAGCTCGTGCCGGGCGTCCTCCACGGCGGCAAGATCGGTCACCTCTTCGTCCACAAGCGCGACGACTGCTCCTTGATCCGCTTCTCCGAGGCGATGATCCCGCAGGAAGACATGTGGACCTTGCCGACCAAAGAGGGAGCCCGGATGTTGCCCGGAGCCAACGGTGGGGTCGAGTGGTCGCCCAAGGCGGTGAACGAGAAGCTCGGCCTGGTCTACGTCATGAACCTGCACCAGCCGATGACCTACCACGTCGAGAGCACGCCCTATCCGGGTGGCAAGCTCTGGCTGGGCGGCGCCTTCAAGGTGATCCCGACCGAGGAGCAGTGGGGCGTCCTCTCGGCGGTCGACTACCACACCGGCAAGATCCGCTGGGAACTCGAGGCCGAACGGCCGCTCGTCGGAGGAGTACTGGCGACCGCCGGCGGGCTCGTCTTTTTCGGCGAGGGTAACGGCCGGTTCAACGCGGTCGACGCGGCCACCGGTGCGGTGCTCTGGAGCTTCCGAGCGGGCGCCGGGTTGAACGCGCCGCCGGCGAGCTACACCGTCGACGACCAACAGTACATCGTCGTCGCGGCGGGCGGCAACACCCAGTTGGACTACAAGCGCGGCAACAATATCATCGCTTTCAGTTTGGCAGACTGAGGCAGACTGCGACATCCTGACCCTTGACGGAGGGCCGAGCGGGCCGCATCCACGCCGCCCGGTTTGCCCGGCTGGATCAGGGAATGCTGATGAAACGGGTCTCCCTCGTGTTCATGATCGCCTGCGCGCTCGGCCTGCCCTTGGCGATCCAGCGGGTCGGCGGCGGCGCCGAGCTCCGGCCGCCGGCCGCCGAGATCCCGGGAGTGGACGAGCTGCCGCCGCACCTGGCCGAACTCGTGCCGATGTGCCTCGCCTGCCACGGCGAGAACGGCGTGCCGAACTATGCCGAGTCGCCGGTGATCGACGGCCAGCACGAGGGCTACACCTACATCCAGCTGCGCGACTACAAGAACGGCGCGCGCAAGCACGAGGTGATGAACGAGATCGTCAAGGACCTGTCGCGCCAGGAGCTGCGCGAGCTCGCCGCGTTCTTCGCCAAGCGCCCCTGGCCGCGTCTCGAGCAACAGGCGGAGGAGGGCGACGACATCCTGGCCGAGCGGCTCGCCAGCGCCGGCATGTGCAAAGAATGCCACCTCGACGACTATATGGGCGAAAGCACCGTGCCGCGCCTCGCGGGTCAGCTCACGAGCTACCTCGTGGCGACGATGCGCGCCTTCAAGACCAAGGAGCGGGCGAACAACGCCGCCATGTCGAACCTGCTCGACACCTATACGGACGAGGAGATCGACGCGCTCGCTCGCTATTTGGGCGCGCTCTGAACCGGCTTCGCCGCGAGCGCCGCGAGCGCCGGCTCGGCTGTGAGCTCGGCGAGGCCGAGCCCTGCCCGGTTGCGCACACGCGGGTCGGCGCCGGCCGCGAGCAGCAGCGCGACGACGTGCCCGTGGTCGCGCTCGGCGGCGACCAGGAGGGCCGTGCGACCGCGATCGTCGGCGAGCTCGAGGTCGGCGCCGCGCTCCAGGAGGAGCCGCACGGTGGCGAGCCCGTCCCCCTCGGGCACGTCGTTGGTATGGCCCGCCGCCCACATCAGGGCGGTGAGCCCGTGGGCGTGGCGGGCGTCGACCGGAACGCCGGCATCCAACAGACGGCGGACGATCGCCGCGTGGCCGCGCGCCGCGGCATAGACGAGCGGTGTCTTGCCGGTGGCATCCGCTGCGGTCGGATCCGCGCCGTGCCGCAAGAGGAGCGCCACGAGCGGCTCCACGCCGTTGAAGGCGGCGGCGGCCAAGGGGGCGACGCCGCTGCGGCCGGGCTGGTCGGCCGGTACGCCACGCTCGAGGAGGAGCTCGACGACGCGCGGCCGGTTCGCTTCGACCGCGAGAAAGAGCGCAGTCGCCCCGGCGAGGCTGTGGAGGGCGGGATCGGCACCGTGATCGAGCAAGAGCCGGACGATCTCGACGCGCCCGGCGCGGGCGGCCTTGAGGAGCGCCGTCTCGCCGGTGCGGTCCCGCACGTCGACGGGCGCGCCGGCTTCGAGCAGCCGAGCGGCGAGCTCGAAGCAGCCTCGCTCGGCGGCCGAAGCGAGCGCCTTGGCGAGCTGGCGCGGGCTCGGCTCGACGAGCTGGGCGAGCCGCAGTTCCTGCTCGCGACAGCTCTGGGCGTGGGCGGGAGCGACGATGGCGAAACCTGCGAGCGCCACGATCGTGAGGAACGGGTCGGCGAGTCTCCCGACCGTCGGCTGGGCGCGACCGGACGCGTGGCGGAAACGGGCTGGTCGGAACGAAAAGCAGGTCTTATGCTCTCGATAAGCGATAGTGAGGGGAGGACGGGGATGGTCCTGCGCACCATCGGGTCCGCGCTGTTGGTCTCGACGGCTCTGGTCGGAGCGGCGGTCGCCGCCACGGGCAATCGAATCGTCGCGAACGAGAAGAGCAGCACGCTCACGGTGCTCGACGCCCAGGACAAACTGGTGGACACCGTCCCGACCTGCGGCCGACCGCGGGGCATGATCTTCACCCCCGACCGCGAGCAATTCCTCGTGGGCTGCGCCGACGACAATCTGATAGCGATCTACGACGTGGCGACGCTCAAGCTCGTGCGGCGGATCACCAACGTGGCCGCGCCCGAAACCTTCGATCTGCACCCCGACGGCCGTCATCTTTACGTCTCCAACGAGGAGGACGCGCAAGCCACGGTGTTCGACCTCGAAACCGGCGAGCAAGTGGGCGCGTTCGACACCGGCGAAGAGCCCGAGGGGGTGCTCGCCACGCCCGACGGCAAGCTCGTCTTCGTGGCCTCCGAGGCCGCCAATCTCGTCCACGTGATCGACGTCGACAAGCAAGAGGTCGTCAAGGACATCGTCGTCGACACCCGCCCGCGGCGCTTCGCGCTCACCCCCGACGGCAAGGAACTCTGGGTCTCGGCCGAGGTCGCCGGAGTCGTCAACGTCATCGACATGGCCACGCTCGAGGTCGCGCACACGATCGAATTCCTGCCCAAGGGCATGCGCCGGGAGATGGTGACCCCCGTCGACGTATTGATCACCCGCGACGGCAAGCGTGCCTTCGTGGCACTCGGCCGGGCCAACCACGTGGCAGTGGTCGACGTGCCGAGCAAAACGGTCACGGATTACGTGCTGGTCGGACGCCGGCCCTGGGGCTTGCGGCTGACCCGCGACGAGCGGCTGCTGTACGTCGCCAACGGCCTTTCCGACGACATCACCGTGATCGATACGGGGAGCCTCAAAGCCTTGCGCTCGGTGCCGGTCGGCGAGGTGCCTTACGGCCTCTTGATCGACGATTGAACGGGTCGCACCGCGGGTTCCCGGGCCGCACAACGGACCCTCGGGGCAGCGCGCCGCCCCGCTGTCGCGGACCACTGGGCCCTTCCGGCGAGCTTTCCGCAGGATGGTGGTGTGCCCCGGTCGATCCGGCGGGCCTGCCCGACGAACGTCCCGAGAGCGGAGCGGCCGTCGCGATCGCGGCGGGCGGCGGCGGTCCGCCCGCCGATGGAATATGTTGCGCTGCAAAATCGTCGTTCAGCACTCCCGTGCCGCTTGACGGGGGAAAAGGGGCGCCGTAGCAGGGCTGTGACGGATTGCCTCACGGGCATCCGCACGGGGCCGAGCCCCCGACTTCGCGAGGCCAGTGGTTCCCTGACGAAAAAAAGTGGCCGGGCACGAGGCCCGGCCGAGTGGATCAGGGAGGCTAAACGTCTGGGGGAAAGGGATCCGGAGATCCCTACCCGAGGGCATCGCGCCCTCGGGGCCGCGGCCCTGAGGCCGCTGCCGCAAGAGCTCCCAGAGCAGCCCTTGCTGCGCTGCATCAATTAGGGATCGCTGACGGCTTTCGCTAGTGCTCTCGTGCAACAGTGCCATGCCTTTTCGGCATGGATCGCTCACCAAACCGGCTGCTGGGCGACCTTCTCCAGGAGGAAGTCGCGGAAGACCGCCACGCGCTTGGAGTTCCGCAGCTCTTCGGGATAGACGAAGTACCCGGAGAAGCTGGGGCCGTCGAGCTCCGGAAGGACGCGCACGAGTTCGCTGCTGGCGCTCGCCAGATAATCGGGCAGCGAGGCGACCCCGAGGCCGCTCTGCACCGCCCGCAGCATACCGTAGACGTTGTTGACCCGCAGCGCCGCCTTGCGTGGCCGGTCGATCTCGCCTTCTTCGAGCCCGGCGTAGAGGATCCAGTTGAGCGGTTGGCTCGAGAGGTTCGGGTCGTCGCCGTAGGCGACCAGCCGATGCCGGTCGAGGTCGGCGGTGCAGGTCGGTGTGCCGTGCCGCTCGAGGTAGGATTTGGCGGCGTAGAGATGGGTGTGGACCGTCATGAGCCGGCGTTGGATGAGGTCCGACTGGGTCGGCCGCTGCATCCGGACGGCGACATCGGCCTCGCGCATCGAGAGGTCGAGCTCGGCGTCGGTGACGATCAGGGAGATCGTGATGTCGGGGTAGCGGTCGAGGAACTCGCCGAGATGCGAGGCGAGCCAAACCGTGCCAACGCCCACCGTGGTGCAGACCCGCAGATGCCCCGCCGGGACCTCACGGCTCTCGCGCAGCGCGGTCTGCGCCGCGGCCATCTTGCGAGCGATCTCGCGGGCCGCCTCGAGCAGGATGTCCCCTTGCTCGGTCAAGACCAGGCCGCGGGCGTGTCGGTGGAACAGCGGTGCTCCCAGGTCCTCCTCGAGGGCACCGATCTGCCGGCTGATCGCCGACTGCGAGAGGCCGAGCTTGTCCGCTGCGCGGGTGAAGCTGCCCGCCTCGGCGACCACGTGGAAGATCCGGATACGATCCCAATCGAGCATCGGCTCCGCCTGTCCCCCCGCTACGCCGACCTCGGGCGTCAGCCGCCCGCAGCCTGCTCCGCGAGCCAGCGATCCGCCTCGAGCGCGGCCATACACCCCGTGCCGGCAGCCGTGACCGCCTGGCGGAACAGCTTGTCCTGGACGTCGCCGGCTGCGAACACGCCCGGAACACTGGTCCGGGTACTGCCCGGCGCCGTCACGATATAGCCGCCCTCGTCCATGTCGAGTTGGTTCTTGAACAGACCCGTTGCCGGATCGTGGCCGATCGCGACGAACACGCCGTCCACCGGGAGCAAGCGCGGCTCGCCGGTGCGCACGTGGCGTAATCGTAAGCCGGTCACGCCGCGCGGCTCCTCGGTGCCGAGCACCTCCTCCACCACGTGATCCCAGATGACCCGGATCTTGGGGTGGGCGAACAGCCGGTCCTGGAGAACCTTCTCGGCCCGCAGCTTGTCGCGGCGATGGACGAGCGTGACCTTGGCGCACATCTGGGCGAGGTAGAGCGCCTCTTCGACCGCGCTGTTGCCGCCACCCACCACCGCGACCTCCCTGCCGCGGAAGAAGAACCCGTCGCAGGTGGCACAAGCCGACACGCCGAAACCCTGGAACCGCTGCTCGCTCGGCAGACCGAGCCAGCGCGCCTGGGCGCCGGTGGCGACGATCAGCGCGTCACACAGGACGATATCCCCGCTGTCCAGGACGAGCCGGAACGGCCGCCGACCGAGCTCGACCGCGCTCACCACGTCGGCCAGGAGCTCGGCACCACAACGCTGCGCCTGAGCGGCCATCCGCTCCATGAGTTCCGGGCCCAGGATCGGCTCGGGGAAGCCGGGGAAGTTCTCGACGTCGGTCGTGATCGCGAGCTGGCCCCCCGGCTGCAGGCCTTGGATCAGGAGTGGGGCGAGGTTGGCGCGCGCCGCATAGATGGCCGCGGTGTAGCCGGCCGGCCCGGCACCCACGATCGCGAGCCTGACCCGTCGTACCCCCATCGCCGACCCTCGACCCCCCGGGTTCGGCCGGTGCTCCCGGCCGTCGTTCGCTCAGCCGTACTTGACTTCGAGGATCTCGAAATAGCGGGTACCACGCGGCGTCGCGACCTCGACGGAGTCGCCTGCCTCCTTGCCGAGCAGAGCCTGCGCAAGCGGCGAGTTGATCGAGAGCAGACCCTGGGCGATCTCCGCTTCCTCGGGTCCGACGATCTGGTAGGTGACCTCCTCGTCCGTCTCCTCGTCGACCAGCCGGACCTTCGCGCCGAACATGATTTTGGAGCCCGAAAGGCGCGAGATGTCGATGATCTCGGCACGACCGAGCTTGTCCTCGAGCTCCGCGACCCGGCCCTCGATGAAACCTTGGCGCTCGCGGGCCGCGTGATACTCGGCATTTTCCGAGAGGTCGCCGTGCTCGCGGGCGGCGGCGATCGCCTTGATCACGGCCGGACGCTCGATGGTCTTGAGGCGCTTGAGTTCCGCGCTCAACCTCGAGTGGCCCTCGGGGGTCATCGGTATGCGGTTGGACATCCCTGCCCGTCCGTTGCTGAGACAAAAAAACGACAAGCCGGCGATCGCCGTACCGCCGGCTCAGCCCTTTTCGAGGTCGGCAAGATAGGCCTGGAGCGGTCGCACTTCAAGCGACCCTCGGGCGAGCTTGCGAAGGGCTTCAACCAATGCGCGAGCCCCCGCCACGGTCGTGTAGTAGGGTAGGCGGCCCATCAGCGCCGCCCGCCGCAGCGAGTAGGAATCGGCGATGGCCTGCGCCCCCTCGCTCGTGTTGACCACGATCGCGACCGCCTTGTCCTTGATCAGATCGACGATGTGCGGCCGTCCTTCGTGGACCTTGTTGACCACCTGGACCGGCAGGCCCTCCGCGGCGAGTGCGGCGGCCGTGCCGCGCGAGGCCAGCAACTCGAAGCCGAGTTCGTGGAGGACCCGGGCGATCCGACAGGTGGCGGGCTTGTCCTTGTCCTTGACCGAGAGGAACACCCGACCCCGGCTCGGGAGTTCGGTGCCCGCCGCGATCTGGGACTTGGCGAAGGCCGTGGCGAAATCCGGGGCGAGGCCCATGACCTCGCCCGTGGACTTCATCTCGGGGCCGAGCAGGAGATCGACGCCGGGGAACCGCGCGAACGGGAAGACCGCCTCCTTGACGGCCACGTGGCCGAGCCGCGGCGGCTCGAGGCCGAAGCCGGCGAGCGGCTCGCCGGCCATCACGCGGGCGGCGATCTTGGCGCTCGGCCGGCCGATCGCCTTGGCCACGAACGGCACCGTGCGGCTCGCCCGCGGATTGACTTCCAAGATGTAGACCGTGCCCTCCTTGATGGCCATCTGCACGTTCATGAGGCCGCGCACGTCGAGGGCGCGGGCCAGGGCTTCGGCTTGCCGGCCGATCTCCGCCACGGTCGCGGCCGGCAGCGAATAGGGCGGCAGCGAGCAGGCACTGTCACCCGAGTGGATCCCCGCCTCCTCGATGTGCTCCATGATCCCGGCCACCACGACCGTCTCGCGGTCGGCGACCACGTCGACGTCGACCTCGATCGCATCGGCCAAGTAACGGTCGAGCAGCACCGGGCCGATCTCCGAGGCGGCACGCGCCTCGGCGAAGAAGCGGCGGACCTCGTCGAGGGTGTGGACGATGCGCATCGCCCGGCCACCCAGGACGTAGGACGGGCGAAGCACGATCGGCAGGCCGAGCGCCTCGGCCTTGGCCACCGCCTCCGCCTCGCTCGTGCACACGTCGTTCGGCGGCTGGGCGAGCTGCAGCCGCTCGAGCAGCAGCTTGAACCGGTCGCGGTCCTCGGCGAGGTCGATCGCCTCGGGCGAGGTGCCGAGGATCGGTACGCCCGCGGCCTCGAGCGGCTTGGCGAGCTTCAACGGCGTCTGGCCGCCGAGCTGCACGATGACACCCAGGAGCTCGCCACGACTCGCCTCGACCCGACAGATCGCGAGCACGTCCTCGGCGGTCAAGGGCTCGAAATAGAGCCGGTCGGACGTGTCCGGATCGGTGGACACCGTCTCCGGGTTGCAATTGACCATGATCGTCTCGAGGCCGGCTTCTTTGAGGCCGAAGGCGGCGTGCACGCAACAATAGTCGAACTCGATGCCCTGGCCGATCCGATTTGGGCCGCCGCCCAGGATGATCACCTTGCGTCGGTCGGACGGACGGGCCTCGCACTCGGGCTCGGGGTCGTTCCACGTACCGGTCTCGTAGCAGCTGTACATGTAGGGGGTGAGCGCCTCGAACTCGGCGGCACAGGTGTCGATCCGACGGAACACCGGCCGGACGCCGAGTGCTTCTCGTCGGGCGCGGACTTCACCCTCGTCGAGTCCGGCGAGCCGGGCGAGCCGCCGGTCGGAAAAGCCCTTGGCCTTGAGCGCGAGCAGGCCGGCCCGGTCGGCCGGCAGCCCCTGCTCGCGAACGGCCCGCTCGCTCGCGACGAGATCGGCGATCTGCTCCAGGAACCAGGGATCGTAGCGGCAGGCACGGTGCACTTCCGCGATCGACAAGCCCTCGCGGAACGCTTGGGCGACGATCCGCACGCGATCGGGGGTGGGCTTGGCGAGGGCCGCGAGGATCACCTCGCGCGGCCGATCGGCGCCGGCGAGCCCCGGGATCTCGATCTCGTCGAGCCCCGCGAGCCCGGTCTCGAGCCCCCGCAGTGCCTTCTGCAGCGATTCCTGGAAGGTCCGGCCGACCGCCATGACCTCGCCCACCGACTTCATCGAGGTGGTGAGCACGGGCTCGGTCTCCGGGAACTTCTCGAAGGCGAACCGCGGAATCTTGGTCACCACGTAGTCGAGCGTCGGTTCGAAGCTCGCCGGGGTCACCTTGGTGATGTCGTTCTGGATCTCGTCCAAGGTGTAGCCCACGGCGAGCCGCGCTGCGACCTTGGCGATCGGGAAGCCCGTGGCTTTGGAGGCGAGGGCGGAGCTCCGCGAGACCCGCGGGTTCATCTCGATCACGACCATCCGACCGTCCGCCGGGTTCACGGCGAACTGGACGTTCGAGCCGCCCGTGTCGACGCCGATCTCGCGCAGCACCGCGATCGCCGCGTCGCGCATCCGCTGATATTCCTTGTCGGTCAGCGTGAGTGCCGGGGCCACGGTGATCGAGTCCCCGGTGTGCACCCCCATCGGGTCGACGTTCTCGATCGAGCAGACGATGATGCAATTGTCCGCGCGGTCGCGGACCACCTCCATCTCGAACTCTTTCCACCCCAAGACCGACTCTTCGACGAGCACCTCACCGATCGGCGACGCGTCGAGTCCGCCTCGAACGATCTCCTCGAACTCCTCGCGATTGTAGGCGATCCCGCCGCCGGTGCCGCCCAAGGTGAACGAGGGCCGGATGATCGCCGGCAGGCCGACCAGGGCGAGCGCTTCGCGGGCTTCTTCGAGCGAGTGGACGGCACGCGAGCGGGGCAGGTCGAGACCGATCCGCGCCATGGCCTCTCGGAACAGCAGCCGGTCCTCGGCCTTGTCGATCGCCTCGAGCCGGGCGCCGATGAGTTCGACGCCGAATTCGCGCAACGTCCCGTCCTCGGCGAGCGCCTTGGCGATGTTGAGGGCGGTTTGCCCGCCCATGGTCGGGATGAGCGCGTCGGGCCGCTCGGCTTCGATGATGCGGCGGACGAAGGCCGGGGTGATGGGCTCGATGTAGGTCGCATCCGCCACCTCGGGATCGGTCATGATGGTGGCGGGGTTCGAGTTGACGAGGATGACCCGATAGCCTTCGGCTTTCAAGGCTTTGCAGGCCTGGGTCCCGGAATAGTCGAACTCGCAGGCCTGGCCGATCACGATCGGGCCGGCGCCGACCACCAGGATCGATCGAAGATCGGTCCGCTTGGGCATGGGGGAGGCTCGCGCGCGTCAGGCCGCGGCCCGCTCGACGAGCGCGCGGAAGCGGTGGAAGAGATAGTGACTGTCCTGCGGCCCCGGCGAGGCCTCGGGGTGGTACTGGACCGAGAAGACCGGCCGGCCCACGAGGCGGATGCCCTGGATGGTGCCGTCGAACAGCGAGCGGTGGGTGACCTCGACACCTTCCGGCAGGCCCTCGTCGGCGATCGCGAAGCCGTGATTCTGGCTCGTGATCTCGACCTTGCCGGTGGTCAGGTCCTTGACGGGATGGTTGGCCCCGTGGTGGCCGAAGCGCATCTTCTCGGTGCGAGCGCCGACCGCGAGGCCGAGCATCTGGTGGCCGAGGCAGATCCCCATGATCGGCAGGCCGGCAGCGAGCAGGTCGCGGATCACCGGAACGGCGTAGGTGCCGGTCGCGGCCGGATCGCCCGGGCCGTTCGAGAGGACCACGCCGGCCGGCTTCAACGCGAGGATCTCCGAAGCACTCGTGATGGCGGGCACCACGGTGACCTCGAGCCCGACCGAGACGAGAGAGCGCAGGATGTTGCGCTTGATGCCGTAGTCGATCGCCACGACCGGCGGTCCACCGGGCGTTCCCGCCACGTAGCCGCGGCCCCATTCCCAACGACCCTCGCGCCAAATCGCGCGCTGGCGGGAGGTCACCTCGGGAACGAGATCCATGCCCACGAGGCCCGGCCAGGAGGCGGCCCGCTCGACGAGATCTCGCAGATCGAGCCGACCATCCGGGGCGTAGGCGAGGGCCGCGTTCTGCGCTCCCTTCTCGCGCAGGATGCGGGTGATCCGCCGGGTGTCGACGCCGGTGATGCCGGCGATCCCGTTGCCCTCGAGCCAGCGCACGAGGTGGCGTTCGGCACGCCAGTTCGAGGGCGAGGTGACGGGTGCGCGCAGCACGAGGCCTCGAGCGACGGGCGTGGTCGCCTCGACATCCTCGGCGTTGGTTCCCACATTGCCGATGTGCGGGAAGGTGAAGGTGACGATCTGGCCGGCGTAGGACGGGTCGGTCAGAATCTCTTGGTAGCCGGTCATCGCGGTGTTAAAGACCAGCTCACCGACATGGACGCCCGGGGCGCCGATGCCGGAGCCCAGGAACACGGTTCCGTCCTGCAGCGCCAACGCCGCGGTGGCCGTGCGCCGGTCGGAAGCTGGGTTCACGCGCGAGGATCCGCTGCTCGGCGCACGGGGTGGAACGTCCGCGTCGCCGTTCGGGCAAACGCCCGGGGTTCTATCAGCCTGTGGGCGGTCGTCAAGCAAGGCGGCCGATCGCGGCTCGAGGACGGAGTGATCGAGGTGCTCAGAGAACGGCTGCAGGCCGCGCTCAAGTCCGCCACCGAGCGGACCGACGAGCAGGCCGCGGCGACGCTGCGACTGGTGCTCGCGGCGGTCCGCGAGCGCGACCATTGTGCGCGGGCCGCGGGCGCGAGCGAGGGCGTGAGCGATGCGGAGATCGAAGCGCTCTTGCGGGAGATGGTCGCCCAGCGGACCGAGCAGATCTCGCGCTGCGAGAGCCAGGCGCGGCTCGACGAGGCCGAGCAGGAATCGGCCGAGATCCGGATCGTCGAATCCTTCCTGCCGCCGAAACTCGGCGAAAGCGAGACCCGTGCGGCGGTCGAGGAGGCGATCCGCGCGGTGGGGGCGGCCAAGCTCAAGGATACCGGCAAAGTGATCGCCTGGCTCAAGCAGCGGCACAACGGTCGGATGGACTTCGCGCTCGCGCGCCGCCTGCTGTGCGAGCGGCTCCACTGAGGCGCGGCCGATGGCCGGCGCTCCACGCGTGCGGCCGCGCGAGGGCGGGGCGGGCTCGCTCGAGGAGTTCAAAGCCCGACTGCCGCTCGCCGAGATCGTCGCCCGTTGGGTGAAGCTCACCCGCCGCGGCCGTGAGTGGGTCGGCCTCTGTCCCTTTCACGGCGAGAAGACGCCATCCTTCACCGTGGTCGAGGACAAGGGCTTCTATCATTGTTTCGGCTGCGGCGCACACGGTGACGCGCTCACCTTCGTCATGGCGATCGAGCGCCTCGAATTCAAAGAGGCGCTCACCCGGCTCGAGGAACTCACGGGGATCCCCGCACCGCGACGCGCCCGCCCCGAGACGCCGCGGGTCGACCCCGGTCTCTACGAAGCCAATGCGGCTGCGGCGGCGTGGTTCCAGGCGCGGCTCGGCGAGCCCGGAGCGGAAGCGGCGCGCGCCTATCTCGAGCAGCGAGGCCTCGACCGGACGACGGTCGCCAGCTTCCGTCTCGGTTGGGCGCCGGCGGACCGGACGGCCCTCGGCCGCGCGCTCGCCGAGCAGGGCTTTTCGCCCGAGCTCGCCGTGGCGGCCGGGCTGTTGCGGGTCCCGGAGGGTGGTGGTGAACCCTACGCGCTCTTCCGCGAGCGGGTGATCTTCCCGATCGCCGACGCGCGCGGGCGCATCGTGGGCTTCGGTGGGCGAACGCTCGGCGACGGCCAGCCCAAATATCTCAACACGCCGGACACCGAACTCTTCCACAAGGGCCGGCTGCTCTACGGGCTCGACCGAGCGGCCGAGCCGGCGCGACGGACCGGCCGGCTGGTCGTCGCCGAAGGCTACATGGACGTGATCGCGCTCGAGCGGGCCGGCTTTCCGGCGGTGGCCCCGCTCGGCACGGCGATGGGCGAAGAGCAGCTCCTACGCTGCTGGCGGCTCGTCGACCAGCCGATCGTCTGCCTCGACGGCGACGCGGCGGGGCTCCGGGCGGCGCTGCGCCTGGCCGAGCGTGCGGCTCCGCTGCTCCGTCCCGATCGCGCGCTGGGCTTCGTCGTCCTGCCGGAGGGCGAGGACCCGGACAGCCTCCTGCGCGCCGGGGGCGGCGACACGCTCGCCGCGCTGCTCGCCCGGCCCGAGCCCTTCGCATCGTTCGTGTACCGGGTGATCCGGGCCGGCCTCCGGGGCGGGCTCGAGCGGATGGAGGAACGCGCGCGCTTGCGTAACCGGCTGCGCGAGCTCCTGGGCGATAGCCGAGTGAGTTGGGAGCCGTCGCAGCTCCAAGCCCACCAAAGGGACACCTGGTTTCTCAACGTTTACCGTGCAGTCCATGGCCGCTTGACTTCTGTGCCGCTTGCGGTGGTGTTCCCGGAAACTACCGAACACGTTCAAGAAGTCGTGCGCTATGCACTGGCGCACCGTCTACCCGTGGTGCCCTATGGAGGCGGCTCTGGCGTTTGCGGCGCGATCGAACCATCCGCC
>JAILZQ010000060.1 GCA_023512415.1 Geminicoccaceae bacterium | reverse complement strand
GGCTCGCCGGCGGGCCAACTCCTCGCGGACCCGCGCGATCTCTCGCTCCAGGGCCTCGCCGTAGGCTTCGAGATCGGCGATCGACAAGGCCTCGAGAGGCCGCGGAAGTCCCGCTGCTGCAGGTGGGCGGAGTTCGTCTTCGTCCAAAGGACACCCCTCCGGTGCCGACACGACCAGGTTCGCCGTCGAGAAACGATCAAGCCGGATCGGCGCCGCCTTGACAAGGCCGACGCCGGCTTGCGACTTCGCCGTCGGCGTGAACGGGGCCAGATCGCGATGTCCGAGCGGGCGATGCGGTACTTTCCGGTGTCCTGGGAGCAGCTTCATCGCGATGCCAAGGCTTTGGCCTGGCGGCTCGCGGAGCTCGGCCCGTTCGAGCGGATCGTCGCCGTGACCCGCGGAGGTTTGGTCCCTGCGCACATCATCGCCCGGGAGCTCGACATCCGCATCATCGACACGATCTGTGTCAGCTCCTATGACGAGACCACTCAACGGGAAGCGGTGGTGCTCAAGTCCGTCGCCGGCGACGGCACCGGCTGCTTGATCGTCGACGATCTCGTCGACACGGGGACCACGGGCCGGATCGTCCGGGAGATGCTTCCCAAGGCGCATTTCGCCACGGTCTACGCCAAGCCTGCCGGCCGACCGATCGTCGACACGTTCGTCACCGAGGTCAGCCAAGACACCTGGATCTTGTTTCCCTGGGACACCGAGCCCCGGTACGCGCAGCCGATCGCCAAGGCGCGCAACGATCGCTGATCGGGTTTCGTACCTGCGTCAATCGAAGCTCGTGCGGGCGGTCCGCGCGGCCACCCGACCGATCTCGAGAACATTCCCGGCGGAGGCGGGGTCCAGCGGCCGGGACGTGCCGGCCACGGGTTTGCTCGGCGGGTTCGCGCGCGCCGCTTTGTCGTGCCCGTAGACGTCGGCGAGCAGGCGGAGCCGTCCCTCGGCGTCGAGTTCGGCTGTCCGATAGTGGAGGAAGACCGGTACCGGTTCGACGAGCTCGATCCGGCGCGTCCGTCGCGTGGCCAAGGCCTGCTCCAATCGTGCGGCATCCCAGCCCTGCTCGGCCAGGAGAGCCAAGGCGAGCTCGGCTGGGCGCTCCACGCGCACGCAGCCGTGACTGAGCGCTTGGTCGGCTCGGCCGAAGAGCCCACGCTGTGCGGTATCGTGGAGGTAAACAGCGTGATGGTTCGGGAATACGAATTTGAATCGACCGAGAGCGTTTTCCGGGCCAGGCCGTTGGATCAGCCGCGGTCGACCTCCTTCTCGGCTTTGCCAGACGAAGCCGGCACGTTCCAAATAACCCGAGTCTCTTTGCTGCCGGGCTAGAACTTCGCTGACGATGCTGGGTGGCACGTACCAGACCGGATCGAGCTCGATGTAACGGATGATGTCGTCGAAAACGGGTGTCGGTGTCTTTTCATCGCCGACGATCACACGCGAGCGCAGCGTCACGGTGCCGCCCTGGACCAAGCGCAATTCGAAGGCCGGGATGTTGACCTCGACATAGCGATGCAGCGAGGCACGCGCGTCGCGCTCTCCCGCCCGCGCCACGTTCAGCTGGACGCGCGCGAGCTGTTCTGCGGCCGGCTCGTGCAGCGCGGCGAGCGTCCGAGGACCGACCACCCCGTCGGACGGGAGACCGTGCCGCTCTTGGAAACGACGAACGGCACGGGCCAGCACGGGTGCCGGTGCTTCGCTCACCAAATACTTGGCCGGCAGGTCCAAAGATTGGACCAAGCGACGTTGGAGCTGACCGCGGTCGAAGACCAACCGCCGGCGCGCGACCGCGGTGTGGCCATCGCCGTCAGCTGCATCGAGCAGCATCCGCTCGGGCGAGGGTTCGAGGCTCGCTTGGACGGATCGCCATCCGCCCAGGGCCTCGATCAGCGCGAGCTCGAGCGCGGCGACCGCGAACTCGTTCGCGGGCGTGGCTTGGTCCAAGAGCGACGAGATCCTGGCTGCGAGCTTTGTCTCGACGGGCTCGATCGAACCCCGGCGGCGCGACAAATAAGCGAGCCAGGCTCTCGTGAGAGTGCGATCGGCACGCGCGAGGTTCTCGGCCTCGGCAGCTTCGAAGCCGCGGGCCAGGATCGCGACATCGAGGGTCACCGAAGGATCCAGCCGGCTCTCTCGTTCCAGGAGGCGGAGCACCGCGGTCCGCCGCGAGACGGCCGATGGGTCGCCGGCCCACAGCAGCCCGTCCGTGCGGGGGTAGAGAGCGCGCAGAGGCCCATCGTGATCGGCCCGCTCCCGGGTTGTCGCCCGCGCGACGGACTCGTGCGGAGCTGCAGCCTGGGCGCCCGCTTGAGCGGCCAACAGTCCGACCATCGCGATGCCGGCTATCGCCGTCTTCAGACCCATGCCTCGCTCCGAAACAGCCCCGGGGGCCACCTATAGGAGCGATCGGCCCCCGCCAAGTGCCGGCTTGGCTCGGTCCTACCGAGGGACGAGTTGGACACGTCCTCGCGGCTCGTGCGGACCCGATGCGCGCACCGATGGGGATGCGATCAGGTAACCGGCAGCATCACGTGGGTGCGATAGGCCGGCCGCGCCGCGAGCCGTTCGAACCATGCCTCGATCCGGGGCTGCGGTGGCCGATCGATCGGCAGATTGCTGTAGCGCCACCAGGCACAGCCCACCGGGATGTCCCCCATCGTGAAGCCGTGCCCGCCGACGAACGGACGGTCGGCGAGGTGGCCGTCGAGGAGAGCCCAGATCGGCCCGAGCCTTTCGGCCGCGGCTGCCACCGCTGCCATGTCGCGTTTCTCGGGTGGTGTCCGGATCGTCTGCCAAAAGACGATGGTCATGTCGGGCATCAAGGTCGTGAGCATCCAATCCATCCATCGATCCGCCTCGGACCGTAGGCCCGGATCCTCCGGCCAAAGGGAGCCGACGCCGTACTTGGCGGCCAAATAGCGCACGCAGCTGTTCGATTCCCAGACGACGGTGGTCCCGTCGAGAATGGTCGGGATCTTCCGGTTGGGGTTCAGCCGTCCGTATTCGGGCGTGTCGAGCCCGCCGAATGCTCCACCGGCATCGATCCTCTCGAAATCGAGCCCGAGCTCACCGACCGTCCACATCACCTTTTGGACGTTGATCGAGTTCGTTCGGCCCCAGATCTTGATCATCGTATCTCCCCTCGTGGCGCGTTCGGGCTGGCTCTGCTCGGTTCAGATGCACCGTCCGCCGTCGACTTCGAGGGCGACGCCCGTCAGGAACTCGGCCTCGTCGGAGGCCAGGAAAAGGGTCGCACGGGCCACGTCGAGGGGCGTCGAGAGCCGACCCAGCGGCACGGACGCCCGAAAGCGCTCCCGAAGCTCAGGCGTGTCACCGCCCATGAACGCCGGCAGGAGGGGAGTCTCGCCGGCCACGGGACAGACGCAATTGACGCGGATGCGATCCGTCGCGAGCTCGATCGCCAACGCTTTGGTGGCCGTGATGCAGGCGCCCTTCGAGGCATTGTACCAGACGAGCCCGGGGCGTGGTCGGATGCCGGCGGTGGATGCGGTGTTGACGATGACCCCTCCACCCTGGCGTCGCATCGGCGGGACGGTGTGCTTCGCCGCCCAGAAGAGGGCTTTCACGTTGACCGCCATCACACGGTCGAAGTCCGCCTCGCTGACCTCCGTACAGGGCTGGTTGAGGTGGGTGACGCCGGCATTGTTGACGAGAATGTCGATCCGCCCGAACCGCTCGAGCGCGGTCCCGATCATTCGAGCCGTGTCGGCGTCGCGGCTGACGTCGCACGCTACCGCGACGGCGCGCCCGCCGCGTTGGCTGATGAGGTCGGCCACGCGCCGAGCGCCGGCCTCGTCGATATCGGCGACCACGACCGCCGCGCCTTCGGCGGCGAACAGCGTTGCGATCCCTTCGCCGAAGCCACGCCCCGCCCCGGTGACGACGGCGATCTTGTCGTGCAGCCGCATCCCGTTCCTCCCCTCTGGTGGAGCGCGATGAAGCCGGGCGACAGACCCCGGGTCAAGCGACCCGACCGCGCGGCGACCGCGCGACTCCCTCGTCCGATCACGAAGGAGAGCGGGCGGGAGCCGCCGGCTTTCCGCGGCTCATCCCATGAATTTGCGGAGCTCGGCCAGGGTCGCTTCCGGCTGCTCGACCATCATCATGTGGCCCGCATCCGTGATCTCCGCGCAGGTTGCCCCCGCGATCCGTTCGGCCAGGGCCCTCCCGGCCCGCGGCGGGGTCATCCTGTCTTCCGCGCCCACCACCACGAGGGTCGGGCATCGTACCGCGGCCGCTGCGCGCTCGCCGTCCTCGTAACCGTCGCAAGCCGAAAGATCGGCCGCGAGAACGGCCGGATCGCCACGGAGCAGGAGCCCTTGAGCGGCGCCCATCAGCCAGCCCCCCGGCAACGGGTTTCCACCCACGTGGCCGCGGGTGCCGAACGCCCAATCGCAAATGAGGTCGACCGCCCGGCGATCGTGCCGCCGGGCGAGTTCCAGCAGATCGGGGTGCACAGGCATGCGCGCTGCGGCGCCCAAGAGCGCGAGCTGCGAGACCCGCTCGGGATGGCGAGCCGCGAGTTCCAGAGCCGCGAGCGCGCCCATCGAGTGACCCACGACCGCCGCTCGCTCCACCCCGAGCATTCCGATCAGCGCCGCGAGCCACTCCGCGAGCTCCCCGATCGAGCGCAGCGCAGGTTGCTCCCGGGCGCGGCCGTGACCGGGCAGGTCGACCGCGACCGCGTTCCAACCGTGGAACGCCAAGTAGCGACCCTGCAGGGTCCAAACGCTTTGATCCATCCCGGCGCCGTGGACGAGGATCGCGGTGCGGGCACCGCGGACGACCGCGCGGCCATAGGTGGAGATGGCGATCGGGGCTGAGGAGGGCCCGCCTGCGAGAGGGAGCACGTCAGGGCCGCCGCTGCGAGGCACGGAGTGCCCGGTCGAGATCGGCCAGGATATCCTCCGGATCCTCGAGACCGACCGAGAGTCGAATGGTGTCGTCGCGCAGACCCACCGCCGCGAGTTGCTCCTCACCGAGCTGTAGGTGGGTCGTCGAAGCCGGATGGATGACCAAGGTCTTCGCGTCCCCGACATTCGCCAAATGCGAGGCGAGCCGGCAATTTTCGATGAACCGGGCCCCGGCCACCCGTCCGCCCTTGACGCCGAAGCTGACGATCGAGCCGGCACCCCGCGGAAGGAGCTCCCGGGCGAGCGCGTGATCCGGATGATCGGGCAGGCTCGGATGGAGCACGTAGCTGACCGCCGGGTGGGCGACCAGGAAGCGCAGCACACGCTCGGTATTGGCGATGTGCCGCTCCATCCGCAGCGACAGTGTTTCCACACCCTGCAGAATGTAAAAGGCGTTGTGGGGGCTCAAGCACGCCCCGAAATCGCGCAGGCCCTCGGTGCGGGCCCGCGCGGCGAACGCCGCCGGCCCGAAGGTCTCGGCGTAGGTCACGCCGAGATAGCCTTCGTAAGGTCGGCTCAGGGTCGGGAACTTGTCGCTCGTCGTCCAATCGAAGCGTCCTCCGTCCACCAGGATGCCGCCGATGGCGACACCGTGGCCCCCGAGCCACTTGGTCGCCGAGTGAAGGACGAGATCGGCGCCCATTTCGATCGGCCGCGCGAGGTAAGGGGTCGCGAAGGTGTTGTCGATCGCCAAGGGGAGGCCGTGCGCGTGAGCGAGCGCGGCGAGCCGGGGAACGTCGAGGACCTCGAGTCCGGGATTGCCGATCGTCTCGCCGAAGACGAGCCGCGTGTTCGGGCGGATGGCCGCTTCGAAGGCTCCGAGATCACGCGGGTCGACGAAGGTCGTCTCGATGCCGAAGCGCGGCAGGGTGAGGCGCAGAAGGTTGACGCTGCCACCGTAGAGATTGCGGGCCGCCACGATGTGACCGCCCGCGCCCATGAGGGTCACGACGAGGAGGTGGAGTGCCGCTTGACCACTCGCTGTGGCGACCGCGGCGACGCCGCCCTCGAGCGCGGCGATCCGCTCCTCGAGGACGGCGACCGTCGGATTCGAGATCCGCGTGTAAATGTGGCCGGCCCGCTCGAGGTTGAACAGGCCGGCCGCTTGATCGGTGTCCCGGAAGACGTAGGAGGTCGTTTGATAGATCGGTACGGCGCGCGCGCCGGTGGTCGGGTCGGGGACCTGTCCGGCGTGCAACGCCAGCGTGTCGAACTTGAAGATCTTCGGCTCGGCCATGGCCCGCTCCACCCGCGGCGGGCGAAGCTTAGCTGTTTCGCCGCCCGGGTGACAGAGCGATGCGCACGGCCTCCGTGGCTCAGCCCGAGCCGGCCCCTTCGTTCGGGGACGACGCGAGGATCATGCCCTCGAGTCGGCCGATGATGGCCCGCCGACCGTCGGCGTTCAGGCCGAGAGCGTCCGCGGCCGTTTGAATCGCGGTCAACGCCGCCCGGATCACACCGAGCCAAAGGGAGTCGATCAGGACGCGCCAGACCCTCTGGAGCGAGAAGCCGGTCATCGTGTTCATCCTTCGACGTAGATGGAGTTGGGTTGCGAGGAGTCGCTCGTCACGAGGTGGACCGTCACGACGCGACCCGGCTCGGCGACCTCGAAGCAGGGCATGCCGCCCGGGCTCACCATGTTGCTCCGACGCAGCGTGAGCTGCGGCGAGCCCGACGGCCGGGCCATGATGCGGATCGGATTGTTCACGGTCACCAGCCGGAACATCGCCGCGGTGAGGCCCGTGGGCATGCTGGCCGCTTCGAAGGCCACGTAACTCACGGGATCGGAAGAGCTGATCCGCAAGAGCTGCCCGGCGCGGCTCGCGGCGACCAGGTAAGGCGTCGCATCGCTGTTGCTCCCTTGGTTCGCGTTGGTCCACCCGACCGTCTGTTCGTAGGCGAACTCGCCGTCGGGCACGGCGGTCCCGTAGACCTCGATCTTCCCGGCGCTGGGGTTGTGCCGGAGCAGGATCGCGACCAGTTGGTGCTGCCGACGGATCGAAAGCGTGGTCCCCCCGCTCGGGTTCTTGATCTCGACGTTCGCGTCGCCGGCTTGAACCGTGACGGTCCCGGTACCTTGACGGATCAGCCAAAGCACCGCCGCGGGATCGCCGCTCTCCAAGAGGGGCGCGGTGGTGCTGCCGATCGTGTAGGTCGAAGCGACGGTGACGGTGATCGGATTGGCGTTGTTGACCCGGTGGACCCGACCGAAATCGGCCGGCGAGAGGGTGAAGCTCGCGTTCCGCTCACGCTCGGGAAGCCGACCGGGAAGGCTCACCCCCGGGCTCCAACCGTTCGCCAAGCGGGCGTACCAGCCCGGACCGGCCCAAGGGGTACCGGCCGGCAGCGCCGAGGGCGACTCGCAATAGACGACGAAGCCGTTGCGCGGCTGGCTGGGCTCGCTCGTTCGCGGCGGCAAGTAGAGCGGGTCGGCGATTTCGATCCGATGCAACGGACCCGCCGGGTGGCCCTCGCCATTGCCGATCGCGATCCGGCTTTCCTGGCCCGGAGCGTAGCCGCGCGGCCGATAAAGCCTCGAGACGTTGAACGAGGTGATGTCGATGCCGAGCGCCTGGCGCGGGTTCGCATTCTTCACGTTGCCGTCGCGCGTGGGGCTGGCACCGTCGTGGAAATCGCCGGTGAGGAGGAGTTGCCCCACGTTCGGCGCGCGCAGTTGCAGGGCGGCTCCACCTTGGTTCGGTTCGTTGAACCAGAGCGCCGAAGGCAAGAAGGTGTCGCCCTCCCCGGCACGGGCCGCCGCGTCGTTGCTCGCTACGCCCACCGGATTGAGCAGGCCGAAGCCGTTGCAGTTCGTGAACAAGCACCGCATCACCGAGCCGGGCAACGTGCCGTTGCTGTCGACCCATGGCGTCGTGCAATTGAGCACGTAACAATTGACGAAGCTTACGTGCCGCGTGCTGCCCGAGTTCCCGCCGCCGGCCGCCCCTTCCACGCGGAAAGCCGTCTCCAGGAACTCGACGTCGCAGTTGACGAGGGCCGAGCGCATCACGCGTTTGAGCCAGATGCCCGTGCTGCCGGGGGGAGCGCCGGCGCTGTTCACCTGCACTCGGTTGAGGAGCAGGTTGTTCATCACGTAGAGTTTGCCGGCGACCGCCGAGCCCAGATGCTCGATCAGGATGCCGGTCGTGCCCACGCCCTTGAGCTTGATCGACACCTCCTCGACCAGGCTGTCACCGTAGTTCACCCCCGCGCCCGCCTCGTCGGCGTAGAGGCGGATCCCGCTCGCGTACAGGTCGTGGGCTCCTCCGCCGGGCCCGGCCGAGATCTCGCGGATGCAGCATTCGTTGGCATTCGCGAGCTCCAGGCACCACCCGGCGGGTGCGCCGCCCGCGAACCGCAGCTTCTGGGCGATGAACTCGTGGCCGTGCACCAGAATGCCGGACACGCTCATCCGGACCGACAGCTCCTCGATCGACGAGCGGTTCCAGTCGTTGGTCGCGCTCGGATCGACCGCGTACGGCCCCTCGTTCTTGTGGAAGACGAAGGCCCGCTCGGCGAGCGCCTCGATCAGTGTGACGTCGCGGCCGGCGCCGACGATCCGTCGTCGAGGCCGTACCTGCACCGTGCTCGCCAGCCGATAACGCCCTGCCGGCACGTGGACCTCGAGGGCCGCATCCACGGCTGCTTGGAACGCCGGCGCATCGTCCGCGACGCCATCGCCCACGGCACCGAAATCGCGGACGGAAACGCGTTCGGCGAGCTTGTCCCGCAGCAAGCGGGGCGAGCTGGCGGCCGACAGGCGCCAGGACAGCGCCTCCACGGAGGCGCGGCGGGTGAGATTACCGGTTGCGGTCGAAAGGACGAGTTGATCCTCGGGCCGCGCGACGGCAACGGCCGGGAGCTCGTGGATCTGTCGCGTGTTCATGGTCCGGGCTCCGCAGCCAGCCGCTCGCCCCACTCGGTGACGAGGGGCTCGCCGGTTTCGGTTGCGAGCACGGGAGGATCGAGGGGCGGTGGAGCTGGCCTCACGGTGCTGCGGTCGCGGCTCGTTATCCGCAGCCCCACCGCTGTCGGCGCGAGGCAGAGCGGCATCTCAGATGCGGCCGATCACGTAGGCTTCGCAAGCATCGCCTTCGGCGATGAAAGCGACGTGCCGCTCGCCACGTCGAAGTGGAACATCGAGATAATGGCCGGGTGCCAGGAACGGGCTCGAGACGGGATCCGCCGTCACGCTCTCGTCGCCCAGCTCGAACCGACAAGGCCCGGTCGCGTAGAGCGTGACGATCTCGATGTCGGCCGGGATCGGAACGGGGTTCCGGACCGACGTGGCCCCGACCGCCACCTTCTGCGTTCCGCGGTAATCGAACCCGAGAACGGCGATCGGGTTGCCGTTGTCGTCCAGAGGCAGGAGCAAACTCATGGTTGCGTCTCCGAGCGGACCCGGCGAGCCGCCGGGCGACGATCGCGAGCGCAACCTAGCCGCTTATAGGATTGTTGTCAACATAAAGGACAAGAAACGGGGCCATCTCCAGCGGCCGCAGCCCGGCCCGAGCCCAACTCCCGGCCGAGCGGGCAAGACGCGCCGGCTACTGGCTCACCCAGAGGATGCGCGCGAGCCAAGCGAGGCGCTCCGCCTCGACGACCTCCTCGGCTTTGTTGCCGCCGAGCTCGCTCAACACGACCCGCTGGGCCGTGCGGCGCAACACCAGCCCGAACAACACCTGGCCGGCGCGCAACCGAGCGATCGCACGATCACCCCGGCGGATGCTGCTACCGGGCGAAACGACCACGATGTCGCCCGACCGGTAGAAAGGCGGAGCCACGTCCCGATCCAGTTCGATGGCATAGGCGTGCTCGTCGTCGATCGCGGGGTACTCGATCTCTTCCCAACCCGCGGCCAGGGGGAATCCCGCCGCGTCGAGGCAGGCCCCGCTCTCCACCTCGCTCAGGCCCGTGCAGCGGAGGCGAAAACCCCGGCCAACGGGGCTGCCGGGAGAACCGCCCTGCATCAACTCGACGAAGTCGCGCATCGAGGTGCCGGTGGCGTCGAGCACCTTGGCCACGCTCTCGGTGCTCGGCCAGCGAGGCTTGCCCTGCTTGGTGATGCGCTTGCTCTTGTTGAAGGTGGTCGGATCGAGGCCGGCCCGCTTGGCGAGACCGGATGCCGACAGCTTGTTGCGTGCGGCCAAGCGGTCGATCCCGTCCCAAACCTGCTTGTGGGTGAGCATTAGGATGACGCTCCGGTGATGGGGAGTCGCTGACTGCCTCGGGGTGTATTCTCTTGACAGGAATGCGTCCTGTCAGTAGGTATAAATCCATGAAGCGGTTTCGGTACCACGCCCTCTCGGCGCGCTCCGCGGGCGAATGCGAAAACGCTCCTCGCGCGATCGTGGTGTTCGAGGACCGTTGCGCCGGCTTCGGTTTCCGCTGGCTTCGATCCGGGTTCCGGCACTGCTTCTGCCTCCTCCGGCGGCCCGTTGGCTGGATCGTCTGCGATCCGGTGAAGTCGCGAACACGTCTCGAGGTCGTCGCCCCCTACGATGAGCGTACGCTTTTGAGTCATTATCGAGAACGAGACATGGTCGCCCTGGCCGGCACGTGCCTCGATGTCAGGCCTGGATGGCTGGCTTTTCGTCCGCTCACCTGCGTCGAAGTCGTCAAGCGGGTCATCGGGCTCCATGCGCCTTTGGTGTGGACCCCCCATCAGCTGTACCGCGCTCTGCGCCGTGCAGGCTTCGAAGGGGCGCCGCCCGAGTAGAAATGGTTGTTGACATTATACCTAATTAGGTATAAACACCCCTTCGTCCGCTACCTCCAAGGTGCAGCATGGCGCCGGATGCCCTCGAACTCCTGAGCGCGCGCGTCGATCGAGCGAAGGCGCGTCGCGCGCCCTGGGAACCGCTCTGGCAGGAATGCTACGGTTTCGCCCTCCCGCAACGCGCCGGAGGGTTCGGTCCGGGTGCGACCACTCGGCTCGCCGATCGCCTCTTCGACGGCACGGCCATCGACGCCGTCGAGCAGCTCGCGGCGAGCTTGATGGCCGAGCTCGTTCCCCCCTGGTCCGAGTGGTTCGGGCTGCGTCCGGGGATCGACGTCCCAACAGGCGAGCGCGGTGCGGTCGCCGAGCTTCTCGAGACGATCGCGCGGCGGCTGCAGGGCCACTTCGATCGCTCCAACTTCGCGGTCGAGATCCACCAGTGTTTCCTCGACCTGGTGACCTGTGGGACCGCACATCTCCTCTTCGAGGAAGCGCCGCCCGGCAGCAGCTCGGCTTTCCGGTTCACCGCGGTGCCCGTGGCCGAAATGTTCCTGGATGGCGACCACGGCGGCGAGATCACCCGCTTCTACCGGGTGACGACTCACACGGCGAAGGCCCTCCTCGAGCCGATGCCGACATCCGCGTTGCCCGCAGGTCTCGCCGATCGGCTCGCGGGGGATCCCGACCGGCCGATCGAGATCGTCGAGGCGGTCGAGCCCGAGGGCGGCCGAGGCATGCGGTTCGTTCGTTTCGTACCGCCGGGAACGCCCGACCTGGAACGCGGTGCGGTGCTCGCCGAGGGACTGTTCGAGACCTGCCCGTTCCACTGCTTCCGCTGGATCAAGGGCGCTGGCGAACTCTACGGGCGGTCGCCGGTGATGGCCGCATTGCCCGACATCAAGACCGCGAACAAGGTCGTCGAGCTCATCCTCAAAAACGCGTCGATCGCCGTCACCGGGATCTGGCTCGCCGACGACGACGGTGTTCTCAACCCCGCCAACATCCGGCTCCAGCCCGGCAGCATCATCCCCAAGGCGGTCGGTTCGGCCGGTCTCACGCCACTCCAGGCGCCCGGACGCTTCGACGTGTCCCAACTCGTGCTCGAGGATCTGCGCGCGCGGATCCGCCACACGCTCTTGGTCGACCGTCTGGGACCCGTGCGCGGGCCGAAAATGACGGCGACCGAAATCCTGGAGCGTTCCGCCGAGACATCACGGCTTTTGGGTGCGGTCTTCGGACGCCTGCAGACCGAGCTCCTCCTGCCGCTCGTTCAGCGCGGGCTCGTGATCCTTCGCCGCCGCGGAGAAGTGCCCGCCCTGCCGATCGACGGCCGAGCGGTCGAGATCGACTACCGCTCGCCACTGGCCAGGGCGCAAGCGCGGGCCGACGTCCAGAACACACTCCTCTGGTTGGACTCCGTCGGCCGACTGGGACCGGAAGCGCAGGCCGTGGTCGACGCCCGGGCCGCGGCGATCTGGCTCGCCCGGGCCCTCGGGGTCGCCGGGGAACTCGTCCGCGAGGACGCCGGGCCGAGCGGCCGGCGCCTCGCCGCAACCCTGTCCGGGCTCGGGACGGAGACCGACCATGCACCTTGAGCCCAAGGGCGAGGGCTGGGACGCTCTCGTCGACCCCCCTGCCCCCGCCGAGCCGTTGGACACCGTCGCCCGCGCCTTCGCTCTGTGCTTCCGGGACGGGGCCGGTGCGACCGTGCTCGAGCACCTTCGCAAGCTCTTCCTGGAGCGGCGGGTGGGACCCTCGGCCAGCGACGCCGAGCTCCGGCACGTCGAAGGACAACGATCGGTGGTGGCCCACATCCTCGCGCTGATCGAGCGCGGGCGGCGAGGGGCCGCACACCCCAGCAACGAACGAAGGAACCTGCCGTGAACAGCGAGTTCGAGCAACCGTCGGGCGCCGAGCAGCCGGCGCCGACCGCGAACGAGGAGTTGGCGCCGAGGAAGCCGTCCCGGCCGGCCGAGGTACCGGAGAAGTTCTGGGACGCGGAGGGGGGTGCGATCCGGGTGGACGCCCTTCTGCGGTCCTACCTGGAGCTCGAGCGGAAGCTGGGTCGCAGCCTACCGCAACCCGAAGGACCCGACGACAAAGAGGCACGCGAGCGGCTGCTCGCAGCCCTCGGGCGCCCGTCCCGTCCGGAGGAGTACGAAATCACCCCGAAAAGTGACCTCGTCGCTCCCGATCCCGAACTCAACGCGCGGCTGCACGCTGCGGGCTTCACCCAAGCCCAGGTTCAACTGGTCTACGACCTCGCAGCCGAACGCCTCTTGCCGATGGTCGAACGGCTGAGTGACGAGGTGGAAACGGCGCGCCAGCTCGAGCGCCTGGTCTCCCATTTCGGCGGGCCGGACCGTTGGCGCGAAGTCGCGCGCGAGATCAAGACCTGGGCCGAGGCGCATCTCGAGCCCGAGGTTTTCCAGGCTCTCTCGACCAGTTACCAGGGGGTCTTGACCCTGCATCGGATGATGCGGGGCAGCGAGCCCGCGTTGCTCGGCCGCACCGAGGATGCCGGCCGCCGGCTCGACGAGCAGACCCTCGACCGGATGGTCCGCGATCCGCGCTACTGGCGCGATCGCGACTTGAGCTTCGTCGCGCGCGTCACCGAGGGCTTCAAGAGCCTGTACGGCGACTGACACGCCGCGCCGGACGGACAACCGCGAGGCCCGATCCGGCATCGTTCCCGGCCGCGGGCGGCCCCGGCGGGACAACCGCCGCGCGCCGGGCCTGATCGAAACCAACACCGAGGATGCCGATGTCGACGAGCATCGACCAAGCGTTCGTCAAGCAGTTCGAGCGGGAGGTCCACGCCGCCTACCAGCGGCTGGGCTCCAAGCTCCGTCCGACCGTCCGTACCAAGACCAACGTACGGGGCAGCACGACCGTCTTCCAGAAGGTCGGTAAGGGGACGGCTGCGACCAAGGCGCGCCACGGCATGGTGCCGGTGATGAGCGTCGAGTTCACCAACGTCGAGGCCGCCCTGGTCGATTATTACGCCGGCGAGTGGGTCGACCGGCTCGACGAGCTCAAAACCAACATCGACGAGCGGCAGGTGCTCGCGAACGCGGGTGCCTACGCATTGGGGCGGAAGACCGACGAGCTCATCATCGCGGCCCTCTCCCAGAGCCCGCACGTCGTCGGCTCGCCGAGCACAGGCCTGACCAAGGAAAAAGTGCTCGCGGCCTTCGAGCTGCTCGGGGCGCACGACGTGCCCGACGACGGCCAGCGGTTCGCCATCGTCGGACGGAAGCAGTGGTCGGAGCTCCTGACCCTTCCCGAGTTCGCGAGCGCCGAGTTCGTGGGCGAGGACCAGCTCCCCTGGCGCGGCTCGCAGGCCAAGACCTGGCTCGGCACCATGTGGATCGCGCACTCCGGCCTGCCCATCCAGGGCGGGGTGCGAACCTGCTTCTGGTACCATCGCAGCGCCGTCGGGCACGCGGTCGGCCAGGAGGTCGTCACCGACATCACCTGGCACGGCGATCGCGCGGCTCACTTCGTCGCCAACTCGATGTCCCAGGGCGCCGTGCTCATCGACGAGAACGGTGTCGTCAAGATGCCTTGCTTGGAGGCGTGATCATGGCCTGTGATCCGAGGAACTTGAGCGCGCTCGCCTACGCCAACGGATTCACTCTCTGGCATTACCGCACGAGCGACACGATGGCGGACGTGAGCGCCAACGGCTACTTCAATCCGGCCGCTTCGATGCTCCGAGTGGGTGACTTCGTCATCGCCAACGCGGGCATCGGGGTGGTGCCGACGCACGGCCTGCTCGTGGTGCGGGGCAATTCCGGCGGGATCGTCGATCTCTCCGACGTGACGCCGGTCGGCTCGACCAACGCGAACTGAGACCGCGGGATCCCACCGATCCCGCCGTGCCGGCACGGTCGCGCCCGTCGCATCGTCGCCGCGGCCGTGCCGGACCTTCCCGATCCGGAGTCCTGAGCCTTGGAACCGACAGCTCGGTGCTACGGGCGCGCCGCGTCCTGCCTCGCTTTCGCGCTCGTCCTGGTCCTCGCCTCGCCGCCGAGGGCGGACGAGGCCACGTCTTGTCGAGGGCCGGTGCTCGAGACTCTCGCCCAACATCTGCCGACGGCCCGCCGCTTCGTTGTGGCCGAAGAGCTGCTGCCGCTCCTCTTGCGTCTTTGGCCGGTCGATCCGGCGCTGGCCGATCGCTCGGAGCCCGACGGCGCCACCATCTTCGCTCGCGACGGGCTTCCGCTGCTCGTCGCGCTCACCCGCCGGGGTTGCGTCGTCGGCGCCTTCGAAACCGAACGCGCCGCCCTTTGGCGTCGCTTGCGCGAGGCGCTGGGACCGGCGGTCTGAGCCGGATCCCGGGCGAACGGAGCCTGTCATGCCGCAAACCGCTGTGAGCCTGTGCTCGACCGCGCTCGCCAAGCTCGGCGCGCGGCCGATCGCCTCCTTCGACGAGCCGACGGCCGAGGCCGAGTGCGCGGCGCGCCTCTACCCGGTCGTCCGCGACGCCACGCTGATGGCGCATCCCTGGACGTTCACCCTCGCCCAGACGGTTCTCGAGCGCGACACGGAACCGCCGGCCGGCGACTTCGCCTTCTCGTTCCACCTGCCAGCCGACATCTTGCGGACCCTCTCGGCGGGCAGCGGCGGCAGCGGGCGCGGCTTGATCTACCGCGTGTTCGGCGGCCGGCTCCACACCGATGCCGAAAGCGTCCTGCTCACTTATCAGCGGCGCTCGAGCGAGGCCGAGTTCCCTGCCTATTTCGTCCCGGTCCTGGTGGCGCGCCTCGCGGCCGAGCTCTGCCTTCCGCTCACCGAGAACGCGGCCCGCGCCGAGGTTCTCACCCGATTGGCTGCCAGCGAGCTCAAGCTCGCCAAACTGATCGACAGCCAACAATCCACACCCCAGCGGGTCGAGGACTTCACGCTCCTGCGGGCCCGCCTCGCATGACCCGGCAGCTCCTCCTGAAGACGAGCTTCGCTTCGGGCGAGCTCGATCCGCTGATGCTCGGGCGCATCGACCTGCGCGTCCACGAGGACGGTGCCCGCCGCCTGCGCAACGTTGTCGTTCACCCGGGCGGCGGGGTGTCGCGCCGGCCGGGGACCCGGATTTTGGCCGAGATCCCCGACGCCGTTCGGTTGGTTCCGTTCGACGACACCGACCGGGGCTTCCTCCTGGCACTCGCACCCGGTCGGGTGGTGATCCTGGAGAATACCCAAATCCTGGCGGAACTCGAGGCGCCGTGGACCGCCGCGCAACTCGCGGAGATCGATTGGGCCCGCTATCGGGACCGCCTCTACTTGGTCCACCCGGAGGTCCGCGGGGTCGAGATCGTTCGCCGTCGCGGCGCCGCAGGCTCCGGCGATCTTTGGCAGCTCCGTTACTGGCAGTTCGAATCCGTCGAGGTCGAGCCCGGCGTGGTCCGCCCGCTCGCCCCTTTCGCCAAGATCGCCCCGCCCGACACGGCGCTCAGGGTCCGCCGCGACGGCACCGATCCACCGCCGGGCGCGGCTCCGGGGGACTTCGTCGTCGTCGATGCGCGGCACACCGAAGGGGCGTCCGCCGATCGGGTCTTCGAGCCCGGCCATTACGGCGTCTGGCTGCGGATCGGCGGCCGTCACGTGCGGATCGTCAACTACCTCGCCCCGAACCGGGTCCTCGCCAAAGCTTACGACAACTTCCCGGACAGCGCCTGGACGTTGCGCTGGGAGGAGGAGGCCTTCAGTCCGGCGCGCGGGTGGCCGCGTTCGATCAGCTTCCACCAAGATCGAATGGTGATCGGCGGCTCGCGCGACTTGCCCGATTGGGTTTGGATGTCGCGGACGGGGCGCCCGATGAATTTCGACCCCGGTACCGGCCTCGACGACGAGGCGATCGCCTTCCGCTTGTCCGACGACGGCAGTCATGTCGTGACGGCCCTCGTGCCGGGGCGGAACCTGCAGATCTTCACCTCGACCGGCGAATGGATCGTCAAGGGATTTCCGGTGACCCCGAGCGGTACGCAGGTGGAGCGACAGACCCGCATCGGCTCGCGTGTGACACCTCGGGTCCGACCGGTCGACGTCGACGGTGCCACCCTGTTCGTCGCGGCGAGCGGTCGGGAGCTGCGGGAGTTCCTCTACACCGAGGTCGAGCAAGCCTACCAGGCGGCCGACATCGCGACCCTCTCTCGCCATCTCCTGGCCGACCCGGTCGATGCGACGTTCGACGGTAACCGGCGGCTCCTCTGGATCGTCCGGCGCGACGGCCGGCTCGCCACGGTCACGATCGACCGCAACGCCAACGTCGCGGCTTGGAGCCTGCAAGAGATCGATGGCCGAGTCCTCGCGGTGACCGCCTCGCGCGGGCAGCTCTACTTGCTCGTCCGCTGGCGAGGGCGAACCTTCCTCGAGGTCTTGGCCGAGGGATGCTGGGTCGACCACGCCCGGGAAGCGGAAGCTGCGGCACCGACCACGACCTGGCCGGGGTTCGCCTCCCACGTCGGCACCGAGGTCGTGGTGTCGGCCGACGGGCGGCAGGTGTTCCGCGGGACGTTGGCCGCCGAGACGATCCAACTCGACGCGCCGGCCTCGCGCGTCGTCGTCGGTGTGCCCTTCGCGCACGAGATCGAGCCCGCGCCTCCTGCGATGGCATCGAGGGGGGTGGCGCTCGATTCGCTCCATCGCCCCATCCGGCTGACCCTGAGGCTGGTCGACTGCCATCGGCTGGTCTTGGACACGGGCGCAGGCGAACGCGCGGTGGCCTTGGCGCCTCCCGAGGGGCCGGCGTTCAGCGGTGATTACGCGGTGCGTGCGTCCGGCTGGCGGCGGGGCCTCGGCGCCTTTCTCTGGCGGATCCGAGACGACGCTCCGGCCGCCTTCACCCTCCTCGCAGCCCAAACCGAACTCAAGGTGAACGACTGATGGGTGCTCTGAGCAGTCTCGCTACGCTCGGTCTCGAGCTCGCGCTGGCCCACAAGGCACGCGAGGAACGAGAGGACGAGCTCGAAGATCGGCGTCGGCAGGAGATCCGGCGTATCCGAGCCGCCGATGCCGAGGAGCAGCGCCGCCAGCAAGCGGCGCTCGCCCGGCGCCTCGCCCAGGAGCGTGCCCGGGCCGGCGCCGCGGGTGTCGCCAGCAGCGGCGGCTCGATCGACGCGGTGTTGCGTGGTCTCGAAGAGGAGGCCCGGGCGTTGCGCGATGCTCGCAGCCGGGAGACCGCGGCGCGAATCGCTTCGGTTCGGGAGCGGTACGAGGCCCGCGGCCGCCGCAGCCTGCTCGACACCGCCGCGCAGCTCGGCGAGCTCGGGGTTCGGGCGGGGAGCGGGCTCCGCTCGACGCGCCGCAGCCTGCTCGATTGAGATGCGAGAGGCCGGACCTTCGGCTTCGACGGGTGAGTCGGCCCACGGAAGTTCTCCTCCACCACCCTTCCGACCGATGAACTTCATGCAATTCGTGACGCGGTGGAACCGCTCTCAAGGACGAAAGACGCCACGACTGCACTTGGAGATTTGCCAGTGGCTCGATGAATGTTGGCGCGCCAACGACCGAAGAATCCTTCTCCTGGTCTTTCGCAACTCGGGAAAGTCGACACTCGCGGCTCTGTATTGTGCATGGTTGCTGCGCGGCAACCCCGAGCTTCGGATCCTCGTCCTGTCGGCCGAACACGCGCTCGCCACGAAAATGACGCGAAACGTCCGGGGCGTGCTCGAGCGGCATCCGGCTACCGAGGGCTTGCTCGACACGCGCCCCGAGTGCTGGGCGGCCGATCAATTGATCGTCAAGCGACGCCGGATCTCGCGCGATCCCTCGCTGCTCGCGCGGGGCCTCGGCGGCAACATCACCGGCTGTCGAGCCGACGTCATCGTCTGCGACGACGTCGAAGTGCCGAACACCGCCGATACCGAGGAGAAACGACGGCTCCTCCGGGAACGATTACGTGAGCTCAGCTTCATCCTCGTGCCGGGTGGCCTGCAACTCTACATCGGGACACCGCACAGCCATCATTCGATCTACTCCGAAATACCGCGGCGCGAGCTCAACGAATCGGAACCGTTCCTCGCCGGCTTTCGGAGGCTGACGCTGCCGTTGGTCCGGTCGACGGGCGAACAGCGTTGGAAGGAACGCTTCCCCGACACGGTCGTCGATCGGCTGTTGGCCGAGGCCGGGCCCGCCAAGTTCCGTAGCCAGCTGCAGCTCTTGCCGACCCGGCCCGAGGACGTTCGCCTCGACCCCGACCGGCTCGTGCCCTACGACGCACCCGCTGCGATCGTGCCCGTCCAGGGCCGGGACGAGCTGTGGATCGGGGGACGCCGCATGATCTCGGCGGCCGCCGCCTGGGACCCGGCCTACGGCCGACCGGAGCGCGGCGATTCGAGCGTGGTGGCCGCGGTGTTCGTCGACGCCGAGGGCCATTATTGGCTGCACGCGATCGAGTACTTGGTCCTGCTGCCCGGGACCGACCCGGAGGTGGACGATGCGACCAAGCACTGCCGCGCGGTCGTCCGCTTCGTCGAACGCAACCACCTGCCCTCGATCGCGGTCGAAACGAACGGGATCGGCGGTTTCCTGCCGGCGCTGCTGCGCCACGAGCTGCGCCGCGCCGGGGTCGGGGCGACGGTGATCCAGAGGACGAGCTCGGTGGCCAAAGACCGGCGGATCTTGGAGGCGTTCGATCCGCTGCTGCCACGGGCGTTCAGCGTCTACCATGCCGATCGCGAGGCGGGGTGCCTCGCCATCCTCTATCGCGCGGTGGGGCGAGGGACCCGGTCGCTCGCTGCGCTGGAAGCGGTAGTTGATCGCCGTGTCAATGACGTTGCAGCGCAGGCGGACAGCGCGCTTCACGGCCTCCACATAGGCCCGGTCGGTGGCGTCATCCGGGTCGCCCAGGTAGGTACCCAGGCCGATGGACGAAACCCACAGCCCCTGGGCCTGGCGGAAGTGGCCCTGGGCGACCCGGCCCGCGAAGCGGGCGACATAGCGGGCGGTGCCTTCCGGCGTGGCGTAGGGCGGCAAGGCTACCTGTCCTGCAAAGCGGCCACGCCTGGTAGCG
>JAILZQ010000059.1 GCA_023512415.1 Geminicoccaceae bacterium | reverse complement strand
CTCGTGCGCAGCCCGGCCTCCGGCTGAGCGCCGGGCGCGGCGGCGAGCGCCGCCCGCAATTCGGCGAGGACGGCCCGGCTCTCGGGCACCGGAACACCCGCCGCCTCGCCGAGCCGGACCACGGCACCCAGGAGCCAGTCGAGCTCGAGCCGACGGCCAGCAAGCAGATCGGTGAGCATCGAGGAGCGCATCGGAGCCGGCAGGCCGCGGATCAGCTGGAGGCGCTCCTCGACCAGGTCGGCGGGCAGTGGCACGCCGCGCGCCCGGCCCACCGCGACCGCCTCCTCGACCAGCGCCCGGGTGCGCGCCCAGAGCGCGGGGTCCTCGCGCAAGCCGCCCGCGGGCACCCGGGCGAGCGCGGTCATCGCCGCGAAGGGGGCGAGGAAGGCGAACTTGCGCCAGAGCTCGACCGCCATGGCCGGGCTCGCGAGGTGGTCGATGCCGGCCCGCCGGCAGGCGGCGGCGAACGCCTCGAGGCGCGGTTCCCCGGTTTCGCCCACGGGTCCGAAGACGAGGCGAGCGGTCGTGCCGACGTGGCGGATCACGCCCGGCGCCTCGACCTGGCCACCGATGTAAGCGACCGCCGGGGCGACCCGCGCCGGGGCCACGAAGGGTGCCAGGATCTCGCCCGCCTCCACACCGTTCTCGACCGGCACGACGAGCGTGTCGGGCCCGACGAGCGCGGCCACCGCCGGGCCCGCGGCGGCGAGGTCGTACATCTTGACGGCGACCAGCACGAGCCCGACCGGACGGTCCGAGCGCTCGCCCGGAGCCGACACCCGAACAGGTGCCAGATGCAGGTCGCCGAGCGGGGAGAGGAGCCGCAGGCCGGCCGTCCGCAAGGCCCGGCCGTGCGCGCCGCGCGCGACGAACAGGACGTCCTCGCCGGCCGCGGCGAGCCGCGCCCCGAAATACCCGCCGACCGCCCCGACCCCTACGACCGCGATGCGCATGCCCCCTCCCCCGCGAAGCCGGCCGATCCTGCGCGGCCGAGGCGACGCCGTCCAGGCGGGAGCAGCGCCCCCTCGGCGCGAGGAACGGGGTCGGATCAGACCTCCAATTCCACCGTGACCGGGACGTGGTCGGAGGGGTTCTCCCAGCCGCGCGCGTCGCGCCGCACCTCGGCCGTGACGAGCGTCGGGGCGAGCGCCGGCGAGAGCCAGATGTGGTCGAGCCGCCGACCGCGGTCGGAGGCGTCCCAGTCGCGCGCCCGGTAGGACCACCAAGTGTAGAGCTTTTTCTCGGGCGGGATCACCGTGCGCACCGCGTCGAGGAAGCCGTAGGCGCGTTGCAGGGCGCCGAGGCCCTCGGTCTCGACGGGCGTGTGCGAGACGACCTCCAAAAGCTGCTTGTGGCTCCACACGTCGTTCTCGAGGGGCGCGATGTTGAGGTCACCCACGAGCACGAGGCGCGCCCCGTCGCCGCGACGGTCGGCGAACCAGTCGGTGAGCTCGCGCAGCATCGCGAGCTTGTGGGCGAACTTCGGGTTGGCTTCCGGATCCGGGACGTCGCCGCCGGCCGGCACGTAGAGATCGTGCAGCTCGATCCCGCCGGGCAGGCGGCAGATCGCGTGCCGGCAGTCGTCGACCCCGCACCACTTGCGGGCGTGACAATCCTCGAGCGGCAGCTTGGAGAGGATCGCCACCCCGTGATAGGCCTTCTGGCCGTGCACGTGGCGATGGGGAAAGCCGAGCTCGGCGAACAGCTCGTGCGGGAACCGGTGGTCTTCGACCTTGGTCTCCTGCAGGCAAAGGACGTCGGGGCGGATCTCCGCCACGATGCGGCGCAAAGCCGCTTCGCGCAGGCGAACGGAGTTGGCGTTCCAGGTGGTGATGCGCAGCCGCACGGCAGGTCTCCCGAGCCGGGCCGGGAGCTAGCCGCAGCCGGAAGCCGCGTCGAGGGGCTCGGATGGAGGGTGGAGTGGACCGCGTGAGCGGGGGTGCGGCGGGCTCCCGGCGGCCGCCGGTCGAGGCGCCCCTGGTGAGCGTGCTCGTCGCCTGTCGGGACGCGGCACCCTGGCTCGGCGAGGCGCTCGCTTCCGCACTCGGCCAGACCCTGGACGCCCTCGAGGTCGTCCTGGTCGACGACGGCTCGCGCGACGAGTCGCCCCGGATCGGCGAAGCTTTCGCGGCGCGCGACGGTCGGCTCCGGCTGGTCCGCCACCCGACCTCGCGAGGCTCGGCCGCCGCCCGCAACACGGCCCTCGGCCTCGCCCGCGGCCGCTGGATCGCGGTGCTCGACGCCGACGACCGGATGGAGCGCGAGCGGCTCGCGCGGCTTGTCGCCACGGCCGAACGGGTCGGCGCGGACTGGCTCGCCGACGACCAGTGGATCGAGGCCGAAGGGACCGGCTGGCCGTCGGCTCGCCTGCTGCTCGACGAGCCGGCCGGCGCGAGCCGGCTCGATGCCGCACGGTTCCTCGACCGCGACCCGCCCGAAGCGATCGGCTACGGCACGTTGAAGCCGCTCGTCCGGCGCGCGTTCCTCGTGCGGACGGGCATCCGCTGGCGGCCCGAGGCCGGCCGGTCCGACGATTTCCTCTTCACCCTCGACTGCCTCGTGGCCGGCGCCGCGTGCTGGCTCGTGAACGAGCCGCTCTACCGCTACCGGCTGCGGCCGGGCTCGCAGGTGACGAGCCTGGCCGGCGCCGCCACGCTCGACCATCAGCTCCAGGTGCAAGGACTCGCCGAGCGGATCCTCGAGGATGCGGGCGCCGAGGTCCGGGCGGCACTCGCCCGGCGGCGGCGACGGATCGAGGCGGCGCGGCGCTACCGGGCGGCGATCGTGGCTGTGCGAGCCGGTGCGGCCGGTCGGCTGCTCGGGCTCCTCGCCCGCGACCTGGCGGTCCTGGCGCTGCTCGCCCGCGGTCTCACCGAGGCGGCCCGCGTCCGGCTGTCGGGTCGCCGGGTCCCCACTCTCGCCAACCGTCGGCTGTTCCACGCCGACGCCTGATCCCCTTCACACGAGCAGCTTGGCGTCGAACCCGTCGGGTCCCGAGGTCAACAGCGCCGGCCGACCCTTGAGGCGGGTCTCGAGGTGGACCTTGTGGCCCCAGAGCGTGCGGACGTGGGCCAAGGTCTTTTCGGCACTGCCGATGTCGAGGTCGCGGCCGTCGTGCTCGTGGCGCAGATAGAGCGTGCGGGTGCCGCGATAGTCGGCGTCGATCACCGCGATCACCGGGATCGAGCCGGTGCCGACCCGAGCGAGGAGCTGGGCCTTGACCGTTTCCCAGCCCTCCTCGTCGCTGATCTCCGAGACGACGAGATGCTCGCCGCGCGGCTTCCAGGTGAAGAGGTCGAGCTCTTCCATGAGCTCGCGGGTCAAGAAGCGGCGGAGGAAGGCCACGTCGCGGTCGCTCTCCCGCACCGCGAACAGTTTCGCGCGCGCCTCCGCGCTGCCCTCGCCGCCGAACCGGCGCTCGATGTCGCGCCAGACGACGAAGCCCAGATGATAGGGATTGATGCCGCCCCGGTGCGGGCTCACCACCTGATTGTGGCGGACCAGGAACTCGAGGTGCAGCTCGGCCGGCAGATCGAGCGAGCCGAGGATCCGGTGGTGCCAGAAGCTGGCCCATCCCTCGTTCATGATCTTGGTCTCGATCTGCGGCAGGAAGTAACGGGCCTCTTCGTCGACGATCGTCAACAGGTCCTTCTGCCAGTCGGCGAGCGCGCGATTGTGGTCGCGGATGAAGAGCAACAGATCGTACTCGGGCTCGAGCGGCACCCGGCGCAGGTCGGGCTCGACCGGCTGCGGCCGCTTGTGCAAGGGCGCGAACGGGTCGGGTCGCGGGCGCGCCCGCTCGAGCACGCGCTGCCGCTGCTCCTCGGGAGCGAGTCGGCGGATCGCTTGGTTCCGGTTGCGGTTCAAGGCCAACGCGTGCGCCGCGTCGAGGAACGCCTCGACCGCGTCGGCCCCGATCGAAGGGTCTTCCATGTAGCGGCGGACCCGATCGGCGCGGGTCTTGAAGGCCGCGAGCGTGTCCTTGGCCCGCGTCGCGCTCGTGAAGGTGAAGTTGTTCTTGAAGAAATCGTTGTGCCCGTAGACGTGCGCGATCGTCAGGATCTGCAGCAACAGGCTGTTGTCGCGCATCAGGTAGGCGAGGCACGGGTCGCTGTTGATGACGAGTTCGTAGGGCAGACCCGTGACCCCGTGGTCGTACATGGTCTTGGTCTGCTCGTAGGCCTTGCCGTAGGACCAGTGCGGATAATGGGCCGGCATGCCGTGATAGGCCATGTAGCCGAGCATCGCGTTCTGGTCGCAGATCTCGAACTCCTGCGGGTAACAGTCGAGCCCGAACTCGGCGACCTTCTCGCGGATCCGCTCGTCCCAGCGCTCGAGTTCGGCCAAGGTCCAACCGCTCATCCCGCCGTCTCCCGATCCTTGGCCATGAGCTGGCGGAACGCCGGCCAGACGTCTTCGCGCCGTTCGATCAGCACGGCGTGGAAATTGTCCGCATCCAGTGCCTTGAACTGCTCCAGCATCGAGCTGTCGTAATGGTGCGAGCCCAGAGGCTTGATCTCGCCGTAGCCGAACAGGTTGCACACCTCGCAGAGCCGGGCGGCGGCCTCGAGCGCGGCCTCGTTGTCGCTCTCGAAATTGTCGCCGTCCGAGCAGTGGAACGCATAGATGTTCCAATGGTCGGGGTGGTAGCGGTCCTCGATGATTTCCAGAGCTTTCTTGTAACCCGAGGAGATCAGCGTGCCACCCGATTCGCCCTTGTGGAAGAACTCGTGCTCGGTGACCTCCTTGGCCTCGGTGTGGTGAGCGATGAAGACGAGCTGGGTGTTCTCGTACTTGCTGCGGACGAACTGGTAGAGGAGGAAGAAGAAGCTGCGCGCGAGGTACTTCTTGAGCCGGTCCATCGAGCCCGAGGTGTCCATGATGCAGAGCACCACGGCATTGCTCTCCTCGCGCGGCTCCTCGACCAGCCGGCGATAGGTCAGGTCCTCCTTGCGGAAGCCGAAGGGCTCTGGCTCCCCCTCCTCGGTGGCGGGCGGCGGGCCGGCGGCGATCTTGCGGCGGATCTTCGAGCGGACCGTCCGGCGACGGTCGAGATGCACCCGGATCCCCTGCTTCTTGTAGCCCTGCCGCTTGGCGGTTCGGTCGGCCAAGAGCTGGCGCAGCCTCTTGCGCTCGAGGTCGGGGAGCTCGAGGTCCTCGAACATGATCTCGACCAGTTCGTCGAGCGTGATCTCGGTCTCGTAATAGTCGACCCCCGGATCGCTGCCCGCCGGGCCGGGCCCGCGCTCGCCCTTCTGGCCGGCCTGACCCACCACTTGCCCGGGCTTGGTCGAGCCGTCGCCGGTGCCGACCCCGCCCTCGTTCTCGCCGAACACGAAGCGGTACTCGCGCACGCCGCGGATCGGCACCTTGATGATCCGGTCGCGGTCGCGGCCGATGATGCTCTCTTCGGCGATGATGTCGGCGATGTTCTCCTTGAGCGCCTTGCGCAGCTTCTCGCGGTGCCGCTTGCGATCGGCGGCGCTGCGGTCGGAGCGGAGCGAATCGCCCTCGCTGTAGGGGCGGAAGACCGTGCTCATCGGCCTCCGCCCCCCGGCCCGGCGGCCCGCCCCGGCTCAATCCTTCCAGAGGTGATTGGCGGCATATTTGAGAATCGTGTCGATGCTGTCCTCCGGATAGCCCTGGGCCAGCAAGTTCTCGACCATCGCATCGTACTTCTGCCGCTGCTCCTCGTTGCGCGTCCTGGCCTTGGTGATGATCCGGCTGATGTCGCGCACCGAGTTCATGAGCTTCTTCTCGATCGCCTCCTTCAAGGGCTCGTAGGCGGTGTAGGAGAGGGTCTCGCCGCGCCGCATCGCCGACCAGAGGTAGGCGATGACTTCCTGGCGGAAGCCGTCGGCCGCCGGGCCGATGATCGCGATCTGCTCCTCGATCGACTTCAAGAAGCCCTCGTCCGGGTGCATCTCTTCGCGCGTCACCGGATCCTTGACCTTGGAACGGGTGACGTAGGCCTCGGCATGGTCCAGGTAATTCTGGAACAGTGTTTCGGCCTGATCCTTGAAGCTGTAGACGAAGGCCTTGGTGATGTCTTTCTCGAGCAATTCGAGATAGACCTTGTGCAGCGTGTCCTGCAAGAACTCCAGGTACTGTTTCTTGACGTCCTCGGCGAAATCCGCCTCCTTGACCATACCGATCAACGCCTCGCGCACGTTGATCGGGTGGATCGAGCCGTTGTTGCGCGTCAAGGCGACGTCGAGGGCCTTCATGATGAAGCGCGTGCTGATGCCGAACAGACCCTCGCGCTTGGCGTCCTCGCGGAGTTCGTGGGCGGTGAGCTTCTTCGGCCGACCCTTCTCCAGAACCTCCTCGCCGTTGTAGATCTTGAGTTTGGTCAGAAGATCGCACTTGCCGGTCGGCTCGAGCCGCGTGAGGATCGCGAACATCGAGGCGATCTCCAGCGTGTGCGGCGCGATCTTCAGATCGAAACGCGAGCGCTTCAAGAATTTTTTGTAGATCTTGACCTCTTCCGACAAGCGCAGATTGTAGGGCACCTTGACCACGACGATGCGGTCGAGGATCGCTTCGTTGGTGTGGTCGGCCTTGAACTTCTGCCACTCCGCCTCGTTGCTGTGGGCGACGATCACCGTGTCGACGTAGACGGTACCGTGCCGGCCGGGTGCCGGGACCATCTTTTCCTGGGTCGCGGTGATCATGGTGTGGAGATACTCGGTCTCGTTCTTGAAGACCTCGATGAACTCCACCATCCCGCGATTGCCGACGTTGAAGGCGCCGTTGAGCTCCAGCACCCGCGGATCGCCCTCGCTGTAGCGGTCGAGCTTGGAGATGTCCTCCGAGCCGATCAGCACCGAGGTGTCCTGGTTGTTGGGGTCGACCGGCGGCACCACCCCGATCCCGCGCCGGCCGCGGACCGAGAAGTTCATGGTGACGACCGGCATCTTTTCGTATTCGCCCTTGTACTCGTTGACCAATCGCCAGCGCGTGACCGGGTCGATGTCGCCCTCGATCCTCACCCCGAGCATCTCCTCGAAAGCCGGTCGCAGATGCCGCGGGATCAAGCACAAGGGGTTGCAGAAATTGGGCGAGCCCTCGATCACGTAGATCGGGTCGAGCTCCTCGAGGCCGCGCTTCAAACGCTCGACGAGCGAACTCTTACCCGAGCCCACCGGCCCCATGAGGTAGAGGACCTGGCGGGCCTCCTCGCCGCCCATCGCCGCCGAGTGGAAGTAGCGGACGATCTTGTCGAGCGTCCGCTCCATCCCGAAGAACTCGTCCTTGAAGAAGTTGTAGACCTTGACGTGCTGGTCGCCGAACAGCCGCTTGGCCCGCGGATCCGACTCGACGTCGATCTCCGAGACACCGGCCTCGACGATCATCCGGTACATCCGTTGATGAGCGAGGTCGGCGAGCCTCGGGTTCTGCTTCACGAGCTCCAGATAGTCGAGGAACGTGCCGCGCCACGCCTTCTTGGCGCGGGCCGCACGGTCCTGCTCGATCAGAGACTGGAAGTCGCTCTTCGAAGCCTGCATCCCTTTCCACCTCTCCGCTCGCTCGCGAGGCCTCCGTTCCCCCACCTTCGCTGCCGGCCGTCGCGCGGGAGTCGCGCGTCGGACCCTCCCGACGACCCTCGCCGCGAGTTGACCGAAATCTCGTGACGGGATGGGAACCGATCGGTGGCCGGACGTACCCCGGGTCGATCGATGGCCGCGCCGCGGCCGGCAGGCTGCACGATGACGATCGGGTGACGGCTGTCGAGAGATCGGCACCGGACCGAGGGTCCGGCGGGACGGGAAGCTTCCGGTCGTTGGCCCGACGCTGGTCGATCTGGTCCGGAACGCCACGGCCGAAGGCCGCCTCCGTGACGATCATGAGCTCCGGGTCCGATCCGCTCCGTCGATCTCCATCACCCGAGTTACACTCTAGAGACGAGGCCCCACTCGTCAAGTCGCGGCGGCGGTTTTTCTCGGAGCGACGCCCTCCCGACCGTCGCCGGACGCAGCCGGCCCACCCGCCCGCCGCGCTTGGCGAGGTCGGCCGCCGCCGCTACGCTCGCGGGATCGCAGGCGCGCCGGGCGAGCGTTCCGGCGCAGCCCGAGGGGAGGCATCGACATGTCCGTGAACGCGACACCGCGCGACCCCTTCCGCCGGCTGCTCCTCGCCGGCGTGGGCCTCGTCGTCCTCGGGATCGCCCACCCGGCCGCGGCCGCTTGGCCCGAGCGGCCGATCACCATCGTCGTACCTTGGGCCGCCGGCGGCGGCACCGATGCCACCGCCCGGATCATCGCCAAGGTGATGGAGCCCGAGCTCGGCGTGCCGGTCAACGTGGTCAACCGGACGGGTGGTGCGGGTGTGGTCGGCCACTCGGCGGTCGCCACGGCGGAGCCCGACGGCTACACACTGGGTCTCATCACCTTCGAGATCGGCTCCATGCACTGGCAAGGCCTGACCGAGCTCAAATGGTCCGACTACACGCCGATCGCGCTCATGAACGAGGATCCGGCGGGTGTGATCGTCCGCGCCGACTCGCCCTACAAGACCGCCAAGGAGCTCCTGGACGCGGTCAAGGCGGCACCCAAGGGCAAGTTCAAGGCCTCGGGTACCGCGCAGGGCGGCAGCTGGCACATCGCACTCGGCGGCATGCTGCAGGCCGCCGGTCTGCCGGCCGACCACGTCCAATGGGTGCCCTCGACCGGTGCCGCGACCGCACTCCAGGACATGGTCGCGGGTGGCGTCGACTTCGTCACCTGCTCGGTACCCGAAGCCAAAGCGTTGATCGACGCCGGCAAGGTCCGGGCGCTCGCGCTCATGGGCAAGGAGCGCAACCCGACCTTTCCCGACGTGCCGACCCTCAAGGAGGCCACCGGCATCGACTTCCAGCTCGGCGCCTGGCGCGGCCTCGCCGGTCCCAAGGGCCTGCCGAAAGAGGTCACCGACAAGCTCGTGCCGCTCGCCAAGAAGGTTTACGACAGCAAGGAGTTCCAGGACTTCATGGCGAGCCGCGGGTTCGCCACCGTCTACGCCCCGCCCGAGGCGTTCGCGGCCTTCATGAAGGCCCGCGACGAGTCGACCGGGGCGGTGATGAAGGGCCTCGGCCTCGCCAAGTAAGGGGGCGGCAGGGCGGGGGCGGGCGTGCGGATCCACGATTCGGCGATCGGGGTCGTCCTCCTCCTGCTCGCCGCCTTCATGGCCCGCGAGGCGGCGGGCTTCCCGCCGATGCCCGGCCAGCGCTTCGGGCCGAGCCTCGTGCCGAACCTCTTGGCGGCCGGCTTCGCGATCTGCGGTCTCGCGCTCGTGGTGAGCGGGCTGCGCCGCCGGGAGGTCAAAGGCCTCGTCGAGCTCGGCGAATGGGCGCGGAAGGGTGGCCACGTCCTCGACGTGGGGCTCGTCGTGGGCGGCCTCGCGCTGTTGATCCTCCTTTGGAAGCCGGTCGGGTTCCTGATCGGTGCGACGCTCTACACGGGCCTCTTGGCCGCGCGGTTCCGCGGCGGACGCGTTCCGAGTTCGCTGCTCGTGGCCGCCCTCGCCTGCTTCGTCGTCGACTGGGCGTTCCGCCGGCTCCTGCTCGTGCCGTTGCCGCAGGGCCCCTTGACCGGCCTTTATTGGTAGGCGCCGATGGCCGCCTTCGAGACCGCGCTCGGCCTCGTCTTCGAGCCCTACACGCTCTGGATGATGGTGCTCTCCGGCCTGTTCGGCCTGTTCGTGGGCGCCATGCCGGGGCTCACCGCGACCATGGCCACGGCGCTGCTCGTGCCGGTCACCTTCTTCATGCCGCCGGTGCCGGCCGTTGCCATGCTGGTGACCGCCACCGCCATGGCGATCTTCGCGGGCGATCTGCCCGGCGCTCTCGTGCGGATCCCGGGGACCCCGGCCTCGGCGGCTTACGTCGAGGACGCTCATCGGCTCACCCGCAAAGGCCGGGCCGAACTCGTGTTGGGCTGCGGCCTCGTCTTCTCGGTGATCGGCGGGATCTTCGGCTCGCTCGTGCTCGCCGTCTCGGCGCCGATCCTGGCCGAGTTCGCGCTCGGCTTCTCCTCCTTCGAATATTTCTGGCTCGCGCTCTTCGGCCTCTCTTGCGCGGTCTTCATCTCGACCGGCCGACCGGTGAAGGGCATCGTCTCGGTGTTGATCGGGCTCGCCCTCGCCACCGTCGGGATCGACCCGACGGCCGGCCATCCGCGCTTCACCTTCGGCAGCGTCGAGCTCACGGCCGGGGTCTCCTTCATCCCGGCGATGATCGGCATGTTCGCGATGGCCGAGGTGCTGCGCTGGGTCACCTCGGCGCGGACGATCGAGGATCTCGCCGGCCGGCAGAAGCTCGGCAACGTCTTCAAGGGCCAATGGCAGCTCCTGCGCCGCTATTGGCCGAACGTCTTGCGCTCGAACGTCGTCGGCACGGCGATCGGGGTGCTGCCGGGGGCCGGCGCCGACATCGCCGCCTGGGTCACCTACGCGCTCTCGAAACGCTTCTCCAAGGAGCCGGAGAAGTTCGGCACCGGCCACATCGAGGGTGTGGTCGACGCCGGCACCGCCAACAACAGTGCGCTGGCCGGCGCCTGGGTCCCGGCCTTGGTCTTCGGCATCCCGGGTGACACGATCACCGCGATCGTGATCGGCGTGCTCTACATCAAGGGCATGAACCCGGGTCCGACGATCATGCTCAACAACCCGGAGTTCCTCTACGCTATCTTCATCATCTTCGTCCTCGCGAACGTCCTGCTGTTGCCGCTCGGCTGGCTCGCGATCAAGGTATTCCGCCGGATCCTCGCCATCCCACGCGAGTTCTTGATGCCCATGATCCTGGTCTGCTGCGTGGTCGGCTCGTTCGCGATCAACAACAGCGTGTTCGGGGTCGGCATCATGCTGGTCCTGGGCGTGATCGGTTACCTCATGGAGGAGAACGGCTTCCCGATCGCGCCCGCGATCCTGGGCCTCGTGCTCGGCGAGATGATCGAGACCCACTTCATGACCTCGATGATCAAGGCCGACGGCAACCTCCTCGCCTTCTTCGAACGGCCGGTCTCGGCCTTCCTGGGTGCCGTCACCCTCTCGGTCTGGAGCTGGGTGGCGATCGGCGCGGTCCGCCGGAGCTTGCGGGCAAGCCCGGCGACGACCGGGGAGGTCACGGTTCCGTGAGCCCGTGCAGCTGAGCGGGACGGCCCGCACGAGCCCCTTCGCCCATCGCGATTTCCGCCGCTTCTTCGCCGCACGGATCGCGAGCGGGGTGGCGATCCAGATCGTCAACGTGGGCGTCGGCTGGCACGTCTACGATCTGACGGCCGATCCCTTCGCCCTCGGGCTCGTGGGCCTCGTGACCTTCCTGCCCTCGGTGCTCTTGGCCCTCCTCACGGGCCACGTGGCCGACCGCTTCGAGCGCCGCCGGGTCCTCGCCGCAGCCTTCGCCGGTGCGGCCTTCACGGCGGCCGGGCTTCTCGTCCTGGTGCTTTCGGGCAGCCGCGCGGTCTGGCCGGTCTTCGGCCTCGTCTTCCTGTTCGGCTGTGCCCGGGCCTTCGCCAACCCGGCCGGCGCCGCGCTCTTGCCGAGCCTCGTGCCGGCCGAGCTCCTGCGGGTCGCGGTCACCTGGAACTCGATGGCTTTCCAGGGCTCGATCGTGCTCGGCCCCGCCGCGGGCGGCCTTCTGTGGCTGATGGGCGGGCCCGCGGTGTTCGGCACGGCGCTCCTCTCCTTCCTTCTGGCGGTCGCGCTCGTCGCGCGCCTGGCACCCCGGCCTCCCGCCGCGTCCGAGGAGCGCGTCGGCCTCGAGCGGCTGCTCGCCGGGTTCACTTTCATTCGCGGCCAGCCTCTCATCTTCGGGGCGATCTCGCTCGACATGGTGGCCGTGCTCCTGGGCGGCGCCACGGCGCTGCTGCCGATCTTCGCCAAAGACATCCTCGAGGTCGGCCCGGCCGGCCTCGGCGCGCTGCGCGCGGCCCCGGCCGTGGGGGCCGTCGCGATGGCGCTCCGGCTCGCCCGGCGGCCGCTCGAGCGGCGGGTGGGCCGCACCATGCTCGCGGCCGTCGCCGTCTTCGGCCTGGCGATGGCCGGCTTCGGCCTTTCGAAGAGCTTCCCGCTCTCGCTGCTCCTCCTCGCTCTCGCCGGGGCCGCCGACATGGTGAGCGTCGTCGTCCGCCAGACGCTCGTCCAGCTCGAAACGCCGGATGCGATGCGCGGCCGGGTGGCGGCCGTCAACACGCTCTTCATCGGGGCGAGCAACGAGTTGGGCGAGTTCGAATCGGGCGTGGTGGCGGGGCTGATCGGCACCGTGCCGGCCACCGTCCTGGGCGGCCTCGGCACGGTCGCAGCCGCCCTCCTCTGGTCGAAGCTCTTCCCGGAACTGCGCGAGCGCGATCGGCTCGTGCCCGAGACGGCACCGGGCCGGGCCCCGGCCCCGCCCGGCCGCCGAGCGGATCGGTGAAGCGCCGAGGCGGCCGATCAGTTGGCGCTGGCGCGCTGCTCGGCTGAGACGGCCGCGATGATCAGCCGGCCGATGTCGGTGATGTCGTGGTAGCGGCGGACGTCGCCCCAGCCGACGAGCGCGGTGTGCGGATCTTCGCCGGTGCTCGCGGCGACCAGCTGCTCGGCGCCGGGACCCGCGGCCCAGACCGGGACCAGCTCGTTGGTGTGGGTGTCGTAGTGCCAGGTGACGTCCGGCAGCTGGCCCTTGCCGCGGTTGATCACCGGCTGGAAGGCGTACCGGTCGCTCTCCGGCCCGTAAGCCATGCCGTTGCCGTGGTCGGTGGTGACGATCAACAGGTTCTGCTCGAAGCCACCGTTGCGCTCGATCCAGGCGACCACCGCGCGCACCGCCCGGTTGAAGTCGATCTGCTCCTCGACGATCCGCGCGGTGTCGTTGGCGTGCGCCGCCCAGTCGACCGCCCCGCCCTCGATCATCACGAAGAAGCCGCGCTCGTTGCGCGCGAGGACCTCGAGCGCGCCGAGGCTCATCGTCGCGAGGTCCGGGACGTTGGCATTGAGGTTGCCCATGCCCTGGCCGGAGCGGTTGAACTGCAAGGTGTTGTGGACCTGCGCGACGCCCAGGACCTTGGGCTTGTCGAGCTTCAGCTCGCCCTTGGCGAGCCTCTCGAAGTCGGCCCGGGTCTCGATCCACTGGTAGGACGTCCGGCCCGTCGCCGCCTTGAAGTAGGTATCGGCGCCGCCGACGTACTGGAAGGCCTTGTCGCTCCCGGGCGCGCGGTAGCGGCCGTCATTGTCGAACATCGGATGGCCGGCACCCATGATCACGTCACAGAGGCCGTCCTCGATCATCTCGCGGCCGATCTCGGCGTAATTGTTTCGGCTGATGTTGTGCGCAGCGAAGGCGGCCGGCGTCGCGTGGCTGATCTGCACCGAGCTCACCACACCCGTGCTCTTGCCGGCGGATTTGGCGAACTCGGCCACCATCTTGACCGGCCGGCCCGTGTTGTCGAAATTGATCGAATTGTTGAAGGTCTTGATGCTGGCGGCGAGCGCCGTGCCGGCCGCCGCGCTGTCGGTGTAGTTCTTCTTGACGTACTCGTAGCCGGCGAAGAAGTTCGGATACTTCTTCTTGGTGATCTCGCCGCCGAGATCGCCCTGGCCGGGAGCCAACGACCAGGCCTTGGCCGGCTCGTACGAGATCGTGGGCGTCGTGTCGTTGGTCGGCTTGGAGCTCGTGTTGAGCGGGAAGGTGGTCATCAAGGTCTTGACCGGGAAGCGGTCGTAGACCTGCCTGCCGAGCTCGCCGAACTCGTAGTAGCTCGCGGCGGTCCAGGTGTGGAAGCCGGCGCCGTCGCTGATCATGAGGATGACGTTCTTGGGCCGCGGACCGCTCCAGCCCCGGGCCGTGGCGGTACGCACGATCGCCGGAGCCGCGAGCGTGGCCGCGGCGGCGGTGGAGAGGAGCGCGAAGCGCCTGCGCGACAGGTTCATGGGATGCCTCCTGAGCAACACCGAGTCTCCCTTAACCCGCAACCTTAACGATCGTGCGACAGCCGGGTGAGCCGTCCCGCGGTGCCGCGTTGCCGCCGGCGCGGGTTTCGCCTATCGGCTCGTCGATCGCCCGGGCGCCGCGTGGAGGGCAGCCGTGAGCCGTTGGGCCGTTTATCCGAGCCTCGAAGGACGGTCCGTGTTCGTCACGGGCGGCGGTTCCGGCATCGGTGCCGCGATCGTCGAGGCCTTCTGCGAGCAGAAATCGAAGGTGGCGTTCTGCGACATCGACGAGCCGGCGAGCCATGCGACCGTCGAGCGGATCCGCGCCCGAGGCCTCAGGGTCCCGCTCTTCCTGGCTTGCGATTTGCGTGACATCGCGGCCCTCCGCCGCGTCATCGACGAAGCGGCGGCCGCGCACGGGCCGATCACCGTCTTGATCAACAACGCGGCGCGCGACGATCGCCACCGGCTCGAGGAGGTCACACCGGAATATTGGGACGAGCGGATGGCGGCGAACCTCCGCCACCAATTCTTCGCCGCGCAAGCCGTGTTCCCGATGATGAAGGAGGCGGGTGGCGGCTCGATCGTCAATTTCGGCTCGGTCTCCTGGATGGTCGGGCAAGGCGGGATGCCTGCCTACACCACGGCCAAATCCGCGGTCGTGGGCCTCACCCGGGCGCTCGCCCGCGACATGGGCCCCTTCAACATCCGGGTCAATTCGATCGCCCCGGGCTGGATCATGACCGAGCGGCAGATCACGCTCTGGCTCACGCCCGAGGGCGAGGCCGAACTCCTGCGCCGGCAGTGCCTCAAGCGCAAGCTCGAGCCCGTGGAGATGGCCCGGATCTGCCTGTTCCTCGCGGCCGACGACAGCTCGGCCATGACGAACCAGACCTACGTGTGCGACGGGGGGTGGGTGTGAGCCCGCCGGCGCTCGCGCTGCCGGCGCAGCTGGTACGGCTCGCGCACCAGTTCGTCCGCTACGCCGGGGTCGGCGCGCTCGCCACCGGCTTCCACTATCTGACGCTGATCGCCGCGGTCGAGCTAGGCGGCGCGAGCCCTGTCCTCGCGGCGATGTTCGGGTTCCTCGTTGGCGGTTCGATATCCTACGGCCTCAACCGCAACTGGACCTTCGCGAGCGACCGCGCCCACGAGGCCGCCGTGCCGCGTTTCGCGATCGTGGCGTTCATCGGCTTTCTCCTGACCGGCGCGTTCATGGCCCTGCTCACCGGCCCGCTGAACCTCCACTACCTGCTCGCGCAGGTGACCACGACCGGCCTCGTGATGATCTGGACCTTCCTCGGTCACCGCCACTGGACGTTCCAGGCCTCTCGGCCGTGAGCGCCGGGCGAGGTAGGTGGCGCGGCGCTGGTTGAAGCCGAAATTGACGGGGCGCCGGCGCCCCTCGAAGCCGGCCTCGGCGAGCAGGGCCGCGATCTCCGCCGGCGGCAGCACGGTGAGCCCGACCTCCCGGCGCAGCCGGCGATAGTCGCTCGCGAGCAGACGGACGAGGCCCAGGAGCGCGGCCGGCAAAAAACCGTGGCGAACGGCGACCCGCAGGAACGAGGCGGCATCGGCCACCGCCGTCGCGCGCTCGGGCAGCAGATCGGCGAGCACGAGCACGCCCTCGGGATGCAGCTTGGCGCGGAACCGCCGCAGCAGGGCCGGGATTTCCGCGCGGCGGACATATTGCAGGACCGAGTTGACGACGATCAGGTCGAGGCTGCTGTCGGACAGGGCGTCGAGCCCGTCCGGATCGAGCACCTCGATCCGCGCATGGTCCCGGAACCGCTCGGCGAGTTCGGCCCGCCAGGTCTCGGCCGCCTCGCAGAGATAGAGCCGGGCGCAGGCCTCGGCGACGCGACCGGCCTCGAGCGCCGCGCCGCAGCCGAAATCGAGCACGCGCGCCCGGGGCCGCGGCAGGACCTCGAGGATGTCGTCGGCGACCTTGGCGTAGTGGACCCGGCGGTGCCGCTCGCTCACGTAGATCGGCCGCGGCCCGTTCCAGAAGGCGAGCCAGCCCGTGGTGCCTCGCGCGCCGTTCACGGTGCCGGCGCCGGCTGCGGGGACGTCGCGTCGGCGCCGGCGCCGCGCGGCAGCCTCGGCCGCCAGCTCGCCGGTTCCCGGACGGACGAGTCCGGGCCGATCGCCGCGCCGGCTCGGCTCACCGGCCCGCGCTCACGGTTCGGGCGCGTGCGAGGAGGCGGGCGACGGCGCGAGCCGGGCGGGCTCGCGCGATCCGGCCGCCTCGGGTCCGCGTTCGGGCTGGCCGTCGAAGCCGACCGCCTCGCGCACGAGGAAGAGCGGGCGGTGCTTCACCTCGGCGAAGATCCGGCCGACATATTCGCCCATCACCCCGAGGCCGACGAGCTGGACGCCCGAGAGCAGCATGATCGCCACGATCAAGGAAGGGTAGCCGGGCAGATCGGCGCCATAGAGCAGCGTGCGGACGACGATGAAGGCGCCGTAGCCGAGTGCCACCGCGGAGACCAGGAGGCCGAGATAGGACCAGACCCGGAGCGGTAGCGTGCTGAACGCGGTGATGCCGTCGACCGCCAGGCGCCAGAGTGCCAAGAGGTTGAAGCGCGACCCCCCCTCGGCCCGCTCGGCGACCTCGTAGGGCACGCCGATCTGCTTGAAACCGACCCAGGAATAGAGGCCCTTGGTGAAGCGAGTGCGCTCCTCGAGGAGGTTCAAGGCGTCGACCACCTTGCGGTCCATGAGCCGGAAATCGCCGGCCCCGGGCGGCAAGTCGGTCTGGCTCATGACCGCGAACAGGCGGTAGAAGGCCTTCGAGAGCCAGCGCCGCAGCGGGCTGTCGAGCCGCCGGTCGGTGCGCTGGGCGAACACCATCTCGAAGCCCTGCCGCCAGAGCTCGACGAAGCGCTCGACGAGCTCGGGTGGATGCTGCAGATCGGCGTCCATCAGCACGACCGCGTCGCCACGGGCGTAGCGGAGGCCGGCGGCGATCGCGACCTCCTTGCCGAAATTGCGGCTCAAGGACACGATCTTGACCCGCGGGTCGACCGCCCGCACGAGCCGCAGCATGTCGAGGGTGGCATCCGTGCTCCCGTCGTCGACGCAGACGATCTCGGCCGGCTCGCCCACGCGGTCGAGGACGGCGCGCAACCGCTCGTGCAGCGGGCCCAGGTTCTTGGCCTCGTTGCGCATCGGCACGACGATCGAGAGGGTGGGGGTACCCGGCATGGCGTTCGTTCGATCCCCGCGGCGGCGGCAAGCTGGTTCGCCCGTGGCGTCCCGTCAATGGAGTCCGCGTCGATGATCGGGCCGGCCACGGCCCGACCGCTCGTCCTCTGTGCCGACGATTACGGGCTCGCGCCGGGGGTGGACCAGGGGATCCTCGAACTCGTGGCGGCCGGCCACTTGTCGGCCATATCCTGCATGACCTCGCTCCCCCGCTGGCCCGAGGCGGCCGCACGGCTCCGGCCCTGGCTCGACCGGATCGACGTGGGCTTGCACCTCACTTTGACCGACCAGGAGCCGGCCGGTGCGGCGCCGCATCTGGCTCCGGAGGGCAGGCTGCCCTCCCTCGGCCGACTGGCCAAGGCGCTGCTCGGCGACCCGGCGGCACGCGCCGAGGCGGCCGAACAGCTCGCCAGCCAGCTCGAAGCGTTCGAGCGCGCGCTCGGCCGGCCACCCGACTTCATCGACGGCCACCAGCACGTCCACGTGCTGCCCTCGGTGCGCGATGGCGTGGTCGAGGCGGCGTTGCGGATCGGGCGGTCGCGCCCGGTCTACCTCCGCAGCCTGACCGAGCCGTTGGCGGAAATCCTCCGCCGCGGCTTCGAGCCGCGCAAAGCGCTGGTCCTCGCCCTGCTCGGCCGCGGGCTGCACCGCCGGGCCGCGCGGGCCGGCGTGCCGACCAACGACAGTTTCAGGGGCGCCACTCGGTTCGCCCCCGGGGCAGGCGTGCGCGAGGAGTTCCGCCGCTTCTTCGCCGGCCCCGGTCGGCGACCGCTCGTGATGTGCCATCCCGGCCGGGTCGACGGCGAACTCGAACGCCGCGACCCGCTGACCCGACGTCGCGAGGACGAGCTCGCCTATTTCGCGAGCCGGGCCTTCCTCGACGATCTGGCCGGAGCCGGGGTCCGCCTCGCCCGCTTCGACGGCACGCCGATCGAACACTGAGACCCGCGCGGGCGCGGATCCTGGGCCGAGAAAAGGCGAACGCCCCCAGGTGTCACCCGGGGGCGCCGCGGGTCGGAGCCGAAGCTGCGCGGCGACGATCAGCTGCCGATGCAGGTCTTGATGGTCTCGGGCGTGCACTTGTCGAGACCGGTGTAGGTCGGGTCCTTGGGCATCTCCTTCTTCTCGATGATGTCGACCATGAAGTACATGGTCTTGTAGCCCATCTCGAAGGGCCGCTGGCCGACCTGGCCGAGCGAGAGGCCCTCTTCCATGAGCTTCATCTGCACCGGCAGCGTGTCCGCCACGACCAGCGCGAGCTGCTTGGACGCGATCTTGTCCTTGTATTTGCTGGCGACGCGCCGGTAGGCGTCGGGCACGAACTGCGGGAAGCCGCCCGTGGGGACGAAGGCGTCGAGGTTCGGGTTCTTGGCGAGCACGTCCTCCATCTGCTGGACGGCGCGGTTGAAGTCGTCGTCGGTGTAGAGCGGGCAGCCGGCGATCTCGGTCCAGCCGCCCTGTCCGGTGAGCCGCTCGCCCGGTGCCTTGTCCGACTTCTTGCCGGAGAGCGTGTCGCGGATCCCCTGCATGCGCTCGTTGTGGTTGGCGGCCGCCGCTCCACCCGACTGGATGCAGATCGTCCCGCCGTTGGGCTTGATCTTCTTGACGATCTCGGCGAGCCCGACGCCGATCTCGTAATTGTGTGTGCCGACATAGGCGATCCGGAGCGCCTTGTCCTTTTCGAGCAGGTCGGCGTCGAAGGTGAGGACGGGGATGCCGGCCTTCTTGGCCTCGGCCAGCGCCACCGCCATCGCCGCGGCGTTGGAAGGCGAGACCACGAGGCCGTCGACCTTCTTGCGGATCAGGTCGTTCACCATCTGGACCTGCTCTTCGCCGCCGCCGTGCTCGCCGGGACCGACATAGAGGCACTCGATCTTCCCGCCGAGTTCGCGTTCGGCCTTCTTGCAGCCGTCGCGTGCCTGGTCGAAGAACGGATTGTTGACGTTCTTGGGCACGAGCGCGATCGTCAGCTTCTTGCCCTGGGCGAGGGCGTCGGAGCCACCGACGAGCGCGGCCACCGCGACCGCTGCCGTGGCGAGTAACAGTTTCTTGAGCATCATGAAGCCTCCCGATGGCTCACTCGAGGTTCCCGCGGCCGACTAGCCGCGGCTCCGTCCGCGGATCCGCTCCAACAGGACCGCGAGGATGATGAACAGCCCGACGAACAGGTCGTACCAGTTGGCATCGACCCCGAACATGATCAGGCTGTTGCGAATGAGGAAGATGAGCGCCGCGCCGATGAACCCGCCATAGGCCCCGCCCTCGCCGCCCATGAGGTTGGTGCCGCCGATCACCGCCGCGGCGATGACGTAGAGCTCCCAGGTCCGGCCCATGCCGTTGGAGGCCGAGCCGTTGTAACCCGTGAGCATCAAGGCGGCGATCGCGGTGGTGAGTCCGCAGACCATGTAGGCCTGGAGCTTGATCCGATCGACCGGGATGCCGGTCAGCCGCGCCGCCTGCTCGTTGCCGCCGATTGCGTAGAGATAGCGACCCCAGGGCACGGCGCGGAACACGAAGCCGAACACCACCGTCAAGACCACGAGGACCAGGAACTGGTGCGAGAGATAGAAGGTGGTGCCGTCGACCCAGGGAAAGCCGATTTGGCCGCCGCCGATCTCCTTGAAGACGTCGCCGCCGGGCCCGAAGTCGTAGATGATCCGGTTCTCGGACAAGACGACCGCGAGCGAACGGTAGATCGAGAGCGTACCGAGGGTGACGACGAAGGGCGGCAGCTTGACGTAGGCGACGAGCGCCCCGTTGACGGCACCGGCGGCACAGCCGACCGCGAGCCCGGCCCCGATGCCGACCCACCAGGGCATCCCGGCCTCGAGCAGGCGGGCGGTCGCGATGCCGACG
>JAILZQ010000058.1 GCA_023512415.1 Geminicoccaceae bacterium | reverse complement strand
GTGTCGAAGCAGACGCCCTTGCCGACGAGCGTGAGCTTGGGGGCCCCGGGCTCGCCCCACACGAGCTCGATCAGTCGCGGCGGACGCGGGCTCGCGGCCCCCACGGCGTGGACCAAGGGCCAATTCTGTTCGAGCAGGGCCTCGCCCACGATGCTCGAGAAGGCCGCGCCGGCCTCGAGCGCGAGGGCCGCCGCGGCCGCCTCGAGCTCGGCCGGGCCCAGATCGTTGGCGGGCGTGTTGACGAGGTCGCGGGCGAAGCCGATCGCCCCGGCCACCACTTCCGCCCGGCTGCGCGCGGCGGCGTCGGGCACGGCGAGCCGCGGCGGCGGGTCGCCCGGCTTGCGGTAGCGCTCGAACCGGTAGCAGGCGAGCGCCCAACCCAGCGCCGCCTCGGCCGGATCGAGCGCGCCGGTCGGATCGTCGAGCCGCCAGAGGCCGGCGGGCAGGGCAGAGGGGGCAGCGGCCGTGTCCCAGAGCGTGGCCGGCTCGGCGGTGATCAGAAGCGCGGCCCCGACCGCGCCGTCCGGCGCGGGCAGGAGCGCGAGCTTGCCGGGCTCGGCCTTGAAGCCGATCGAGTCGAGCCAGGCCCGGCGGCTACCCGGCTGGGCGTCGAGCCAGGCCGGGAAGGCGCCGACCGGCACGAGGTGGACCGGGCGGCTGCCGTGCGGGTCGGCGACGAGCGGGCTCGGGCGCAAGGCGGCTCTCCCGGCTGGTTCAGGCGATGCGGGCGAGGGCGGCGCCCAGGCGCTCGCGGGTGCGGGTGAGCTCCGCGAGCCGCTCGCGCTGCTCCTCGATCAGCTCGGCCGGGGCCCGGGCGAGGAAGCCCGCATCGGCGAGCCGCTGCTCGAGCCGGGCCGCCTCGCCTTCGGCCTTGGCGAGCTCGCGGCCGAGCCGCTGGCGCTCGCGCTCGAGGTCGACGACCTCGCCGACCGGCAAGGAAAAGCTCGTCTCGTCGACCACGACGACGATCGAGCGCGGCGGCGGCGGCTGGTCCGAAAGCTCGATCGCGGCGAGCCGGGCGAGCCGCAGGAGCGGTTCGCGGTGCCGCTCGAGGCGGGCGAGGGTGGCGGCCGAGGCACCGTGCTGGAGGAGGCGCAGCCGCGCGGCGGGCGGCACGTTGAGCTCGGCGCGGGCGGCGCGGATCGCGCCGATCGTGCGGGTGAGCCAGCCGAGCTCCGCGGCGGCCTCGGGGTCGGCCGGGCCCGGCTCGGCATGCGGCCAAGGGGCGCGGATCAGCATGCCGCCGGGGGCGCCGAAGAGGACTCGCCAGAGCTCCTCGGTGACGAACGGGGCCATCGGGTGGAGCAGGTGGAGGACCCGGGCGAGCACCCAGCCGGCGACGCAACGGGCCTCCTCGCGGGCCGCCTCGTCGGCACCCGAGAGGACCGGCTTGGCGAGCTCGATCCACCAGTCGCAGAAGGTGTCCCAGACGAAGTGGTAGAGGGCGAGGGTGGCCTCGCTGAGCCGATAGTCGGCGAGGGCTTCGCTCACCCGGAGGGTCACCGCGGCGGTCTCGCCGACGATCCAGCGGTCGAGCGGCAGCCGGCACCCGGCCGGGTCGAAGGCGGGGTCGAGCCGGCCGCCGTTGAGCTCGATGAAGCGGGCGGCGTTCCAGAGCTTGGTCACGAAGTTGCGCCAGCCCTCGACCCGCGCCGGGCCGAAGCGGACGTCGCGGCCCTGCTCGGTCGAGGCCAAGAGCGCGAGGCGCAGCGCGTCGGCACCGTAGGCCTCGACCAGCTCGAGCGGGTCGACCACGTTGCCCTGGGTCTTCGACATCTTCTTGCCGCGCTCGTCGCGCACCAGGCCGTGGATGTAGACGTCGCGGAAGGGGACCTCGTCCATGCAGAAGAGCCCCAGCATCATCATCCGCGCGACCCAGAAGAAGATGATGTCGAAGCCGGTGACCAAGACGCTCGTCGGGTAATAGCGGGCGAGCTCGGGGGTCGGATCGGGCCAGCCGAGGGTCGAGAACGGCCAGAGGGCGGAGGAGAACCAGGTATCGAGCACGTCGGGGTCGCGGACGAGTTCGACCCCGGGGCCGAAGCGGGCCTCGGCCAGAGCGCGCGCCTCCGCCTCCTCCTCGGCCACGACGATCGTGCCGTCGGGGGCGTACCAGGCGGGGATCTGGTGACCCCACCAGAGCTGGCGGGAGATGCACCAGGGCTGGATGTTCCGCAGCCACTCGAAGAAGGTGGCCTCCCACTGGCGCGGCACGAAGCGGGTCCGGCCGGCCTCGACCGCGGCGATCGCCCGCTCGGCCAGACCCTTGACGTCGCAGAACCACTGCTCGGTGAGGAAGGGCTCGAGCGGGGTCCCGGAGCGGTCGCCGTACGGCACGGCGTGGCGGTGCGGCTCGACCTTGGCCACGAGCCCTTGCGCCTCGAGGTCGGCGAGCACCCGCTCGCGGGCGGCGAAGCGGTCGAGGCCGCGATAGGGCTCGGGGACGTTCTCGGCGAGCCGGCCGCGGCGGTCGAAGATCGGGATCGCCTCGAGGCCGTGCCGGCGGCCGACCTCGAAGTCGGCGAAATCGTGCGCCGGGGTGATCTTGACCGCACCCGTGCCCTTCTCGGGGTCGCTGTGCGGGTCGGCGACGATCGGCAGGCGGCGGCCGACCAGCGGCAGGATCGCGTGCCGGCCGACGAGATCGCGCCAGCGCGGGTCCTCGGGGTGGACCGCGACCCCGGTGTCGCCGAGCATGGTCTCGGGCCGGGTGGTGGCCACCACGATGAAGCGGCCGGGCTCGCCCTCGATCGGGTAGCGCAGATGCCAGAGCTTGCCGTCGACCTCGCGGCTCTGCACTTCGAGGTCGGAAACCGCGGTCTCGAGCGCGCAGTCCCAATTGACCAGGCGCTGGTCGCGGTAGACGAGCCCGGCCTTGTGGAGGAGGACGAAGGCGCGGCGGACGGCGCGCGAGAGCCCCTCGTCCATGGTGAAGCGCTCGCGGCTCCAGTCGCAGGAAGCGCCGAGGCGGCGCATCTGGCGGGCGATCGTGCCGCCCGACTCCTCCTTCCACTTCCACACCTCGGCGAGGAAGGCCTCGCGGCCCATGCGCCGGCGGTCCTTGCCCTCGGCCGCGAGCTTGCGCTCGACGACCATCTGGGTGGCGATGCCGGCATGGTCGGTGCCCGGCTGCCAGAGCGTCTCGAAGCCGCGCATCCGGTGGAAGCGGATCAACACGTCCTGGATCGTGTGGTCGAGGGCGTGGCCGATGTGCAGGCTGCCGGTGACGTTGGGCGGCGGCAGCATGATGCAGTAGGGCTTCTCGGCCGGCCGTGGCCGGAAGACTCCGGATTCCTCCCAGGCGGCGTAGAGGCGGGCCTCGACCTCGGCGGGTCGATAGGTCTTCTCGAGCATCGGCAGCGATCCAGAGGGGGCGCCGGACCGGGCGCCGGCCGCGCACCGCTCGCCCCATAAGCGACCCCCCGCCCGTGGGCAAGGCCGCCGGCCGCCGCGCGGCCGCTCAGCGGCGCTGCTCGCGCCAGCGCCGGACGGTGTCGCGGACGAAGTCGAGGGCCGCGCCGTCGTGCCGCCAGGCCTCGCTGAAGGCCGGGGTGTGGCTCGCCGGCTGGGCACCGGGCGGCAGGGGCTCGAGCCGGATGCGCATCGGCAAGGTGACCCCCTCGCCGAGGACGATCGCCTCGCCGGTGGCGAGCGCCGGCAGGGCCGAAAGCAGCCAGTCCGAGCCCTCGGGCAGGGTGTTGCGGACGAAGGCCTGGTCGCGCTCGTTGCTCATCCGCAGCGCCACGACCGTGCCGCACTGGGAGAGTGCCGAGGGCGAGAGCTCGGCCGGCCGCTGGGTGACGAGCCCCAAGGCGATGCCGTATTTGCGGCCCTCCTTGGCGATCCGGTCGATCGCCCGGCGGCTCGGCTCGAAGCCGCTCGCGCTCGAGGCCGGGACGTAGCGGTGCGCTTCCTCGCAGACCAGGAGGAGCGGCACCGCCCGGCCGCGCTCGCTCCACAGCCCGAACTCGAACAGCATCCGGCACAAGAGCGAGACGATCACGTCGACGATCTCGCTCGGCACGCCCGAAAGGTCGATCACGGTGACCGGCCGGTCGGCCACCGGGAAGCGCAAGAGGCGACCGAGCACACCGTCCATGTTGTCGCGCAGATAGAGCGACTGGAAGAGGAAGGCGTAGCGGCGGTCGTTGCGGATGCTCTCGATGCGGGCGAGGAGCTGGCGGTAGGGGGCGGCCCCTTCGGGCTTGTTGAGCGCCCCCATCGCCTCGTCGATCAGCTTGACGAGGTCGGCCAGGCGATAGGGGACGGGTGTGTCGACGGTGACCGGGCCCGCGAGTCCGCCGTTGCCGGCCGCCCACATCTGCCGGGCGGTCAACAGCGCGTCCTTGAGGATCGCCTGTTCGGCATAAGCGCGGCCGTCGCGCCCGGGTGCGAGGATCGCCGCGGTCTCCTCGAAATTCATGAGCCAATAGGGCAGCTCGAGATTGGCGAGGTCGAGGGCTTCGGCGCGCGCGCCGAAGGCCGGGGCGTACTCGCCGTGCGGGTCGAGGAGGACGATGTGGGCGGCCGGGCAGGCGCGCAGGATCGCCTGGAGGATGCCGGCCACGGTCCAGGACTTGCCCGAGCCGGTGCTGCCCAGCACCGCGAAATGCTTGCCGAGGAGCGGGTCGACCAGGAGGTGGGCGGGGACGTCGGGGACGTTCGAGAGCCGGCCGACGCGGACGCTCGTGGCGGTCGGCGGGGCGTAGACCACGGCGGCTCGTTCCGGGCCGGCACGGACGACCGGCGCATCGAGCGCGGGGAATACGGAGATGCCGCGGCGGAAGCGGGGCTCGCCCGCGACCGTCACCACCTCGCCCACGAGCTGGACGTCGGCGACTGCGTGATCGTCGGCCCGCCGACCGTGGCGGAGCGCGTGGATCACGCCGATCGGCACGGTCGATTCGCCCGGTACGGCCACGAGCTCGCCCAGGGACGGCGGGCGCGCTCCGGCCGGCGGGCGCCCGAGCCCGACCACGAGGCCGCTGCCGTTGACCGCGAGGACCGAGCCGAGCACCGGGCCGTCCGACGACATCGAAGAGCCTCCGCCACGGGTGGGCGAGCGGAGGGTGCCGCGGCCTCCCTAAGGCGCGGTTAACGACGCGGCCTCGAGCGGCGGCGAGCGGCCGTCCCGGCGCGCGGCCGGGTCAGAGGAGCTCGGCGCGACGGGCGAGCTTCTTGATCTCCTGCTCGACCACCCGCTCGACGAGCGGCGCCAGGTTCTGGTCGAGCCACTCCTTGAGCTGCGGGCGCAGGAGCTCGATCACCAGTTCCTCGATCGAGCGGCCGGCGACGGCCGCGGGCCGCTCCTCGGGGGCGACCGCGCGGGTCAGGCGCGCGAGCGCGCTCGTGCTCGCCTGGGCGGTGGCGGGCGAGACCAGGGAGGCGTCGTCGGGAAGGGGCATGCGCGGGCGCTCCGGTGGCTGGCTCGGACGGGTCACGGTGGCCGCCGCGGCGGGCGGCGGGGTGGGCTCGCTCACGAGCTCGGTGAGCTCGAGCTCGTCCTCTTCGGGCGGGACCGGTGCGGCGGGCCGCGGCGGCTCGGCCGGGCTCGCGGCGCGGGCCGGTTGGGCCGCGGGTCGCGCCGGCTCGTCCTGCTCGTCGGCGATGATCTTGCGGATGGAGGTGAGGATTTCCTCCATCGACGGCTCTTGCGCGTCTTTGCGATCGGACATGGTCCCACCTCCGCCTCGGGCCCGCCCGGCCGGTCTCCCGATGATCGGACGCCCGCCTTGTGACGCCGCAGGCGCCCGGGATCAAGGCCGCCGCGGCGCATCGACCTCACCCGTGCCGAACCATTTGTCGCGGACCGCCCGGTAATGGGCCTCGACGTCGTGCGCGGCGACCGGCACCTCGAGCCGCTCGAGGTCGAGCGTGCCGGTGGCCGCGAGCAAGGCGTGCGCCGCCACGATCTCCTCGCGCTGCGCCCGGGTCCGCTCGACGCGGGCGGCGAACAGCTCCTGCTCGGCGTCCAGGATGTCGAGCACGGTGCGGGCGCCGGTCAGCGCCTCGGTCCGCACGCCGTCCAAGGCGAGCTCGGCGGCGCGGATCTGGGTGGCGATCGAGGCGAGCCGGGCACGGGCGGTGAGCAGCCCCTGCCAGGCGGCGGCGACGTCGCGGGCGACCGAGCGGCGCGCATCGTCGAGGTCGTAGCGGCGCTGCAGCGCGGTCTGGCGGCTCTGGCGGATCCGCGCGTACTCGCCGCCGCCCTGGTAGAGCGGCACCTTCAAGGTGGCGCCGAGGGCGAGCTCGCTCTGCCGCGAATAGGTGAGGTCCGGGTCGGTGGCGTAGGAAGCCTCGCCGTGCAGCCAGAGCCGCGGCTTCAAGGCCGCGAGCGCGGCGTCGGTCGCGTCTCGGGCGCCATCGAGGGCGTAGCGGGCGGCGCGCACGATCGGGTGGGTCTCGACCGCCTCGAGGCCCTCCTCGAGGCTCGCGGGCAGGGGCTTCGGCAGGCCCACGGGCTCGAGCGCGCCCGGCGGCTCGCCCACCAGCCGCAGGAAGTCGGCGCTGCTGACCGCGAGCTCACACTCCGCGCGCAGCCGGTCGGCGACCGCCCGGGCGAGCCGGGTCTCGGCTTGGGCCACGTCGGTGCGGGTGACGGCGCCGAGCCGGAACCGGTCGCGGGTCGCCCGGAGCTGGGTTTCGAGGCTGCGCTCGTTCGCGCGGGCGAGCTCCACCACCGCCCGATCGCGCAGCACCGCCGTGTAGACCGCCACGGTCTCCAGGAAGAGGTCCTGCTCGACCGCGGCGAGGCGCGCCCGTTCGGCCCGGACCGCGTTCTCCGCCCGGCTCACGAGGGCGCCGGTCTCGCCACCGGAATAGAGCTGCTGCTCGACCGCCAGGACCTGGCGGAAGGTCGACAGATCGGCCTTGCCGCGGTCGGTGTCGCGGCGGCTCGCGATCGCGCTCGAGCTCGCCACGAGCCGCGGCCGGGCGCCACCCAGGGCCTGCGGCACCTCTTCGTCGACCGCCCGCAGCCGGGCGCGCGCCGCGGCGAGCCTGGGGCTCGTCTCGTACACCTTGGCGAGTGCCTCGGGCAGCGTCGTCGCGCCGCCGGGCGAGGCGAGGAGCGTCGCGAGGAGGAGGAGGCCGGGCGCCAGCGCTCGCAGCATACCCGACTCCTACCACGGACTCTCGCGGTACGCTAGTCGCCTAGAGTTTTTAAAACCTGTGCGAGAGAGGCCCGCCGCGCTCGGGAATCTAGAGCGTGAACACGGGCGGCGGTCGGAAGGCCGGGAGCTCGGGCACCATCGCGTCGTCGACGACCCGCCTGCCGACCCCGTGCGGGGTGCGCTCGAACACGGTGACCTCGCCCGGCCGGCCATCGGCGAGCACGGTGACGAGCCGGCCGCCCGGGGCCAGTTGGTCGAGCAAGGCGGGCGGCACGGCGCGGACGGCGCCGGCCAGGAGGATCACGTCGAACGGCGCTTGGCTCGCCAGCCCGTCGCGGGGATCGCCCACCTGGACCACGAGATTGTCGGCGCCGACCTCCGGCAGCAGGCGGTCGAGAGCCGCCGCCTCCTGCGCCTCGCCCACGAGGAGGATGACCGTGCCGGCCAGGCGCGCAACCACGGCGGCAGCATACCCTGTGGCGTCGCCGATCACGAGGGCGGCGTCCTCCGGGCCGATCCGGGCCGCTTGGATCAGCTTGGCGAGGGCGAGCGGCTCGATCAAGAAACGCCCGTCGCCGAGCGGCAGGTCCTCGTCGACATAGGCGACGTTGCGCAGCGTGGGCGGCACGAACCGTTCGCGGGGGACGGCGCCCATCGCCGCCAACAGCCGCGGATCGGTGATCCGGTTGGGCTTGAGCTGGTTGTCGACCATGCGGCGACGGGCTTCGGCCGGATCGTACATCGCGCACCCCGGGCTGCGACACGGGCGGGCTCTTAGGGCCGCCCGGGCCGGGCGGGCAAGCCGACGCGAGGCCGCGGGATCCACCGCGGCCCGGCCGAGGTTGACCGACGATCCGGCTCTACCTAAGAAGCGGCGACGGGCCCGGTGGCAGAGTGGCCATGCAGCGGACTGCAAATCCGCGGACGTCGGTTCGATTCCGGCCCGGGCCTCCAGCTCGACGGCCTCTGGCGCGCGCCGCGAGCCGCTGCTATGAGGCGCGCCGCGTTCCGGCGTAGCTCAGTCGGTAGAGCAAGCGGCTGTTAACCGCTGGGTCGTAGGTTCGAGTCCTACCGCCGGAGCCAGCCCCTCGCCCGCGGGGAGCCCGCCATCGCCCGCACTCCCGCGATCGTCGTCTTGACCGGTGCCGGCATCTCCGCCGAGTCCGGCCTGCCGACCTTCCGCGGCGCGGGCGGGCTCTGGGAAGGGCATCGGGTCGAAGACGTCGCGACCCCCCGGGCATTCGCCCGCGATCCCGACCTCGTGCTGCGCTTCTACGATGCGCGCAGGCGGGCGCTCGCGACCGTCGAGCCCAACCCGGCGCACCGCGCGCTCGCCCGGCTCGAGGCGGCCTGGGAAGGGCCTTTCCTCCTCGTCACCCAGAACGTCGACGACCTGCACGAGCGGGCCGGCTCGAAGCGTCTTCTGCACATGCACGGCGAGCTGTTGCGCGCCCGTTGCACGCGCTGCGGCTGGGCCGACCGCTGGAGCGGCGACCTGCTCGGCGTCGCCTGCCCGGCCTGCGGCCGGCTACCGGCGCTGCGCCCCGACATCGTCTGGTTCGAGGAGATCCCGATCGGCCTCGAGCGGATCGAGGCCGCGCTCGCCGATTGCCGACTGTTCGCGGCGATCGGCACCTCGGGTCGGGTCTGGCCGGCGGCCGGCTTCGTCGAGCGGGCCCGGCGGGCCGGCGCGCACACGGTCGAGCTCAACCTCGAGCCCGGCGAGGCGAGCGACCGCTTCCACGAGCAGCGGTTCGGCCCGGCGAGCCGGGTCGTGACGGCCTGGGTCGCGGAGCTGCTCGCGGGCCGCTGAGGGCGGCGGCGGAGGTGCGGCTCGGCCGGCCGGGGGGCTTCGCGCCTGCGGCAAAGCGCCGTTGCGGGCTCGGCGCCCGGCTCGCTTGTCGGTCCCGGGGAAGCGTGTTAAGGCGCGCCCGCTTCTGGCGGAGCCGGAGCCGGGCCCTCGCCCGGTGCATGCTGGCTTCCTTCGAACCGATACGGGGACGCACCGGGTGGCAGCCGTTTCAGCCGCGTCGTCGGGTGTGGCGCAGCGCTACGCGTCGGCGCTGTTCGAGCTCGCCCGCGAGCGCGCCGCCCTCGATTCGGTGGCCGCCGATCTCGACCGGCTCGAGGCGATGCTCGCCGAGAGCGCCGAGCTCGGCCGGTTGTTCTCGAGCCCGATCGTGAGTCGCGCCGAGCAGCGGCGGGCCGTGCTGGCGCTCGCCGAGCAGGCGGGCCTCGGCGAGCTCGTGCGCAACACGTTGGGCGTGCTCGCCGAGCATCGCCGCCTGGCGGCCGTGCCGGCGATCGCCCGGGCCTTCCGCGCCAAGCTCGCCGAGCTCCGCGGCGAGGTCACGGCCGAGATCGTGGCGGCCGCACCGCTCGCCGCGGAGGACCTGGCCGCGCTCGAGGGCGCGGTCGCCCGCTTCGCCGGTCGCAAGGTTCGCCTCGAGACGAGCGTCGATCCGGCGCTGCTCGCGGGTGTGGTGGTACGGGTCGGCTCGCGCATGGTGGACGCCTCGTTGCGGCGCCGCCTGCAGCAGCTCGAGCAGGTGATGAAGGGGATCGGCTGATGGACATCCGCGCCGCCGAGATCTCGGCGATCCTCAAGCAGCAGATCGCGAGCTTCGGGACCGAGGCCGAGGTCGCCGAGGTCGGCCGGGTCCTCTCGGTCGGCGACGGCATCGCCCGCGTCTACGGCCTGGACGAGGTCCAAGCCGGCGAGATGGTCGAGTTCGAGGACGGCACCCGCGGGATGGCCCTCAACCTCGAGATCGACAATGTGGGCGTCGTGATCTTCGGCGACGACCGCAACATCCGCGAAGGCTCGCTCTGCAAGCGGACCAAGGCGATCGTGGACGTGCCGGTCGGCAAGGGGCTCTTGGGCCGGGTCGTCGACGCCCTCGGCAATCCGTTGGACGGCAAGGGCCCGATCCCGGCGAGCGAGCGTCGGCTGGTCGAGGTCAAGGCGCCCGGCATCGTCCCGCGCCGCTCGGTGCACGAGCCGATGATGACCGGGCTCAAGGCGATCGACGGGCTGATCCCGATCGGCCGTGGTCAGCGCGAGCTCATCATCGGCGACCGGCAGACCGGCAAGACGCAGATCGCGCTCGACTGTTTCATCAACCAGAAGCGCTACAACGAGGCGGCCGGCGCCGACGAGTCGAAGAAGCTCTACTGCATCTACGTGGCGGTCGGCCAGAAGCGCTCCTCGGTCGCCAAGTTCGTCAAGGCGCTGCAGGACCACGGCGCCCTCGACTACACGATCGTGGTGGCGGCGACCGCTTCCGATCCGGCGCCGATGCAGTTCCTGGCACCCTATGCCGGCTGCGCGATGGGCGAGTATTTCCGCGACAACGGCATGCACGCGGTGATCGTCTACGACGATCTCTCGAAGCAGGCGACCGCCTACCGCCAGATGTCGCTCCTGTTGCGCCGGCCGCCCGGCCGCGAGGCCTATCCGGGCGACGTCTTCTACCTCCATTCGCGGCTGCTCGAGCGGGCGGCCAAGATGAACAAGGAGAACGGCTCGGGCTCGCTGACGGCGCTGCCCGTGGTCGAGACCCAGGCGAACGACGTCTCGGCCTACATCCCGACCAACGTGATTTCGATCACCGACGGCCAGATCTTCCTCGAGACCGGCCTCTTCTACCAGGGGATCCGGCCGGCGGTGAACGTGGGCCTCTCGGTCTCGCGCGTGGGCTCGGCGGCGCAGACCAAGGCCATGAAGAAGGTCGCCGGGCGGATCAAGCTCGAGCTCGCGCAATATCGCGAGATGGCCGCCTTCGCCCAGTTCGCCGCCGACCTCGACCTCGCCACCCAGCGCCTGTTGAACCGCGGCGCGCGGCTCACCGAGCTCTTGAAACAGCCGCAGCTCGCCCCGATGCCGATGGAAGAGCAGGTCTGCTCGATCTTCGCCGGCGTCAACGGCTATCTCGACGGCATCAAGGTGGCCGACGTGCAGCGCTTCGAGCGCGAGTTCCTCGAAGAACTGCGCGAGAAGGGCGCCGACATCTTGCGCGCGATCCGCGACAGCGGTGATCTCGACGCCGAGACCGACAAGAAGTTGCGCGCGCTTCTCGACGGCTTCACCAAGAAGTTCGTCTGATCGCGGGGGCGAACGCCCGTGCCCAGCCTCAAGGACATGCGGACCCGGATCAACTCGGTCCGGGCGACCCGCAAGATCACGAGTGCGATGAAGCTCGTGGCCGGCAGCAAGTTGCGCCGGGCCCAGGAGCACGCCGAGGCGGCCCGGCCGTTCGCCGCCAAGATGGCGGCCATGCTCGCCAACCTCGCCGCCGCGGTGAAGGATCAGGGCGAAGCCCCGCCGCTGTTGGCCGGGACCGGGAGGGACGAGGTCCATCTGATCGTCGTGGCGACCGCCGATCGCGGCCTGTGCGGGGCGTTCAACAGCTCGATCGTCCGCGCCACCCGGCGGCGGATCCAGGAGCTCAAGGAGCAGGGGAAGACGGTCAAGCTGATCTGCGTCGGCCGCAAGGGCCGCGACATGCTGCGCCGCGAGTACGGCGATCTGATCGTCGAGTTCGTCGACGGGATCGCCGGCAAGCGGCGGATCGCCTTCGCCGACGCCGAGCGGATCGCGCAGAAGGTCTTGGAGCTCTACGAGGCGGGCGGGTTCGACGTCGCGACGATGGTCTTCAACCGCTTCAAGAGTGCGATGTCGCAGATCGTCACCTTCAAGCAGCTCGTCCCGGTCGAGCCGCCCGAAGCGGCGGCCGCGGGCGAGGGGGTGCAGGCGATCTACGAGTTCGAGCCCGACGAGGAGCGGATCCTGGCGGAGTTGTTGCCGCGCAACCTGGCCGTGCAGATCTACGGGGCGTTGCTCGAGAACGCGGCGAGCGAGCAGGGCGCGCGGATGGTGGCGATGGACAACGCCACGCGCAACGCCGGCGAGATGATCGACCGGCTCACGCTGCGCTACAACCGCCAGCGCCAAGCCAACATCACCAAGGAGCTGATCGAGATCGTCTCGGGTGCCGAGGCCGTCTGAGCCGGCGCCGGGCGATCGGGAGAGGGGTCGAGCGATGGTCAAGGGGAACGTTGCGCGCGGTCGGATCGCGCAGGTCATGGGCGCGGTCGTCGACGTCCAGTTCGACGGCGCCTTGCCGGCGATCTTGAACGCGCTCACGACCGACAATCAGGGCAAGAAGCTCACCCTCGAGGTCGCCCAGCATCTGGGCGAGAGCACGGTCCGCACGATCGCCATGGACTCGACCGACGGGCTCACCCGCGGTCAGGAGGTGATCGACACGGGCTCGCCGATCGCCGTGCCGGTCGGCCGCGAGGTGCTCGGCCGGATCCTCAACGTGATCGGCGAGCCGGTCGACGAGAAGGGGCCGATCGCGGCCAAGGCCACGGCGCCGATCCACGCCCCGGCCCCGGCCTTCGTCGACCAGTCGACCGACGTCGAGATCCTGGTCACCGGCATCAAGGTCGTCGACCTGCTCACCCCCTACCCCAAGGGCGGCAAGATCGGGCTGTTCGGCGGGGCCGGGGTGGGCAAGACCGTCTTGATCATGGAGCTCATCAACAACATCGCCAAAGCGCACGGCGGCGTGTCGGTGTTCGCCGGCGTCGGCGAGCGGACCCGCGAGGGTAACGACCTCTACCACGAGATGATCGAATCGGGGGTCATCGACCTCGAGGATCCGTCGAAGTCGAAGGTGGCGCTGATCTACGGTCAGATGAACGAGCCGCCCGGCGCCCGCGCGCGGGTGGGCCTCACCGGCCTCACGGTCGCCGAATATTTCCGTGACCAGGAAGGTCAGGACGTTCTCTTTTTCGTCGACAACATCTTCCGCTTCACCCAGGCGGGCGCGGAAGTGTCGGCCTTGCTGGGCCGCATCCCCTCGGCGGTCGGTTACCAGCCGACCCTCGGCACCGACATGGGGGCGCTGCAAGAGCGGATCACCTCGACCAAGAAGGGCTCGATCACCTCGGTCCAGGCGGTCTACGTGCCGGCCGACGACCTGACCGACCCGGCCCCGGCCACCACCTTCGCACATCTCGACGCGACGACCGTGCTCTCGCGGCAGATCGCCGAGCTCGGCATCTACCCGGCGGTCGACCCGCTCGATTCGACCTCGCGGATCCTCGAGCCCTCGATCGTCGGCGAGGAGCACTACCAGGTGGCGCGGCGCGTGCAGGAGATCCTGCAGCGCTACAAATCGCTGCAGGACATCATCGCGATCCTCGGCATGGAGGAGCTCTCCGAAGAGGACAAGCTGATCGTCGCCCGGGCGCGCAAGATCCAGCGTTTCCTCTCCCAGCCCTTCCACGTGGCCGAGGTGTTCACGGGCTCGCCCGGCAAGTTCGTCAAGGTCGAGGACACGATCAAGGGCTTCAAGGGCATCTGCGACGGCGCGTACGACCACATGCCGGAGGCGGCCTTCTACATGGTCGGCACGATCGAGGAGGCGGTCGAGAAGGCCAAGCGTCTGGCAGCCGAGGTCTGAGCCGATGGCCGAGACCTTGACCCTCGAGCTCGTCGACCCGGAGCGGGTGCTGGCGAGCGAGGCCGTCGAGATGGTCGTCCTGCCCGGCGTGGAGGGCGATTTCGGCGTCCTGCCGAACCACGCGCCCTTGGTTTCGCTGCTCCGGCCCGGGGTGATCGCGCTCTACGAGGGGGCCAAGGTCACCCGGCGGTTCTTCGTGGCCGGCGGCTTCGTCGAGGTCTCCGAGCAGGGCTGCACGGTCCTCGCCGAAGGGGCGGAGCCGGTCGAGGAGCTCGACCGGGCGGCAGTCGAGCAGGCGCTCAAAGACGCCGAGGAGGACCTCGCCGACGCCAAGGAGCCGAGCGAGGAGCAGCGCGCGCGGCTCGAGCGGGCGGTGGCGATCGCCCGCGCCCGGCTCGAAGCGGTGACCGCGCCTCAGGCCTGATCCCCGTTCGGCCTCGCCCCGAGGCCGAGCATCGCCGCGGCGCCCGGCCCCGGCAGGAGGCGTTCCCGCAAGAGCTCGCCGAGGTCGAGCGCCTCGAGGAGCAAGGTGGCAGGCGTCGGCGGCAGGAGCGGCAGGCGGGCGCGGGCTTCCGGCGGATCGACGACGATCCGGGCGGCCTGCCGGCGCAGGAGCGCGAGCACGGGACCGTTCTCCTCCGCGCACGGGGTCCGCACCCAGCGGAACAGGCGGTTGCGGGCGAGCCGGGCGGTCCGGTCCCGCCCGTCGAGACGGCGGAACCGGACCGTGCCGGCCCGGAGCGGGCACGGCATCGCAGGTCCGACCCTTCCGCAGCGCAGCGGTGATGCTGCGTCGCAGCATGACCATGGAGCGGAGCGCCGCCCCGGTCAAGCCCCGTGGCCGGTGCGCCGAATCGTGTGGCCGTTAACGTTTCGTTGGGGGGTTCGAGCATCCTCCGGCGGGACCGATGCAGGGTCGGTGACGCGAGCGAGGAGGTGGCATGCCCGGGCGCGTTCCCCGGCAGTGGCCACGGAGGTGGATCGACCGGTTCGGCGAGCGCGGCGCCTCGGCCGTCGAGTTCGCGCTCGTGGCGCCGATCTTGATCGCGCTGCTGCTCGGCATCGCCCAGGTCGGCCTCGTGGTGATGTACCGGACCGCGGCGACGGATGCCGCCCGCGACGTGGCGCGCGCCGTCTCGCTCGGCCGGCTCGACCTGGCGACCGCTCGCACCCGGCTGCGCACGGAGGTCGATCGGCTGCTGCCGGCCGCCTCGGAGGCCGGGCAGACCTCGCTCCAGCCGACCTACGCAAGCTACGAGGAGGGCGATGCCGTGGTGGTCGACCTGGAGATCCCACTCCGCAACCTGCTCTGGTCGCCCGCGTTGGGCGAGGCGCTCGGCTCGATCCGTACGACCGTCCGCACGCTCAAGCCCGGAGGCTGAGATGGCCGAGGTCCGCCGCATCGCTCCGCTGTTCCTCGCAGATCGACGAGGCGCCGTCGCCGCGATGCTCGCCCTGACGCTGCCGGTGCTCGCCGGGCTCGCCGCGGTCGCGGTCGACATCAGCCACGCTCGGGCGGTGCGCGCCGAACTGCAGGCAGCGGTCGACCTCGCGGCGATCGCCGCCGCCCGCCGCCTGCCCGACAAGGCCTCGGCGGTCGCCGCCGCTCTGGACTACGTCGCCCGCAATGCCGCGGCCGCCCGGCACGGTATCGTCTCCGAGGCGAGCGACGTGACGTTCGGCCGCTACGACGCGGAGGCGGACGCGTTCGTCGTCGATCCGGACGACCCGCGGGCGGTCCGGGTCGTGGCGAGGCGCGTGGCGGCCCGCGGCAACGCGGTGCCCACCTCCTTCGGCCGCCTGCTCGGGTTCGACTCGATCGACGTTTCGGTCGAGGCGATCGCCGGGGCCGGCCGGACACCCGCCTGCATCGTCGCGCTCCACCCGAACGCCAGCGGGAGCTTGACGTTCGATGCGAACGCACGCGTGAACTTGCGCGGCTGCGAGCTGCACGGCCATTCGACCCACAGCCGCGGTCTCTGGCTCAAGAGCCAGAGCGACGTCACCGCCGAGCGGACCTGCATCGCCGCCGCGACCTATCGGGAACAGAGCACCGGCGCGATCGAGCCGCCGCCCGAGACGAGCTGCACACCGGCCGCCGATCCGGCGCCGGTGGTCGACGCCGTCGTCGGGACCTGCAAGGTCGGCATACCGAAGCCGATCACCGACACGCGCACGCTCACGCCCGGCACCTATTGCGGTCTGGCCATCGATTCGAACGCCAGAGTGACGCTCGCGCCGGGCACCTACGTCATCAAGAACGCGCCCTTCGAGCTCATGAGCAACGTCGAGCTCTCCGGCACCGGGGTCACGATCCATCTCGCGGACGCCGCCGCCTGCCTCAGGTTCGACAGCAACACGAAGGTCTCGCTCACGGCGCCGTCGAGCGGTCCCAATCGGGGGCTCCTGATCCACCAACCGCGATCGGTGAACTGCGCATCCGGCCTCCAGTTCCGGAGCAACAGTGTCGGTCGGCTCGAGGGCATGATCTACGCTCCCGAGAGCCACATCGAGTGGCGGAGCAACGCGACCTTGAACTCGCCCTGTCTCGCGATCGTCGGTCGAACGTTCGAGTTCGATTCGAACGTGCGGATCGACGTGGCGTGGGATCCGGCAGCCTGCACCGCCCCGCCGCCGGGCTTCGACGGAGCCGGACGGGTCGCGCTCCTGCGCTGAGCGGTCTTCAGCTCCAGACGATCCGCGGGAAGCGGCGCGCCGTGCCGCCGGCGAGTTCGGCGAGCTTGTCGGCCACGCTGCGGGCGAGCTGGAGATAGGCTTGGGCCTGCGGGCTCTCCGGCCGGGCCAGCACGATCGGCCGGCCGGCGTCGCTCAGCTCGCGGATCTCCGGATCGAGCGGGATCTCGGCCAGGAAATCGACGCCGTAGCGCTTGGCGCATTCGCGCGCCCCGCCGTGGGCGAAGATCTCGGCCCGATGACCGCATTTCGGGCAGCAATAATAGGACATGTTCTCGACGATGCCGAGGATCGGCACGTCCACTTTGCGGAACATGTTGATCGCCTTGCGCGCATCCAAGAGCGCGATGTCCTGCGGGGTCGAGACGATCACCGCACCGGAGAGCGGCACCCGCTGGGCCATGGTGAGCTGGGCGTCACCGGTGCCGGGCGGCAGGTCGACCACCAGCACGTCGAGGTTGCCCCACTCGACGTCGCCGAGCATCTGCTGGATGGCGCTCTGCACCATGGGGCCGCGCCAGATCATCGGCGCATCCTCCTCGACCAGGAAGCCCATCGACATGACCTTGACGCCGAACGCCTCCATCGGCCGGAGGCGCTGCCCGTCCGGGCTCGTGGGCCGGCCCACCGCCCCGGTCATGCGCGGCAGCGAGGGGCCGTAGATGTCGGCGTCCAACAGGCCGACCCGGCGGCCGAGGGCGGCGAGGCCCATGGCGAGGTTCACGGCCGTGGTCGACTTGCCGACCCCGCCCTTGCCGGAGGCCACCGCGACGATCGCCCGCACGCCCGGGACGAGCGGCTTGCCGGGCGCGCGGTTCTCGCCGGGCAAGCTCGGCGGTGGTCCCGCGCGGCCGGCCGGCGCCCGCTCGGCGGTCAGGACGGCGGTCACCGAGGTCACCCCGGGAAGCGTCTTGACCGCCGCCTCGCAAGCCCGCCGCAGCGGCTCGAGGGCCTGCGCCTCTCCGGGCTCGACCTCGATCGACAAGCCGACGTTCGAACCCTTGATCACCACGCCGGTGATCATGCCGAGCGCCACCACGTCGCCTGCCCGCTTCGGATGGCGGACCGTGCGCAGTGCGTCGAGAACCTGTTCTTTTGTTAATGCGCTCACGGTTGATCCCTCCACCGCCCCGCGCGATATAGTGGCGGCGTCGCGGGCGGGCGAGAAGGCCCGCGCCGGTTCGTGCGTTCACCCTCGCGAGCGACGGGAAGCAGGATGCCCTGGAACACGCAAGGCGGTGGCGGCTGGCAGGGCGGGCAGGGCCCGTGGGGCGGCCGGCCCGGCGGCGGCCAGCAGCCGCCGGACCTCGAAGAGGTCCTGCGGCGCGGCCAGGAGAAGCTCAAGCAATTGTTCCCCGGAGGCGGCGGTGGCCCGGGGCGCTCCGGCCGGGCGGCGGCGATCGTCGCCCTCGCGGCCCTCGGCCTCTGGCTCGCCTCGGGCTTCTACCGGGTGGGGCCCGAGGAGCAGGGCGTCGTGCTGCGCTTCGGCAAGCTCGACCGGCTCACCGGCCCGGGCCTGAACTACCGTCTGCCCTGGCCGATCGAGGGGGTGCTGACCCCGCAGGTGGCGCGGGTCAACCGGATCGAGATCGGCTTCACCTCCGCGGGGCAGGGCGTCGGGGGGCGGGTCGGCCGGCGGGAGCTGCCGGAAGAGGCGCTCATGCTCACCGGCGACGAGAACATCGTCGACATCAATTTCGTCGTTCAGTGGAAGATCGCCGATGCCGCCCAGTTCCTGTTCAACATCCGCGACCCCGAGGCCACGGTGAAGGCCGCGGCCGAGAGCGTGATGCGCGAGATCATCGGCCAGACGCCGATCGTCCAGGCGACCACCGAGGGTCGTCGGCTGATCGAGATGCGCGTGCGGACCGCCTTGCAGCAGCTGATGGCCGAGTACGGCGCCGGCATCGAGATCCAGGAGGTCCAGCTGCAGAAGGCCGACCCGCCGGCCGACGTGATCGACGCGTTCCGCGACGTGCAGCGGGCGCAGGCCGACCGCGAGCGCGAGCAGAACATCGCCGAAGCCTTCGCCAACGACATCATCCCGCGCGCCCGCGGCGAGGCCGAGCGGCTCCTCCAGGACGCCGAGGCCTATCGCCAGGAGGTGGTCGCCCGGGCGACCGGTGAGGCGCAGCGCTTCAAGACGATCCTCGCCGAGTACGCCAAGGCCCGCGACGTGACCGTCCAGCGTCTCTACCTCGAGACGATGGAGGAGGTGCTCCGGGGCATGAGCAAGGTGATCGTCGAGGCGCAGGCCGGCGTCGGCTCGGTGGTGCCCTATCTGCCCTTGCCGGAGCTGCAGCAGCGGCGCACCGCGACCCCGCAGGCCGGCCAACCGGGAGGCCAGCAATGAGCCAGCGCCTGTTGATGGTCGGCGCGGCAGTCGTCGCGCTCGTCGTGGTCCTCCTGATCGGCTCGGTGTACACGGTGCACCAGAGCCGCCAGGCCCTCATCCTGCAGTTCGGTAACCCGGTCCGGGTGGTCCAGGAGCCCGGCCTGGGCTTCAAGCTGCCGTTCATCCAGCAGGTCGAGTATTTCGAGCGAAGGGTGCTCGACTACGATGCGCCCTCGGTCGAGCTCATCTTGGGCGACCAGAAGCGGCTCGTGGTCGACGCCTTCACCCGCTACCGGATCGTCGATCCGCTGCGCTTCCGCCAGGCGGCCGGTAGCGAGGCCCTGTTCCGCCAGCGGCTCGAGCCCACCGTGTTCGCCGCGCTCCGCAGCGTCCTCGGCGAGACCTCGCTGATCGACGTGCTCTCCAAGGACCGGGCGGTTTTGATGAACCGGATCCGCGACGAGGCGAACAAGGCGCTCGGCCGGTTCGGGGTCGAGATCGTCGACGTGCGGATCAAGCGGGCCGATTTGCCGGCCGAGAACAGCCAGGCGATCTTCCGCCGCATGCAGACCGAGCGCGAGCGCGAGGCCAAGGAGCTGCGCGCCCAAGGTGCCGAGATCGCCCAGCGGATCCGCGCCCGGGCCGACCGGGAACGGCGCGTGCTGATCGCCGAGGCGCAGAAGCGGGCCGAGATCCTGCGCGGCGAGGGCGACGCCGAGGCGATCCGGATCTTCGCCGAGGCGTTCGGCCAGGACGTCGATTTCTTCAAGTTCTACCGGACGATGCAGGCCTACCGGCAGGCGCTCGCCGACGGCAACACGAGCATCGTGATGTCCCCGGAGAGCGACTTCTTCCGCTTCTTCGGCAGCCCCGGCCTGGTCGACGGCACACCCGGCCGGCCCGCCGGCTCCGACCTCGCGGGCCGACCGGCGGCCGCCGCCGCGGCGGAGGCGCCGGCCACCGCCCGCTGAAGCCGGCCGTCACGGCGAGCCTCGCGTTCGCGGGATCGCGCCCCGTGCGCGACTTGGCGACGGGTCTGGCACTCGCGCTCGTGATCGAGGGCTTGTCCTGGGCCGTGGCGCCCGGGGCCATGAAACGGCTCGCGCGGCGCGTCCAGGAGCTCGCCGACGGGCCGCTGCGGGTGACCGGCCTCGTGGTCGCGGCCACGGGCGTCTTCGCCGTGTGGCTGATCCGTGGCTGAGCGCCGGGCCGGCCCGGCCGGTCTTGCCGGATCGGCCGGGCGGGTGACATCATTCGTCGAGGGGGCGGCCCGGGCCACCGGCCGCTCTCCGGTGGTCCCCGGGCCCTCTCGAGTGGCCCCCCAGGAGGTCGCAGCATGACGAGCCACGAGTCTCGCCGCGAGGGCTCCGCGGTCCGGCGCCGGGGTGCGGCGCTCCGGGCCGCGACGTTCCTCCTGGCCCTGGTCCTC
>JAILZQ010000261.1 GCA_023512415.1 Geminicoccaceae bacterium | reverse complement strand
GCGCCGGGCCGGACGGCGAGCTCCAGGGTGGCGCCGCCGCGGCCGGCCATCCCGCCGCGCAGCGCGATCGGTACGCAGCGGGCGGCGAGCTCGGGGCCGACGATCGTCGGCCAATCGCCCAGGATGCTCGCTTCCGCGAAGGCCCGGCGGCGCGCCGAGGGCGGCAGGAGGGCGCCCAGGAGCCCGCCGACCCGGCAGGCGATCCGCCGCCGTGCCGGCTCGCCCGCTTCGCCGCCCGCCGCGGCGCCACTTTCCCCGCGCTCCGTCAAACCCTAGCTCTCCCGCCGATCCGCCCGCCCGGAGACCCTAGCGTGCGCCGCCGTCCCCGACCAAGCCCGTGCGCGCTGCCGGAAGAGCCGGCCCGGCTGCGCGCGGCGCTCCTCGGCTGGTGGGACGCCGCCCGCCGCGACTTGCCCTGGCGCGCCCGGCCCGGGGCCCGACCCGATCCCTGGGCGGTGCTCGTGAGCGAGGTCATGCTCCAGCAGACCACGGCCGCCACGGTCGCCGGCCGGTTCCCGGCGTTCCTCGCCCGCTTCCCGACCCCCTCGGCGCTCGCCCGGGCCGGCCTCGAGGAGGTCCTGCACGCTTGGCAGGGGCTCGGCTACTACCGCCGCGCGCGCGCCCTTCACGCCTGCGCCCGGGCGATCGAGGCCGGGCACGGCGGGCGGGTGCCGGACGATCCCGAGGCGCTCCTGCGGCTGCCCGGGCTCGGCGCGTACAGCGCCGCGGCGGTCGCGGCGATCGCTTTCGACCGGCCCGTCCTGCCGGTCGACGGCAACGTGGTGCGGGTCGGCTGCCGGCTGCTCGGGCTCGAAACCGTGCCCGGCCCGGCCCGGAGGGTGGTGGCCGAAGCGCTGGCACCACTCGCCGCCGGCCCACGGCCGGCCGATCTGGCGCAGGCCGTGATGGAGCTCGGCGCGTTGGTCTGCCGGCCGCGCGCGCCGGATTGCGCGGCCTGTCCCTGGCGGGCTGCCTGCCGCGCCCGGGCGAGCGGCGAGCCCGAGCGGCTGCCGCTGCGGCCCGTGCCGAAGCCCCGCCCCGAGCAGGCCACGCTCGCCTTCTTGTTGCGCCGGGCCGACGGGGCCGTGCTGCTGCGGCGGCGGCCCGAGGGCGGCATCCTGGGCGGGATGATGGAGCTGCCGAGCTCGCCCTGGGGCCCCGAGCGGCCGATCGCCGAAGCTCTCGCCCACGCCCCGGCCGTTGCGGCGTGGGAGCCGGTCGCGGGCGAGGTCCGCCACGTCTTCAGCCATCTCGTGCTGCGGGCCCGGCTCGTCCGTGCCCGGCTTTCGGACGGCGTGCCGGCCGACGGTCGCTGGTTCGCCCCGGCCGAGCTCGCCGCTGCGGCGCTCCCGACCTTGACCCGCAAGCTCCTGCGGCTGGGCGGGGTGGAGCCGCCCCCGCCGGCCGGCCGAGCCGCGCCTTCCCCCGAAGGTCCGCGCGCCCGCTCCGCGCCGCGCTCGGGTCCCGACCGGTTCCGGCCCGCCGGGTCCGGGTGACGGGGACGGCCAGGCGCCGGGCGCCGACCGCCACCGGGTCGAAGCGACAGGCGAGCCCTCGGAGCTCCGGCCGGCCCTGGCGGTACGCCTCGGCGGCGCGGACGATCCGCGCCCGCTGCCGCTCGCCCAGCGCCGCGAGCGCCTCGGCGGCGGTGGCCCGCCGCTTGACCTCGACGAACACCAACAGATCGCCCCGCCGGGCGACGATGTCGATCTCGCCACAGGGTGTCGAGAGGCGCCGCTCCAGGATCCGGAAACCCCGGAGCCGAAGGAGCAGGACCGCGAGCCGTTCGGCCCCGCGGCCGCGCCGGTCAGCGCTCGTCCTCGCCATGGCCCAGCTCGCGGAGCCGCCGGTAGAGCTCGGCTGCCGGTCGGCCGGTGGCGGCCGCCACCTGCCGGGCGGCGCGACCCGGCGGCAGGCGGGCCGCGGCCTCGCGCAGGGCCGCGTCGACCGCCTCGGGCGCGAGGTCCGCCGCCCGCGCCTCGGGCGGGCCGATCAGCACGACGATCTCGCCGCGCGGCGGCGGCTCGGCGGCGATCGCGGCGGCGAGCTCGCCGAGCCGGCCGCGGCGCAGCTCCTCGTGCAGCTTGGTCAGCTCACGGGCGATCACCACCTCGCGCTCGCCCAGGATCGCCGCCGCATCGGCGAGCAGGGCGGCGAGCCGCGGTCCGCTCTCGAGCAGGACGAGCGTCGCCCGGACCGGCGCGAGCTCGGCGAGCTCGCGCGCCGCCTCAGCGCAGCCGGTCCGGCGCGGGCCGGCGCGCGGGGCGACGGCCTGCGCTTCGCGCCCCGCGACGACCCGGACCGCGCCCGCTGGGAGCTCCGCTCGGCCTGGCTTGTGGCCGGCGGCCCGGAGGTGGACGAGGAGGACCTCCTGGCCGACGAGTCGGTGCTCGAGCCGGAGCTCGACCGCTGGGCGCTCGCGTCCATCGAGTGGACGCGAGAGGGCGGCTGGCTGCGGGCGACGGTGCGACTTGTGGACGGGGGCGCGGCGCGCGAGGGGACGGAGGAGGGACCGGCGGGCGAGATCGAGCCGACGGTCGCCCGCGCGACGGCAGCCGCCGTCGCCGGGGCCGTGGGCGACCTCTTCCGCGTCGAGCTCCTCGACCTCGCCCAGGCCCGGGTGGCGGGCCAGTCGGTCCGGCTGGCCGCGCTC
>JAILZQ010000057.1 GCA_023512415.1 Geminicoccaceae bacterium | reverse complement strand
CGACCGCGGCGAAGCCGAGCGCCGGCAAGCACGCCTCGAGCTCGGCGCGCGCGAGGCCGACCGCGGCCGCCAGGTCGACCGGCAGGGGGAAGGCACCGCTCGCCCGAGCGCGCGCGCGAAGACCCGCGGCGAGCCGCTCGAACAAGTCCTGGCGGAGCGCCAAGCCGGGCAGCGGGGCGAAACCCAGTGCCGCGGTCAGCCCGGGATCGCTCGGCAGCGCCGAGCCGCGCAGCACCGTGGCACCGGGCGGCGGCAGGGGCGGGCCGGGTGGCCGTGCCAGGGCGAGCAACCGGGCGCGCGCCTCGACCGGCCCGGCCTTCAAGAGTTGCGGGAGGTAGAGCCAAGCGCGGCCGAAACGGACGCCGAGCTCCGCCAAGCTCACCCGATCGGCCTCGGCGAGGCTCGCGAGCAGGTCCTCGAGCGGTGCGCGCTCGGCACTGCCGAGCCCCTCGACGATCCGCCAGGCGATCCCGCGAGCGGGCCCCCCGAGCCGATCACCCTCGGCGGCTGCGCGCAGCGCGTGGAGCGGCCCGAGCCGCCGGCCGAGCCAGCCTTCGAGCCAACGCTCGACCCGCCGGGTGACCCGAGCGCCGAGGCCCGAGCCGTGGTCGTCGGCCACGAGCGGGGAGATGCGCGGGCGCAGCGGGTCGGTGCCGGCCAGCAAGCGGGCGATCGGCTCGCGTTCCCAAAAAACGAGGGCCTCCCCGTCCAGCGAAAGGGTCTCGTCCGCTGCGTCCTCGAGCGCTCGGGCGCGGCGACCGAGCTCGCGGCCGACCACCCGCCGGGCGGCGGCCGCGAGCATCCTTCGCCCGAGCTTCCCGCCTCCCGGCTCGGGCGCGAAGCGCAGGCCCTCGACGCGGCCGACCCGCTCGCCGTCGACCAACACGGCTCCGTCCGACTCGACCGCCGCTTCGAGCTCGCCCCGTTCGCGCATCGAGCGCAACAGCAGAGCGGTCCGTCGGTCGACGAAGCGCTGGGTCAATCGGTCGTGCAAGACATCCGAGAGCCGGTCTTCGAGTGCCCGGGTACGTTCCTGGAAGTGGCGCGCCTCGGCGAGCCAGTCGGTGCGGTGGCTCAAATAGGTGAGGGTCCGCACATGCGCGATGCGCTGGACGAGCGCGTCGATGTCCCCGTCCGTCCGCTCGAGGCGCGCCACCATCCCGGCGAACCAGTCGGTCGGGAGGAGCCCCCGGCCGCTCGTCAGATGCTCGAAAACGGTCGCGAGCAGGTGGAGGTGGGCATCGTCGAGTGTCTTGCGGAAGTCCGGGATCTGGCAGACCTGCCACAAGAGGCGCACCCGCTCCGGCCGGTCGGCGCGCGCGGCGATCTCCGGCCGGCGCGCGAGGAGGAGCAGCGAGCGGTGGTCGAGCGCGTCCTTGACCCGGACCAGACAGTCGGCCGGCGGCGGCGCCTCGAGGCTGGCGGCGAGGGCTTCCAGGCTCGCGAAGTCGAGGTCCGTCGAGCGCCAGCGGATCGCCTTGAGCGGCGGGAAACTGTGGCTCTCGACGGCTTCCACGGTGCGTTCGTCCAAGGGCTCGCAGTCCTCGGTCGTTCCGAACGTGCCGTTCGCCATGTGGCGCCCGGCACGGCCGGCGATCTGGGCGATTTCGTGGGCGTGCAGCCGGCGCGCCTCGCGGCCGTCGAACTTGGCGAGCCGGGCGAAGGCGACGTGCGCCACGTCCATGTTGAGGCCCATGCCGATCGCATCGGTCGCCACGAGATGGTCGACTTCGCCCGCTTGGTAGAGCGCGACTTGGGCGTTGCGCGTCCGCGGCGAGAGGGCGCCCATGACGACCGCCGCGCCGCCCTTGCGGCGGCGGACGGCCTCGGCCAGGGCGTAGACCTCGGCCGCGCTGAAGGCGACGATGGCGCTTCGCCGCGGCAGTCGGGCGAGCTTGCGGTGCCCGTCGTGGACCAGGAGGGAAAAGCGCGGCCGGGTGACGATCTCGGCTTCCGGCACGAGCCGCTTGAGGATCGGCCGGATCGTCTCGGAGCCCAGGAACACGGTCTCGTAGAGGCCGCGGGCGCGCAGCAAACGGTCGGTGAAGACGTGGCCGCGTTCGAGATCGGCGCAGAGCTGGATCTCGTCGACGGCCAGGAACTCGACCGGCCGTTCGACCGGCATGGCCTCGACGGTCGCCACGACATAGGGGGCGGACGGGCTGCCGATCCGCTCCTCCCCGGTGACCAGCGCGACCGCTGCCGGGCCTCTGAGCGCGACGATCCGGTCGTAGACTTCGCGGGCCAAGAGGCGGAGCGGGAAGCCCATCATCCCCGACCGGTGCGCCAGGAGGCGCTCGACCGCGAAGTGGGTCTTGCCGGTGTTGGTCGGCCCCAGGACCGCCACCACCCGAGCGCGGCTCACCTGCTCGCCAGCCATGCTCGGAAGATCGACGAGCCGAGCCGCTTTGGCAAGGGTGGGGCCGGGCGCTGCTCCCGTGAGACGTGCGGTCGTGCTCGGACTGCCACCGAGGGTTGAGCCGGGAACAGCGCACCGGGGCCCGGGAGGGAGAGCCGAACGCGGCGGGCTCCATGCTTGAAGGCGGGCGATCGTGCGCCCAAATGCCGGTCGTCCCAGCATTCCACCCGAGCGGAGCGCCGGCGCGCCATGGACGAGGTCGTGCAGCCGTTCGAGGCCGAAGTCGGCCGGGTTCTCGAGATCGTCATCGGCTCGCTCTACAAGGAGCGGGCGATCTTCCTCCGCGAGCTGATCTCCAACGCCTCCGATGCCTGCGACAAGTTGCGCTACGAGAGCTTGAGCAAGCCCGAGCTTCTCGGCTCCGACCCGAAGCTCGAAATCCGGATCCTGGCCGATCCCGCGACCAACCTCCTGACCGTCGTCGACGACGGGATCGGCATGGACAAAGACGAGCTCGCCGCCAATCTCGGCACGATCGCCCGCTCGGGTACGGCCCGGTTCGTCCAGGAACTGACCGGCGATCGAGCCGCCGATCTGAAGCTCATCGGCCAGTTCGGGGTCGGCTTCTACGCGGTCTTCATGGTCGCGGACAAAGTGGTCGTGCGCTCGACCCGGGCCGGCCAGAGCCGCGGCTGGGTGTGGGCGAGTGACGGCAAGACCGGCTTCACGATCAAGGAGGACGATCAGCCGCTACCGCGCGGCACGGCCGTCACGCTGCATCTCAAAGAGGATGCCAAGGAGTTCCTGGACGCCGCGCGCATCCGCGAGATCGTGCGCACCTACAGCGACCACGTGGCTTTCCCGATCATCCTCGAGGCCAAGCCCAAGCCGGGTGACACGAAGACCAAGGCGCACGAGCCGCAGCAGATCAACAGCGCGAGTGCGCTTTGGGCCCGGCCCCGTTCGGAAATCAGCGACGAGCAGTACGAAGAATTCTACCACCACGTCGGGCACACGTTCGACGAGCCGTTCGCCCGGGTGCATTTCACGGCCGAGGGTGCCCTCTCCTACACGGCGCTCTTGTTCGTGCCCTCGCACCGGCCGTTCGACCTTTACGACCCCAAGCGGCGGCACGGCGTGCGGCTCTACGTGCGCCGGGTGTTCATCACCGACCAGCTCGAGGAGCTTTTGCCGCGCTATCTTCGGTTCGTTTCGGGCGTGGTCGACAGCGAGGATCTGCAGCTCAACGTGAGCCGCGAGACGCTGCAACACGGCGCCGTCGTCCAGAAGATGCGCAAGCAGCTCACCAAGCGCATCCTCGACGAGCTCGCCCGCAAGGCGGCCGAGGTGGGCGCGAGCGAGGCTGGACCAGCCGGCGAAGGGGAGGCGCGGCCGAACGGCGAGACCGGGGCGCGCAAGGGGCCGACTTATCTCGATTGGTGGGCGGAGCTCGGCGCGGTGCTCAAGGAGGGCCTGTTCGAGGATGCCGAGAACCGCGCGAAGCTCCTCGAGCTCGCTCGTTTCAGGAGCAGCCGTGGCCCGGGCTGGGTCTCCTTGGCCGACTACGTCGCGCGGATGCGGCCGGGCCAGGATTCGATCTTGTACGTCACCGGCGAGAGCGCGGAAGCGCTCCGCTCGAGCCCCCAATTGGAGGCGGCACTCGCCAAAGGCTGCGAAGTCCTGCTGCTCGACGACCCGGTCGACGAATTCTGGATCCCCGAAGTCAAGGAGTACGAGGGCAAGAAGCTGATCTCGTTGACCAAGGGTGAGGTCGATCTCTCTCGGATTCCCGACGAGGGCAAGATCGAGACGCCCGACGAGCTCTGGGACGAGAGCTTGAAGCGGCTCCTGGCGAAGCTGAAAGCGCTGTTGGGCGAGGAGGTCAAGGACGTCCGGCCGTCCAAGCGGCTGCGCGAGAGCGCGGTGTGTCTGGTGGCCGACGAGCACGGACTCGACTTCCGGCTCGAGCGGTTCTTGAAGCAGCATCACCAGCTCGACCGGCTCTCCAAGCCCATCCTCGAGGTCAACGGCCGGCACGAGTTGATCCGCCGGATGACCGCGATGGCCGCGGATCCCGCCATGGAGCAGGAATTGGCCGAGCTCGCCCGGCTGCTGCTCGACCAGGCGCGGATCGTCCAAGGCGAGCCGATCCCCGATCCGGGTGCCTTCTCGCGGCGGATGAGCGCTTTCCTCGCCAAAGGTTTGCCCGCCGCCGCGTGAGGCCTCGGCCGGCCTCGAGCGCGGTGAGGCCGTCGGACAGGCGGGCGAGCCCGGCCCGGTGGATCCGGCCGTCGGCCTCGACCGGCGGGACGAACGCAAGGGGGTGATCTCCCGAAGTCTCTGCGCTCAGGCTTGCTCGTCCGGCGCCGCGCCGGCCGCGGCGAGCGGGTGCGGCACGATCAGCGTGCGCCGGGCCGGCAGGTTCTCGAGCCGACGCACGGTGCCGTCCGACCAGCGGATGTCGAGCCGCTCGACGCGCTCGCACGCGCCGAGCCCGAAATGCGCGACGGGCTCGCCGGCGCCCCGTGCTCCCTCGCCCAGGATGCGGGTCTGACTGCGCCCGCCGGCCACCAGGCGGACCAGGGCGCCGCGCGCGGGCGCGCCTTGCGGGGTACGGGGCACCACCCGCAGCCAGGCGTGGTCGGGCGCATCGACGCGGTAGAGACCGATCCCGCCGCCCCGCCCGCTCGCCCGCGCGATCACGACCTCGAGGCGTCCGTCGCCGTCGAGATCGGCGGCGGCCAGGGCGGTGGGGAGGGTCGCGGGCTCGAGCGCGTCGCCGGGATCGATCGGCCGCCAACCCTGCTCGCGCCAGCCGAGCAAGCGATTCGGCTCGCCGGCGTTGGCGATCAGGATCTCCTCGAAACCGTCGTTGTCGAGATCGGCCACCAAGAGCGCCGTGGCGCTCGAGGGTCGGGCGAGCGTGGGTGGCGCCCGCTCGTGCAGCAGACCCGTGGCATCGGGGATCCAGAGCAGGTGCGCGCCGCGGCGGCGCAGGCAGAGGAGCCCCCACCTGCCGGCCTGATCGGCCTCGAGGATCGCGGCGTCGACCGCCCCGAGATCGGCCACGGCGAGGCCCGCGGCCTCGGCGACTTCGACCCAACGACCGAGACCCGCGCCTTGGAACAGCAGGCTCGGGCCGCGGGCGGCGCCCACGAAGACGTCGAGCCCGCGGCCGAGAAGCGGGCCGCAAGCCATGGCGCCGCCCTGGGCCAACTCGTCGAGCCCCGCTTCGGCTGCGGCATCGTTCAATCCCGCTCTGCCATCTTGCTCGACGAGGCGGAGCGGGCCGCCGGCCCCGGCGGCGAGGAAGCCGTAGCGGCCGCTCCCCAGTCGGTCGAGCGGGCGGACGGTGTGGCTCGACGGCACCGAGCCCAGCGTCGCGGCGGCCGGCTCGGCCAGAAGGTCCCGAAAGCCCTCGCCGACCGGGTCGAACAACCGGTCGGCGCACAGGCCCCGCGTCCGGCCAGGATCGCCGTTGGCGACCCAGATCTCCTCCACCCCGTCGCCGTCGAAATCGGCAGCGGCGAGCGCGTGCGCGGTGCCGAACGGATCGGCGAGCTCGGTCAAGGGAAGAGCCTCGAGCTTTCCACCGCGCGGCCGCAGGACCCGGTTCGGGCCGTTCGGTACGCCGACGACCAGAGCGAGCGGCGTGTCGGGTCCGAGTGCGGCCAGCGCGAGTGCGCTCGCCGCCGGGATCTCGGCGCCTTCGACCGCCTGCTCGAGGTGGATCAGCAGAGGGCCCCCGCGCTCAATCGCGCCCGGCGCGCTCGTCGAAGCCACCCTTGTGGCTCCGATAGACGAGCGTCATGAGGCCCACGCCCAACGCGAGCGTCGCGACGACACCGCCCGCCAGTGCCAACCAGCCTTCCTCGCTCATCGTCACGCCGTCGAGCTCGCGCCAGAGCCAGACCGCCACGGCCGCACTCGCGGCGAGGAGCGACAGGAGCACCAGGATCACCAAACGGTCGGCGCGCATCGCTGTCGATCACGCGACAGGTGGCATCGGACCGCCGCGCGGCTTGCCGTCGTCATGCCGGCAAGGCTAGGTCCGAGGTGGCGCTTTTTCCACCCCGGGACGAGCCTTGACCCACCCGACCCGCCGCACCACCGACGTGATCGCCGGGTTCTTGCCGCTCGGCGGTCGGCGCGTTCTGGAGGTGGGCTGCGGCGAGGCTGTGCTCCTCGGCTGGATGCGCCGCCGCGGAGCCGATGCGATCGGCCTCGAGCGTGAGCCGAAGCTGCTCGCCCGGGCCCGCGAACGGCTCGGCCCCGGGGGCCTCGTGGCCGGTCGCGGCGAGGCCCTGCCCTTGGCCGCGGGAACGCTCGACGGGCTGCTCTACCACAACGCCTTCCACCACCTCCCGGCCACCGCGATGGTCGAGGCGTTGAGCGAGGCGGGGCGCGTCCTTCGCCCGGGCGGCCGGCTCCTGGTGCTGGAGCCGCTCGCCGAGGGGGAGTATTTCGCGCTCGTCCGACCGCTCGAGGACGAGACCGCGATCCGTGCGCTCGCGCGGCACGTCCTCGCCCGCGCCGGCGATCTCGGGCTCGAGCCTGAGACCGAGCTCGTGTACGACCAGCTCGTGGTCCGTCGGTCGGTCGAGGAACTCCTCGAAGCGCTGGTCGCCGCCGACCCGACCCGCGCCGCCCGGCTTTCCGCGGCTCGACCGGCGATCGAGGCGGCCTTCGGCCGGCTCGGCGAGCCGGGCGAGAACGGCAAGAGCTTCCGTCAGCCGATGCTGGCCCTCGGGTTCGCACGGCCGGTCCGGCCGCTCGAATTGGCCGTCGTCCGGAGCGCGGCCGAGCGGGACGCGGTGTTCGCCTTGCGCCGGGCGGTGTTCTGCGTGGAGCAGGGCGTCGCCGTCGAGGAGGAGTTCGACGGCCGCGACCCCGAGGCCGAACACCTCCTCGCCCGCTCGGACGGGGCGATCGTCGGTACGCTGCGCTGGCGTCGGCTCGACCCACAGGGCCGGGTCAAGCTCGAGCGGGTGGCGGTGTGCGCCGACTGCCGGGGCAAGGGCATCGCGCGGGGGCTGCTTCGCTTCGCGCTCGCTCGGATCGACGGGCTGGGTCTCGGGCCGGTCGTGCTGCACGCCCAGCTCGCGGCCAGAGCGGTCTATCGAGGGCCGGGTTTTCTGCCCGAGGGCGAGCCTTTCGTCGAGGCGGGTATCCCGCACCAGCGCATGGTGCGGCCGCTCGATCCGCTCGCCGCGACGATCCGCAGCCTTCTGTAGCATCGCTCGTCGAATTCACGGTACCTTGCCGCCGCGGCGCTTGCGACGCACCGGGGAAGCCGGTGCGGATCGAACCGCCGGCGGGGAACCCGAGGGTGGCATCGGCGACGCTCGGTACGAGCGGAGAGACGACCGCGAAAGCGGGAACACCGTTGCTCGTCCCGCTCGAAGGGGCGCTGCTGCGGACCGATCCGGTGCTCGAAGCAGGCCTCGCCCTGCTCCGCCACCAGCCGTCGGCTCTCCTCGCTTGGCTCGTACGCGGCGCCCGCACCCCGCTCCTCGCCGCCGCGCGCGCCGCCGGCTGCGCCCCGGATGCCGCCCTCCTCCCGCTCGAGCCGGCGCTCGTAGCCGATCTCGAGGTGGCGCGCCGACGGGGCCGGCGGCTCCTGCTCTGGACCCGCGGCGATCCCGAACTCGCCCGCGCGATCGCCGACCGACTGGGGCTGTTCGAAGGCGTGGTCGTCGAGCCCGATGCCGCGCGGGCCGCTGCGAGCCTCGACGCCGACATCGCCGCGGCCCGGCGGCCGCGGCCCGCCGGTAGGGCGTTGCTCGGCCTCTGGCTGCAGGCCATCCGGGTCCACCAGTGGGCCAAGAACCTGCTCGTGCTCTTACCGGTCCTGCTCGCCGGCCCGCTCGCGAGGGTCGAGGACTGGACCGCTGCGGCCATCGCCTTCCTCGTCTTGAGCCTCGCCGCCTCGGCGGGCTACCTGATCAACGACTTGCTCGACCTCGAGGCCGACCGCCGGCACGAGACCAAGCGTGCACGGCCTTTCGCTTCGGGGGCCTTGCCACTCGCCGCGGGCCCCGCCGCCGTCCTGCTCCTGCTGGCCACCGCGAGCCTCTGGGCGCTCCTTCTGCCGCCGCGCTTCCTCGCGGCGGCGCTGGCCTATTTCCTTTTGACCCTCGCCTATTCGTTCGAACTCAAACGGGTTCCGATCCTGGACGTGGTGAGTCTCGGCGGGCTCTTCACCGTACGGGTGATCGCGGGCGCCTTCGCGATCACCGCGCCGCTTTCCTATTGGCTCCTCACTTTCGCGATGTTCCTGTTCCTCTCGCTCGCCCTCATCAAGCGCTACGCCGAGCTCGAGCGGCTCGCCCGGCGGGGCGGCGAGATCCTCGTCGACCGCGGCTACACGACGCTCGACCTGCCGCTGCTCGCGAGCCTCGGAGTCGCCGCCGGGGTGGCCGCGACCCTCATCTTCGTCGTCTATCTCGTGACCGAGCACTTCCCGAAGGCGATCTACAGCCGACCGGGCTGGCTCTGGTTCGCCTTCCCGATCCTGCTCTATTGGATCGCGCGCGCCTGGCGCCTCACGCTGCACGGCCGGATGAACGAGGATCCGGTGCTGTTCGCGCTACGCGACCGGGCCTCGCTCGTGATGGTGGCCATGGTCTTCGGGCTGCTCGTCCTCGCATGGTGAGCGTCTTCGCCGAGAGCAGGGCGCACCGCGCCTGGGGCCGGGTCCATCGGTTCGTGCACCATGTCGCGCGGCCCACGAGCCCGGCCGCGGCGCGTACCGTCCTCGCGAGGCGCGGGCAACTCGCCGTGCTCCCCTACGGCCTCGGCCGCTCCTACGGCGATTCCTGCCTCAATCCGGGCGGTCTGCTCGTCGAGACCCGCGGCCTCGACCGGCTCCTGGCATTCGACCCGGCGAGCGGGGTTCTCCGCTGCGAGGCCGGTGTCACCCTGGCCGAACTCCTCGGGACCGTCGTCGGCCGGCCGGCACCGGACGGCGGGGTCTGGTTCCTGCCGGTGAGCCCCGGCACGCGCTTCGTCACCGTGGGCGGGGCGATCGCCAACGACGTCCACGGCAAGAACCACGAGCGGGCCGGCAGCTTCGGCCACCACGTCCGTGCCTTCGGCTTGCTGCGGTCGGACGGGCGGATCCTGCGCTGCGCCCCGCAGGAGAACGCCGAGCTGTTCGCCGCCACGATCGGCGGGCTCGGGCTCACCGGGTTGATCCTCGAAGCCGAGCTGCAGCTCGTTTCGGTGCCGAGCCTTCGGTTGGAGACCGAGGACATCCGCTTCGCGGACTTGGAAGGGTTCTACCGGCTCGCGGCCGAATCGAAGGATTGGGCCTACACGGTCGCCTGGGTGGATTGCCTGGCCCGCGGGAGGGCCCTGGGCCGCGGCGTGTTCAGCCGGGCACGCCACCTGGCCGGGAGCCGCGAAGCCGTCCGCCCACCCGGTCCACCGCGGCTGTCGATCCCCCTCGACCCTCCCTGCTCCCCTCTGAACTCCCTGTCTCTCCGGCTTTTCAATGCGCTTCTCTTCCACCGGCTCGGGCCGGGTGGTCGACGAAGCGCGATCCGTCCTTACCCGGCCGTGTTCTACCCCCTGGATTCGATCGGCGCCTGGAACCGGCTCTACGGTCCGCGCGGCTTCTGGCAGTATCAGTGCGTCGTGCCGCCGGATGGAGCCCCGCGCACGATCGCCCGGCTCCTCGAGACGATTTCCGGGTCGGGTGAGGGCTCGTTCCTCGCGGTGCTCAAGACGATGGGGGACGTACCCGCGCCGGGGCTGCTCTCGTTCCCGATGGCCGGAACCACCCTCGCCCTCGACTTCCCGAACCGGGGTGCGGCCACGTTGCAGCTCCTCGCTCGGCTCGACCGGATCGTCCTCGAGGCCGGCGGCCGACTCTATCCGGCCAAGGACGGGCGGATGCCGGCCGATGTCTTCCGCGCCGGTCATCCGAACTGGCAACGTTTCACCGAGTGGGTCGACCCGGGTTTTTCTTCGGCGTTTTGGCGGCGCGTGGCGGGAGCCGAAGCGGCCGCGCGGATCGCGAGGGCGGCGTGAGCGAGCGCGGCGGTGACCCTCGACGCATCGCGATCTTCGGGGCGAGTTCGGCGATCGCCGAGGCGACCGCGCGGCTCTGGGCGGTGCGGGGCGCCCACTTTTTCTTGGTCGCCCGCGATGCCGATCGGCTGGCCGACGCGTTGGGTCTCGCCCGCTCGGCCCGCGCCGGTCACAGCGAGCGGGACGCGTTGGCCGAACTCGCGACTTGGCTCGCGCTCGTGGCGGGCTCCCTCGGCAAGCTCGGCGCGGACGTGGCGATCCTCGCTCAAGACGAGGTCGGGGAACTCGTGATCGAAGGCGGCGGCGGCTCGTCGGCGATGCCGGGCAAGGTCAACCCGATCGCGGCCGAGATCCTCGTGGCCCTGGCCCGCTACGCGACGACGCTGGCCTCGGGCGTCCAGCACGCGCTCGTCCACGAGAACGAGCGCTCGGGCCGAGCCTGGACGCTCGAGTGGCTGCTCGTCCCGCAACTCTGCGTGGCGACCGGTGCTTCGACCCGGCTGGCGGCCCGCCTCTTGGCGTCGCTTCGCCTTCCTTCTGCCGCCGCGAAAAGCTGACGACGCATGCTCGACCTGGTGGACGTGACGCTGCGAGTGGCCGGCCGCCCGCTGCTCGAGGGAGCCTCGCTGCACCTTCCGGCGGGCACCCGGATGGCGCTGGTCGGACGCAACGGCACGGGCAAAACGTCGCTGTTGCGCCTGATCGCCGGCGAGCTGCAGCCGGATGCGGGAACGGTGCGGCTGCAGGCCGGAGCCCGCATCGGGGTGGTCGAGCAGGAAGCCCCCGGTGGCACCCGTACGCCGCTCGAGGTGGTCCTGGCGGCCGACCGCGAGCGGGCCCGTCTGCTCGCCGAGCGCGTCGGCGCGGATCCCGTCCGTGGGGCCGAAATCGAGGAACGGCTTCGGGCGATCGGGGCGGATGCCGCACCGGCGCGCGCGGCCCGGATCTTGCGCGGGCTCGGTTTCGACGAAGCAGCGCAGGCCCGCCCGCTCGCTTCGTTTTCCGGTGGTTGGCGGATGCGCGTGGCGCTCGCTTCCGTCCTGTTCTTGGAACCCGACCTCCTGCTCTTGGACGAGCCCACCAACCATCTCGACCTCGAGGCCGCGATCTGGCTCGAGGAGCATCTGCGGCGCTACGCGCGCACGCTTCTCTTCGTCAGCCACGACCGTGACTTCCTCAACGCGGTCGCGCAGAAAGTCTGCCATCTCCACGGTGGAAAACTCGTCGTCTACGAGGGCAACTACGACGCGTTCGAGCGCCAGCGCCGCGAAAAGCTCTCGCTACACGAGAAGCTACGGGAGCGGCAGGAAGCCGAGCGCGCGCGGATCGCGGCCTTCGTCGCCCGATTCCGCTACAAGGCGAGCAAGGCACGCCAGGCCCAGAGCCGGCTCAAGATGCTCGAGCGAATGGAGCCGATCGCCCGGGCCATCCTGGAGCCCGAGGTGCATTTCGCCCTGCCCTGTGGACGAGTGCCGCCCCCACCCCTCGTGAGCATGGAAAATGTGCGGGTCGGATACGGCGAGACGATCGTCCTCGATCGCCTCTCGCTCCGGATCGACCCGGACGACCGGATCGCGCTGCTCGGCGCGAACGGCAACGGCAAGTCCACTTTCGCCAAGCTCCTGGCGGGTCGGCTCGCTCCCCGCTCGGGGGCACTGACCTGTGCCAGGGGTCTGATCGCCGGCCATTTCGCCCAGCACCAGATCGAAGAACTCGATCCCGAGGCGACCGCCCTCGAACACCTCGTTCGGCTGCGACCGGCCGCCCCGGAGCGACAACTGCGGGAGCTGCTCGCCCGTTTCGGCCTGGTCCAAGAGCGGGCGACCACGAAAGCGAAGCATCTCTCGGGTGGCGAAAAGACACGCCTCTGCCTCTGCTTGGTATGCCTCGAGCCACCGAACCTGTTGATCCTGGACGAGCCCACCAACCATCTCGACATCGATTCGCGCGAAGCCCTCATCGAAGCCTTGAACGCGTTCGAGGGCGCGCTCGTGCTGATCAGCCACGACCGCCACCTCGTCGAGGCGACCGCCGACAGGCTGTGGCTCGTGGCAGCGGGGACCGTTCGTGCCTTCGACGGCGACGTCGACGACTATCGGCGGCTGTTGCTCGCGACCTCGAGCGACCGCGAGCCCGATCGCCCGGCACCGCGGAGCGCGACCCCGAGAAATTCGGCGGCCGAGCGCCGCGCGCGGTTGGCACCGCTGCGCCAGCGGGCACGGGCAGCCGAGCGGGAATTCGAAGAGCTGACTTCGCGCCGCGCAGCGATCGAACGGGAGCTCGCGGATCCCGCGCTCTACCGCGACGGCTCGGCCGTGGCGGCGCGTGGGCGGGAGCTCGCCGACCTGGTCGAAAAGATCGCCGCGGCCGAGGCCCGCTGGCTCGAGGCCGAAGCCGAGATCGAGGCGATCGAGAGCCGCTCCTCCGCGGCTTGAACCTCTCGACGACGAAAAAAGGGCGCGGCGAACCGCGCCCCGTGTAGCCCGAAAACTCGTCAGCGGCGAGCGAGCAGGTCGCCGACGTCGAGAAGGACGAACTCGTTGGCATCCGCTGTGTTGGGGAGACGGCCGGCCGAGAACGGCAGGTTGTTGTCGTTGGCGACGACGATGTGGCGTTCGTCGACGACGTCGACGTCCTCGATCGTCACGAACGGGAAGGTGAAGCGACCGTCGATCGTTCCCGCTTTCGCGACGCCCTTCGGGTCGGCGATGTCCAAGAGGTCGACATAGGCGACCTTCTTGACCAGCCCGGCGTCGTTCGCTTGCGCCATGTCGACGAGATAGACCCGCTTGAACTCGGCTACCTTCGGGAAGCAGCCGACCTTCTGCTCACCCTTGCACAACAAACGCGGGTCACCCTCGTTGTTGTCGCGCTCGATCACCAGAGCCCGGGTGGCGTCGATCATGTTGAAATCACCGATGTTGTTACCGGCGATCTCGAGCGCATACTTCAAGCTTTTGCCGGTCCATTTACGCGCTTGGACGTCGAACTCGAGAATACGGAGCACCTCTTTACCGCCGACGGTTTCGACGGCCGGCGGATCGCCGATGTAGATCGGCCCTTCGAGCATCGCGTAGAGGAACCGGCCATCGGGCGAAGCCGCCACGCCCTCGTAGCCGCGCGAACGGCGCACCTCGAAGCGGACCGGGCCGGGCGTGGCCGGGGTGCCGACGGCGTGGTGATCGGGGGAGCGGACCACCTTGCCGTCGATCTCGGTCTCGTAGAAGCCGACCACCTTGCCGGTGCGGTCGACGGCGATCAGGTACGGGCCGAACTCGTCGCCGATCCAGTGAAGATCGCCCACCGTTTGGATCGACTCGATATCGAGATCACCGCCGGTGAGGTAGCGCTCTCGCGTGAATTCGTTGACGATCCGAAACGGGATCACCTTGTCCGGATCGTGCAGGAATACGGACTTCGTCAAGCGAACCCGACCGCTTTGCCAGTCGGTTACCACCTCGTGGAACGAGAGCAAGGCGTCCGGAGAATTCCCCTTGCTACCGAAGCCGTTGTCGATCAACACTCGGAACCGGTCGCGGGCCAAGGTCTCGATGCCCGAGAAGCCCTGGACCGGCTGGCCGACGAAGGGGAGGGCGATCCCCGTCGTGCGCCCGTCGAGGAAGGACTTACCCTCGACGGCTGCGATTTCCTCGACGCGACGGTTGGCGACCGCGGCGAACCGACCGGAAACGACGAAGCCCGGGCCGGCATCGACGGGCGGAGCGATGAAGCTCATCGCCGGCAAAGTCGCGTGCCCGACGAGAGTCGCTTTGACCGCCTCCGCTGCCCACACCGCGGGGATCGAGGCCGAGCCGAGCAACAATCCGAGGCCTAGCCGCGACAACAAGGTACGCATGGTGCCTCCGTTCACTTCCTTTCCCGGGTGGCTCGCGCCTAGAGCCGGTCCGTGACGGTCGTGCGAAAATTCGGAGGCGGATGCGACGCAAGCCGGATCAGCGTCGCTCGAGGGCGAGCTCCTCGACCAGGATCTCGAGCGCCATGCGCAACAGGTTCACGGACGCCTCCCGCGTCATGAACCCGGCGTGCGGCGTCAAGGTCGTGTTGGAGAGCGTCCGAAGCGGGCTTTCCGCCGGCAACGGCTCCTCGGTGAAGACGTCGAGGGCGGCGTGGGCGATCCGCCCTTCGCGCAGGGCGTCGACGAGCGCCGCCTCGTCGACGATGGCACCACGCGCGGTGTTCACGAAGATGGCGCCTGGCTTCAAGAGCGCGAGCTTGTCGCGGTCGAGTAGACCTCGCGTGCCCTCGTTCAATGCCAAATGGACCGAGACGACGTCCGAGCGGCGCAACAACTCGTCGAGCGCGACGGCCTCGCATGGCAGGTCGCCGGGTACCCCCGATCGGTTCCAAGCGAGCACTTTCATGCCGATGCCGGCGCACAGTCGGACCATCTCGCCGCCGATCCCGCCCGTGCCGATCACCCCCACCGTCTTGCCCAAAAGCTCGACGCTGTTCTTCGGCTGGAAGAGCCCGGCCCGCACGTCGCGGTCCATCTCGGCGACCCGGTGGGCGGCTGCGAGCATCAAAGCGAAGGCGTGCTCGGCGACACTCCGATCGCCGTAGCCCTTGTAGCTCCGGACGGTGATGTCGAGCCGGCGGGCCGCGTCGAGATCGATGAAACTGCCAGCACCGGTGCCGAGAAAGACGATGCAGCGCAGATCCTGGCAGCGCTCGAGGATCTCGGCCGTGAATCGGCTGTGGTCGTTCAAAATGTGGCTGCGCCCGGCGCACAGGCGGACGAGATCGTCCCCGGCCGGGTCCCCGACATGGATCTCGAGCTCGGGCACGATGTCGGATAGTCCCTCGCGGTAGAGCTGCTCGAGGAACGGCGGGCAATCGACGAACAGAGGTCGCACGAGTCTCCTCCCGAGCCGGGGCCGGCGGCGCCAAGATGCCCCCCCTCGCCGCGGTTTGGCGAGCGCCCAGCAGGCAAGCCGGAGGTGCGTCGACCCCTTGGCGGACGCCCGCGAGCGTGCCAAGCCCTCTGCCCGTGACGGGATGGGAGGCTGCGCGATGACCCGGATGTCGCCGTCCGAAGCGTTCGTCGAAACCCTGGTGGCGCACGGGGTCACCGACGTCTTCGGGATCGTGGGCTCGGCCTACATGGACGCCCTCGACATCTTCCCGGCGGCCGGGATCCGCTTCTGGTCGGTAGCGCACGAACAGAACGCGGCCCACATGGCCGACGGCTACAGCCGGGCCTCGGGCCGGCACGGGGTCTGCATCGCCCAGAACGGTCCCGGGATCACCAACTTCGTGACCGCGATCGCCGCCGCCTACTGGGCGCACAGCCCGGTGGTCGCGATCACTCCCGAGACGGGCTCCATGACCATCGGCCTCGGCGGCTTCCAGGAGACCGAGCAGCTGCCCATTTTCTCGAAGATCACCCGCTACCAGGCGCACGTGAACCGCCCGGAGCGGATCGCCGAACTCACCCACCGCGCTTTTCACCTCGCGCTCCTCGAGCGGGGGCCGACCCAGGTCAACATCCCACGCGATTATTTCTACGGAGAGTTCGATTACACCATTCCGAAGCCGCTCGTCGTGCGTCGCGCCGCCGGCTCGCCCGAGAGCCTCGACGAAGCCGCAGCGCTGCTCGCCCGCGCTCGCTTCCCGGTCATCCTCGCGGGCGGCGGCGTGATCATGTCGGACGGACAGCGTGAGGCGGTGGCCCTCGCCGAGCATCTCGAAGCCCCGGTCGTCTGCTCCTACCTGCACAACGACGCCTTCCCAGCCTCCCATCGGCTCGCCTGCGGTCCGCTCGGCTATCAAGGCTCGAAGGCGGCGATGCGGATCCTCGCGCAAGCCGACGTCGTACTCGTGCTCGGCTCACGGCTCGGCCCCTTCGGCACGCTTCCGCAGTACGGCATCGATTACTGGCCGAAAGAAGCCAAGGTCATTCAGGTCGACGCCGATCATCGGGTCCTCGGGCTCGTCAAGGGCGTGGACGTCGCCGTGCACGGTGACGCCAAGGGTGCGGCACGCGAGATCTTGGCCCGGTTGGAGCAGGCCAACGTCGCGATCGCTGCGCGCGCCAACGCGGCCGAACGGCTCGCCGAGGTCGACCGACAGAAGCGTGCCTGGGCCGAAGAGCTCGAGGGGATGTCGACGGCCTCGGGCTCGCCGATCGCACCGAGGAGGGCGCTTCGCGAACTCGCCCGAGCGCTGCCCAAGGGCAGCATGGTCACGACCGACATCGGTAACGTCTGCTCGGTCGCCAACAGCTATCTCGCGTTCGACGAGGCGCCCTCGTTCTTCGCGGCGATGAGCTTCGGCAACTGCGGATACGCTTTCCCCACCGCCATGGGGGCCAAGGTGGCCCGGCCGGACAGGCCAGCCGTGGCTTATGTGGGCGACGGCGCCTGGGGGATGAGCCTCAACGAGGTGCTCACCTGCGTGCGTGAAAGCATCGCCGTCGTGGCCGTGGTCTTCAACAACGGCCAATGGGGTGCAGAGAAGAAGAACCAGATCGACTATTACGCCGATCGGTTCCTCGGCACCAACTTGAACAATCCGAGCTTCGCGGCGGTGGCCCGAGCGATGGGCGCGGACGGCGTCACCGTCGACCACCCCGACCAGGTGGGTGACGCGTTGCGGGCGGCCCTGGCCTCCGGGCGGCCGACGGTGCTCGAGTTGATGCTCACCCAGGAGCTGGGCGAGCCGTTCCGTCGCGACGCCCTCAAGAAGCCCAAGCGTCTCCTGCCCAAATATGCCGCATATACCGTCGTTTGAGCGGTGTGTAACGACGTCTTCGCGGCTGCTCAGCGGTTCCAGGGGTTCCGTTGCCAGACGCTACCCGATGCGGAACCACTGTCCGGCACGCTGCCCCGACGCCGGGTCGCGGGACCCGGGCGGCGCGGTCTCGCTTCGAGAGGAGCCCCGCGCCCCGTGGCGCGCGCGAGTTCGACCAAGGCCGCCACGCGGCTCTCGGTCGGAGGATGGGTCCGGAAGAGATTGTCGATGCCGCCCATCCGCAACGGGTTCACGATGAAGAGATGCGCGGTCGCGGGATGGTGCTCGGCGCTCGGCATGATGCGGTTCGAGGCGATCGCTTCGATCCGCTCGAGCGCGCGGGCGAGCCAGAGGGGCTGACCGCAGATCTCGGCGCCCAGCCGATCGGCGGCGTACTCCCGCGTGCGGGAAATGGCGAGTTGCACGAGCGTCGCGGCGAGCGGCGCCAGGATCATCACGAGCAGAGCCCCGACCGCACCGAGCGGGTGGCGATTCTCGGAATCGCGGGAACCGGCGAACAGGAAGCCGAAATTGGCGAGCATACCGATCGCGCCCGCGATCGTCGCGGCCACCGTCATGATCAGGGTGTCGCGATTTTTGATGTGCGCGAGCTCGTGCGCGATCACGCCGGCGAGCTCCTCGCGCGGCAGGGTCTCGAGGATCCCGGTCGTCACCGCGACGGCCGCGTGCTGCGGATCGCGACCGGTGGCGAAGGCGTTCGGCTGGTCGCTGGGGATGACGTAGACGGCGGGCATCGGCAGATGCGCCCGGCGGGCGAGTTCGGCGACCATGTCCCAGAGCTCGGGGGCGGACGCGCGGCTCACCACCTGCGCCTCGTGCATGCGCAGGACCATCTTGTCCGAGTTCCACCAGGCGAACGCGTTCATCGCGAGCGCGAGCAGAAGGGCGATCAGCAGCCCACCCTCACCGCCGATCAAGAAACCGGCGGCCAGGAACAGAGCGGTCATCGCCGCGAGAAGGAGCCCGGTTTTGACCAGGTTCATGGCGTCGTCCCGATCCGAAGGCTGCCTAACACGTGGCGCGCCGCAGCGCGCCCGCAAGCCCCGACGCTTGCCGTGACCAGCGGTCGCGGCGACAATCGGTGACGTTTCTTCGACAGGGGTCGCGGGCGAGGGGGAAGGTACCATGAGCGCTTGGGACGAGGGTTCGCCGAACGCAGGGGGGCCGGTGACGTCCGAGGAAGCGCTCGAGGTCCACGCCCGGGGGCGGCCCGGCAAGATCGAGATCTCGCCGACCAAGCCTCTCGCGACACAGCGCGATCTGTCGTTGGTCTACTCGCCCGGCGTCGCCGCGCCTTGCCTCGCGATCGCCAAGGATCCGAACAAGGCTTACGATTACACCGCCAAAGGAAACTTGGTCGCGGTCATCTCGAACGGGACGGCCGTCTTGGGGCTCGGCGATCTCGGGGCTCTCGGCAGCAAACCCGTGATGGAAGGGAAGGCGGTCCTCTTCAAACGATTTGCCGACATCGACAGCATCGACCTCGAGATCGACACCCGGGACGTCGACGCTTTCGTCCAGTGCGTGAGCTTGCTCGGCCCGACCTTCGGCGGAGTCAATCTCGAGGACATCAAGGCTCCCGAGTGCTTCATCATCGAGCAGCGGCTACGGGAGCTCATGGACATCCCGGTGTTCCACGACGATCAGCACGGAACGGCGATCATCGCCGCGGCCGGTTTGATCAACGCGCTCGACCTCACCGGCCGATCGCTGCGCGACGCGCGGATCGTCATCAACGGCGCCGGAGCGGCGGGCATCGCTTGCGCCGAGCTGATCAAGGCCATGGGCGTGCCGCACGACCACGTGATCCTCTGCGACACCCAGGGGGTCGTCTGGCGCGGCCGCGAAATCGGGATGAACCAGTGGAAGTCGGCGCATGCGGTCGACACCGATGCGCGCACGCTGGCCGATGCGATGCGCGGCGCCGACGTCGCGTTCGGTCTTTCCGCCAAGGGGGCGTTCAGCCCGGCCATGCTCGCCTCGATGGCCAAGAACCCGATCGTCTTCGCGATGGCCAACCCGGACCCCGAGATCACGCCCGAAGAGGCCCGCGAGGTGCGCAAGGACGTCATCATCGCCACCGGGCGCAGCGACTATCCCAACCAGATCAACAACGTCCTGGGCTTTCCCTACATCTTTCGTGGAGCGCTCGACGTTCGCGCGTCGACGATCAACGACTCGATGAAGATCGCGGCGGCTTACGCGATCGCGGCCCTCGCCCGGGAGGACGTGCCCGACGAGGTGACCGCCGCGTACCGTGGGCGCCGTCTGCGCTACGGTCCCGATTACTTCATTCCCACCCCTTTCGACCCACGACTGATCACGCACGTCCCGACGGCGGTGGCCAAGGCCGCCATGGAAAGCGGCGTGGCGCGCCGGCCGATCCTCGATCTGGACCGCTACCGGGCACAGCTGCGCAGCCGGCTCGATCCCACCGCCTCGCGGATGCAGCTCGTCATCGACCGGGTGCGCGCCCAGCCCAAGCGGGTCGTGTTCGCCGAGGGCGAGGAGGAGAAGGCGATCAGTGCGGCGCTCGCCTGGCGCGACCAGGGGCTCGGCACGCCGATCCTCGTCGGACGCGAAGAACGGATCGCCGCAACCTTACAGAACATGGGTCTGAAGGGCCTCGACGGCGTCGAGATCCACAATGCCCGGCTTTCCGAGCACAATCGCTCCTACGCCGAGTTCCTCTATCGGCGACAGCAGCGCAACGGCCTCCTGTTCCGCGACTGCCAGCGGCTCGTCAATCAGGATCGGAACGTCTTCGCCGCCTGCATGGTGGCGAACGGCCACGCGGATGCGATGGTCACGGGTCTCACGCGCAACTATCACGACTGCTTGCAAGACGTGCTGCGCGTGATCGACCCGCGGCCGGGTCATCGGATCTTCGGGCTGACCATCATGGTGGCGCGCGGCCGGACGGTCTTCATCGCCGACACGAACGTCCACGAGCTTCCCGACACCAAGACGCTCGCCGACATCACGATCCAGACGGCGCGTGCCGTACGGCGGATGGGCGTCACGCCGCGCGTCGCTCTGCTCTCCTTCGCCACCTTCGGCAACCCGCCGGTCTCCAAGGCGGCGCGGATCCGCGAGGTCGTGATCGAGCTCGATCGTCGCCAGGTCGACTTCGAGTACGACGGCGAGATGGGCGCCGATGTGG
>JAILZQ010000056.1 GCA_023512415.1 Geminicoccaceae bacterium | reverse complement strand
GGCACATGCCGCGCGGCGACGCCGGCCCGCGACGGTGATCGACCGACCCTCGCGCGGGTCAGGCCGGGAACAGGAACGGATCGGGCTGCCAGCGGCGCATCGGCACCTCCTCCGCACCCCAGCTGTGCTCGATCTCGTGGACGTGCACGTCCTCCCCACCCTCCTCCTTCAAGATGGCCTCCGCCCGCGCCTCCTGCTCGGGGTTGCGCAACCCCACCCAGAGCAACAGCCCACCGCGCTCGATCGCGTCTTGCACGGCTCGGGCGTGGCGCTCCTCGAGGACCCGGGCGATGGTCGCGCCGATCCCGCCGCCGAGCCCGCCTGCGAGTGCCGCCGCGGCGAGCAGGAGGGCGAGGCTACCACCGCTCGCCACCACCGTGCCGATCGCCACGAGGCTGCCGAGGCCGGCCAAGCCGGCGGTCAGCGCCGCCTTGCCCTCGGCCCGCTCGTGGCGGTCGATCGGGTGGCCGTGCGGGATCTCCGCTTCGTCCTCGAGCTCGTGGAGATCGCGGATCGGCCGGCCGAGCTTCCGCTCCGCCGTCTCTCGCGAGGTGAGTACGTTGATCTGGGCACGGTCGAATCCGGCGAGTTCGAGCGCCTCGATCGCCGATTCGAGACGGTCGGCGTCGTGGAACACGGCCACCGCCTCGCGGACCTTGTAGCGGACCCGGGTCGGATCCTCACTGCTCCGGCTCATGGTTTCCTCCCCTGCGAGCTGGGCGGGGCTCGGGAACCGCCCGACATCTGGTGTGGAAGATGGGAATCCTGCGCGCCTTTTCGAAGAAGGCGTGCGAGGGAGGCAACGGCCCGTGATCGCGGAGCGAGCCGCTCAACCCTCGAGCAGCGCCGGCTCCAGGCCCTCGGCCCCGGCGAGCACGCTCGACAGCAGCCCTTGGGTTTCGGGCAGGAGGTGGGCGCACCAGAACCGGGCGAGCCCGGGCCAGGCGGCCCCGCCCTCGGCACCGGCCGCCGCCCGGGCGCCGCGGGCGAGCAGGAAGCCACCCAGGGTGTGGCCCAGAAGGCGCAGATAGGCGGCAGCCGCCGCCCCCTTGGCCTCCTCGCCCGCGCCCTGGACGTAGCGCGTCGCCTCCTCGAGCCGCTCGAGCGCCTCGCGCAGCGAAAGCCGCAGCTCGCCCGGCACGGACTCGAGGTCGCCGCGCAGCTCGGCCACGAGGTCCCAGGGCAGCCGGCCGTCGGCCATCGCGAGCTTGCGGCCGACCAGATCCATCGCCTGGACACCGTTGGTGCCCTCGTAGATCGGCAAGATGCGGGCGTCGCGCCAATACTGCGCCACGCCGGTCTCCTCGACATAGCCCATCCCGCCGTGGACCTGGACCGCGGCGTGGGTGACCTCCTGTGCGAGATCGGTGCACCAGGCCTTCACCACCGGCGTCAAGAGCGCCACCCGGTCCGCCGCGCGCCGGCGTTCGGCCGGATCGGCGGCGCGCGCCGCCCGGTCGACGAAGCTCGCGGTCCAATAGCAGAGGGCACGCATCGCCGCGATCTGCGCGCGCATGCGCAGGAGCATCCGCCGCACGTCGGGGTAGCTTGCGATCGGCGCCGGCCGGCCGTCGATCCGCCCCTGGATCCGCGTCCGGGCCCAGGCGAGGGCCGCTTGGAACGCACGCTCGGCAAGCCCGAGCCCCTCGTGGCCGACGGCGAGCCGAGCATTGTTGATCATCGTGAAGATGCAGGCGAGGCCACGGTTCGGCTCACCCAAGAGGAACCCCACCGCACCCGCGTCGTCACCGTAAGAGAGCGCACAGGTGGGCGAGGCGTGGATGCCGATCTTGTGCTCGAGCTTGAGGACCCGCCAGTCGTTACGCGGGCCGAGCCGGCCGTCCGGCTCGGGCAAATATTTGGGCACGATGAAGAGCGAGAGCCCCTTCGCGCCCGCAGGCGCATCCGGGAGACGGGCGAGCACGAGGTGGACGATATTCTCGGCCATGTCGTGGTCGCCGAAGGTGATGAAGATCTTCTGACCGAACAGTCGGTAGTGTCCGTCGCGTGGCTCCGCGCGGGTCCTGACGGCCCCGAGGTCGGTCCCGGCTTGCGGCTCGGTCAGGCCCATGGCAGCGGTCCAGCGGCCCTCGACGAGCCGGGTGGCGTAAAGCCGTTTCTGCGCCTCGCTGCCGTGATGCAGGATCGCCTCGACCGCCCCCTGGGTCAGCAGCGGGCAGATCTGGAAGGTCATGTTGGCCGCGTTCCACAGATCGGCCAAGGCGGTGTTCAAGGTCCAGGGCAAGTCCTGCCCACCGTAGGCCTCGGGGAACACCACCCCCATCCAGCCGCCCTCGCGGAATTTCCGGAACGCCTCCGCGAAGCCCGGGGCGGTCCGCACCATCCCGTTCTCGAGGACGGCGCCGTGCCGGTCGCCGACCGCGTTCAAGGGGGCCAGGGCCTCGGCAGCGAACCGGCCCGCCTCGTCGAGCGCGGCGTCGATCAGGTCGACGGTGGCGTGGCCGAGGCCGGGAAGCTCCGCCAAGCGCTCGACCCCGGCCAGATGGCGCAGCACGAAGCGCATTTCGCGGAGCGGGGGGGTGAAGACCGTCATGGACGGGTTCCGGTTTCAGGGGGGACTGTCGGCGGCGTCAAGGATCCGGCGCTCGAGCACGCCCGTGCTGCCGCAGAGCGCCTCGACCGTGTCGCCGGTGAAGGCGTGCGGGTAGAGACCCAGGGTCCGCAGGTCGACCTCGAGGCTCGTGCCCTGCGGCAGGGCGCTGGCTCGGACGAGGACCACCGCGCGGCGGCCCGCCGCCTGGACGAAGCGCGACTGGCCGAGATCGGAGAACGGGTCGGTGGTCCAGATGCCCGGGCAGCGCGCCCAGGCCGGATCGGCCCCGCTCGCGAGCTCGCCGCGCAGGGTGGGCACCGCCGAGCCTGCGAGCTCGGTCACCGTGAACCCGGCGGCGCGCAGCACGGCTGCGGCACGGCTCGCCGCTTGAGCGGGGCTCGAGCGGACGAGCCGCGCGCCCACCGCGGGCTCGGGCCGAACCGTCGGTTGGCACGCGGCGAGCGCGGCCACGAGCAGGCCGAGGGCGCGACGTGGTCCACCGCTCCCCTCAGTGGCGGAGGACAAGGGTCTTGACCGCGGTGAAGCCGTAGAGCGCTTCGAAGCCCTTCTCGCGGCCGTGGCCGGAATGCTTGAAGCCGCCGAAGGGGAGCTCGACGCCGCCGCCCGCGCCGTAGGCGTTGACGAACACCTGGCCCGTGCGGATCGCCCGCGCGAGGCGCATGCCGCGGCCGAGATCGCGGGTCCACACCCCGGCCACGAGGCCGTAAGGTGTGCCGTTGGCGAGCCGGATCGCATCGGCCTCGTCCTCGAACGGGAAGACGGCCAGGACCGGGCCGAACACCTCCTCGCACGCCAAGCGGTTGGCGCGCGGCACCGGGCCGAACAGCACGGGCTGGACGTAGAACCCGCCGGCCGGCAGGCCCGGTTCGAGCCGGCCCTTGGCGAGGACCGGGATGCCGTCGGCGAGTGCCGCGTCGATGTAGCCTTGGACGCGCCGGCGCTGGGTCTCGGAGACGAGGGCGCCCATCTCGAGGTCCATCTCGTGGGTGCCCACGCGCACTTGCGCGAAGCGCTCGGCGAGGCGGCCCACGACCTCCTCGTAGGCCCGCCGCTCGACCAGCACGCGCGAGCCGGCCGAGCAGGTCTGGCCGGCGTTCTGGGTGATCGCCGTGACCACCGTCGGCAGGCAGGCCTCGAGGTCGGCATCGGCGAAGATCACCTGCGGGCTCTTGCCGCCGAGCTCGAGGGTGCAGCCCACGTGGTTCTTGGCGGCGGCCGCCTGGACCAGCGTGCCGACCTCGGGCGAGCCCGTGAACGAGAGATGGTCGATGTCGGGGTGTGCGGCGAGGGCGGCCCCGGCCTCTTCGCCGATCCCGTGGACGACGTTGAGGGCGCCGTCCGGGAACCCGACCTCGCGGGCGAGTTCGGCCATGGCGACGATCGAAAGCCCCGCCTCCTCGCCCGGCTTCACCACACAAGCGTTGCCGGCGGCGAGGGACGCGGCGACCGAGCGGGCGAAGATCTGCGCCGGGTAGTTCCAGGGAACGATGTGCGCCGTCACCCCGTACGGTTCGCGCAAGGTGAGGACCGTGTAGCCCTCGAGGAAGGGGATCGTGTCGCCGTGGAGTTTGTCGGCGGCACCGGCGTAGAACTCGAAATAGCGCGCCGTCACGGCGATGTCGGCGCGCGCCTGCTTCATGGGCTTACCCGTGTCCTTGGCCTCGAGGGCGGCCAATCGCTCGGCCTCGCGGCGGATCGCTTCGCAGAGCTTCATCAAAAGTCGACCCCGCTCGACGGCGGGCGTTCGGCCCCAAGCGCCCTCGAAGGCGGCGCGGGCCGCCCGCACCGCATCGTCGACATCGGCCGCCCCGCTCCGCGGTGCGGTCGCGAAGGGCCGTCCGTCGGAGGGGCAGAGATGCTCGTAGGTCCGCCCGTCGCGCGCCGGCACCGACTTGCCGCCGATCAGATTGAGGCAGGTTTCCATGGCCGCCCTCCCCGAGAGCACCTTCCGTGTTCGCCGGCCGGAGAGATGGCACGCGCGGGCCGCCTCGGCCAGAGCGAGAAAAAGGGGGCTGCTGGACGGTGAGCCGATCGCTCCGGTAGCGTCCGTTCGCGAGGGCGACCGAGATGCTCGAAGAGGCCGAACTTCGGACATTGTTGCGCGAGCGGGAGAGCGAGCGGGTCGAGCGCAAGGCTTCGGACTCCGATCGCAACGACCTGCGGCGAACCATTTGCGCTCTGGCCAACGACCTCGGCGGGACGGGGCGACCCGGTGTGCTCTTCGTCGGCGTCCGCGACGACGGGTCCTGCGCCGATCTCCCCGTCACCGATCGGCTACTCCGCGATCTGGCCGAGCTTCGTTCGGACGGAAAGATCCATCCCTTTCCGGCGATGTCCGTGCGCGACGTGACTGTCGACGGTTGCCGCATGGCCGTCGTGATCGTCGAGCCTTCGGACAACCCTCCCGTCAAGTTCGAGGGCCGCGCCTACGTGCGCGTGGGTCCTTCGGTCCGCGTCGCCACGGCCGAGGAAGAGCGGCGGCTGATCGAACGCCGGCGTTGGTGGAACCTGCCTTTCGATCAACAGCCCGTCCGTGGTGCCACCCTCGACGATCTCGATCTCGTACGGTTCAAGCTCGAGCTTCTTCCGGCGTTGGTGCCGCCGGACGTGTTGGCCGCCAACGAACGGTCGGCGATGGACCAACTCAGGGCGCTCCGGATGCTCCACCCGGACGGCACGCCTTCGGTCCTGGCCGTGCTCGCGATCGGCAAAGAGCCGCGGCGTTTTTTCCCCGGAGCTTACGTCCAGTTCGTCAAATTCGCCGGAACCCGATTGTCCGATCCGATCGTGGCGTCCCACGAGATCGCGGGAACCTTGCTCGATCAGTTCCGCCAATTGGACGAGCTCTTGCGTTTGAACATCTCCGTGGGGACGATGGTCGGTCCTGGACGGGCCATCGAACGGCCGGACTATCCGCTCGTCGCATTGCAAGAGCTCGCCCGGAACGCGTTGATCCACCGGAACTACGAGCTGTCGACCACGCCGGTGCGGGTGAATTGGTACAGCGATCGGGTCGAGATCGTGAGCCCCGGCGGCCCCTTCGGCGAGGTGACCGTCGAGCGGTTCGGTGAGCCGAACGTGACCAGCTATCGCAATCCCGGCTTGGCCGAGCTCGCGAGCCGGCTCGGCTATGCGCAGCGGTTCGGCACCGGCATCGCGCGCGCCCGTGCCGAGCTCGAGAAAAACGGGAATCCGCCGCTCGAGCTCCGCGCCGATACCAAACAGGTGCTGGCGATTGTCCGATGCCGGCCATGAGAACGATCGCGTTCTTCAACAACAAGGGCGGGGTCGGCAAAACCTCCCTCGTCTTCCACTTGGCGTGGATGTTCCGCGAGCTCCGCCTGCGCGTGGTGGCGGCCGACCTCGACCCTCAAGCCAATCTCACCTCCTTCTTCCTCGATGAGGACGAGATCGAGCGGCTCTGGGACAGCGACGAGCCGAACACGGTGTGGCGGGCCATCCGCCCTCTTTACGAGGGTGAGGGCGGGCTACAGACGGTCGTACCGCAGCGTCCCGACGACTCGATTGCGCTCGTGGCCGGTGACCTTGAGCTCTCGCGCTACGAAGACGAATTGTCCCGAGCCTGGGCGGAATGCACCGACGAGAAGCGTCGCGCCTTTCTGGTCATCGCCGCGTTCGCTCAGGTGATCCGGCAAGCGGCCGAGCACATCGGTGCAGAGGTGGCGCTGGTTGATCTCGGCCCGAATCTCGGCTCTCTCAACCGTGCGGCTCTGACGGCCTGCGATCACGTCGTCCTGCCGCTGGGGCCGGACCTGTTCTCGATCCAAGGGCTGCGCAACGTCGGTCCGACGCTGCGGACCTGGCGCGATCAGTGGGCCGAGCGTCGTCGCAGGGCCCCGTCCAAGGTCTTCGTGCCCGAAGGGGGGATGGCTCCCGCCGGCTACGTGATGATGCGCCATGCCATCCGTCTCGACCGGCCGGTGCGCGCCTACGAGCGCTGGATGGCCTTGGCTCCCGAGGCCTATCGCGAGGCCGTGCTCGACAAGCCCGGAGAGCCGTCGCCCTCGATCGAGCAGGATCCGGATTGCTTGGGGCGGCTCAAAGATTACCGCTCGCTCATGGCGATGGCCCAAGAGGCACGCAAGCCCATGTTCCTGTTGAAGCCGGCGGATGGTGCGATCGGCGGGCACCAGGCTGCGGTCTCGGAATGTTACGCCGACTTCCGTGCGCTCGCTCTGGCGATCGCCCGGCGTTGTGGCGTGCCGTTGCCCAATCCGTGATCCCGGCGTTCGGTCACCGCGCGGCCTCGGCCGGCAACATCTCCGGCCCGGGTTCGAAGCGACCGGAAAAGCGCGAGAGCAGGGCGCGGCCGCGTTGGCGGCGTCGAAGATCCCCCCGCGCCGATCGCGCAACCGCTCGGGCGTCGCACGGGCGATGCGGTCCTCGAAGGCGGCCACGGCCGACGGCTCGGCGGGCAAACGGTCGGCGAGACGTTCCCGCAGGCGCTGCAAGTGACGGCCCGTGCGCGCGAGCGTGCCGAAGACCGCGAACAGAAGCTCTTGCGCCTCGCTCACAGGCGCAGCCCCTCGCGTTTGGCGATCCGGACGAACGGCCCCTCTTCCTCGCCGCGCCGGTGGACGATCAGATCGACCTTGCGACCGCCGAGGCCCTCCTCGAGCTCGACGTGGAGGCGAAGCTCGCAGCGGAGATCCGCCGGTGCCGTTTCGGGCACTTCGACGAGCAGGTCGATGTCGCCGCCCTTCCTGCGGGGGTCGAGCTGCGAGCCGAACAGCCAGATCTCGGCCCCGGGCCCGTAGGCCTCGGCCACGAGCCGGCGGATGGTCGCCACCTCCTCGGCGGTCAGCCGCATCCCCGGCTCACGGCAGGAACTCCGGGTCCTCGATCTGCTCGAGGTCGAAGGGGCAGCTTTCGGGGAAGGTCGACAGCGGCAGGCCGGTCTCGTCGGCCGCCAACCGCCGCGCCTTTTCGTAAGCTTTCGGCAGCTCTTCGGCCAAGCGACGCTTCAAGCTCGGGCTGGATTCGAGCAGATCCGCCAAGGCGTCCCGCTGGACGCGCAGCGTGGCGCGCCAGCTCCGCGACCGCCGCTGCGGCTGGTAACGCCACTTCAACAGGTGCGCCAAGAGCTGCCGCAGACGCGCGCGCAGCTCGTGCAGCTGCGAGATCCCCAAGCTCTCGATCTCCTCGGCGAGGTTCTCGAGGTCGAGCGGCACGGCGAGGTTCGCCCGCATCGCGGAAAGCGCGCGCAGAGCCCGCGCCTGATCGAGACACCAACCGTAGAAATCGTCCTCGTGAGCTTCGCCCGAGCCGGCGGCCTTCGTGTCGGGTGCCGGAAGGGTCGCGGTCACGGCAGGAACTCCGGATCTTCGATCTCTTCGAAGGTGAACGGGCAGGTCTCGGGGAACGTGGCGAGCGGAAGACCGGTCTCGATCGCCGCGAGCGTGCGCGCTTCGTCATAGGCCTCCGCGAGCTCCTCGGCGCGCCGCGCGCGCAGGCTCGGGTTCTGCCGCAGCAAGCGCGCGATCTCCAGACGCTGGGTGGCGATGGTGCTGCGCCAGCTCCGGGTGCGCCGACGGGGCTGGCGGCTCCATTTCAAAAGATGAAGGAGCAGGACCCGATAGCGTGAAGCGAGCTCTCGTTGTTGCGCTTTGCCCAAGCTCTCGATCTCCTCGGCGAGGTTGTCGAGGTCGAGCGGCACGGCGAGGTTCGCCCGCATCGCCGAAAGCGCGCGCAGAGCCTGCGCTTGCTCGAGGCACCAGCGGTGGAAGTCGCGGTCGTAGAGGGCGGCGGTCGACACGGTCCCGAGGGCTCCGCAGCCGAGATGGGCCCGAGGAACGATAAGCGCCCCGCGCCCTGCCGTCAGCCCCGGGTGGGATCGGGCCGAGCGAGCCCCAACTCGGCGAGCACCTCCGCCGTGTGCTGGCCGAGTTCCGGAGCGGGCCGCCGGACGGCGCAGGGGGTCGCGGAAAGGCGCAGCGGGAAGCCGGTCATCCGCACAAGACCCCGGCCCGGATGGGGCACGTCCACGAGCATGCCGAGGGCTTCGACCTGCGGATCGGCGAAGGCCTCGGCGAGCCCGTTGACCGGGCCGCACGGCACGCCCGCAGCGTTCAACCGTTCGATCCAAACCGCGGCCGGCTCGCGCACGAGCACCGCCTCGATCGCGGCGCGCAGCTCCCCCCGGCGTTCGACCCGCTCGGCGTTGGTCGCAAAGCGCGGATCCGCGAGCAGAGGTTCGAGGCCGAGCACGGCCAGGAACTTCCGCACGATCGCCTCGTTGGCCGGAGCGATCGCGATCTCCCGGTCGGCGGTGCGGAACAGGCCGTAGGGGGCGAGGATCGGATGGTCGTTGCCGGTGCGCGGCGGCGCCTCGCCGGTCGCCAGATATTCCGGGGCAAGGTAGCCCAAGAGGGAGAGCATCGAGCCGAGCATCGTGGCCTCGACCCGCTGGCCGCGGCCGGTCACGTCGCGGGCCCGGAGCGCCGCCACGATGCCGAGGGCGGCGTAGAGCCCGGCCGCGAGGTCGGTGAGCGGGGCCGCGGTCCGCATGGGCGGCCCGCCCGCCTCGCCGTTGGTCGCCATGAAGCCGCTCATCGCCTGCGCGACGAAGTCGAAGGCCGGCCGGTCGCGGTAGGGCCCCACGCTGCCGAACCCGTTGATCGAGCAGGTGACGAGCCTCGGATTGAGCGCGTCGAGCCGCTCGGGCGGGAAGCCCATGGCCGCGAGCACACCCGGGCGGAAGTTCTCGACCAGGACGTCGGCCTGCTCGATCAGCCGGGCGAGGACGTCCTTCTCGGCCTCGCGCTTGAGATCGAGCAGGATCGAGCGCTTGTTGCGGTTGAAGGCGGCGAAGTACCAGGAAAGGCCGTCGCGGCCGGCACCGATCGCCCGGGTCGGGTCACCCTCGGGCCCCTCGACCTTGATCACGTCGGCGCCGAGATCGGCCAACAGCATCGTGCAGAAGGGTCCGGAGAGGACGCGGGTGAGGTCGATCACCCGGATGCCGGCCAAGGCGCCGTCCGCCACGGTCGACCTCACCCGGTGGCGGTCGCGACCGCGTCCAAGGGATGGAGCTTCAGCCGGGGGCCCGCCTTCATGACCTGCCCGGGCAGGGGCCGGCCGACCGCCCGCTCGAACGCCTTGGCCGCGGCGATCGCCGCCTCGAGGTCGATGCCGGTTGCGACCCCGCATTCCTCGAGCAAGTAGACGAGGTCTTCGGTGCAGACGTTGCCGGTGGCGCCGGCCGCGAAGGGGCAACCGCCGAGCCCGCCGATCGAGCTCTCGAAGCGGTCGATCCCGCAGTCGAGCCCGGCCATCACGTTGCACAGGCCGATCCCGCGGGTGTTGTGGAAATGCAGCGCGAGCTCGAGCCGCGGCAGCTTCGCACGCAGCGCCTCGACCCGCTCGCGCACCAAGGGCGGGGTCGCCATGCCGGTCGTGTCCCCGAGCGAGAGCCGACGGATCCCGAGCATGGCGAGCTCCTCGGCGATGCCCACCACGCGGTCGAGCGGCACCTCGCCCTCGAACGGACAGCCGAAGGCGACCGAGAGCGCGGCGTGGACGGGGATCCCCGCCGCCTCGCCGATCATCGTGACCTCGGCCACGTCGGCCAGGCTGCGGTCGATCCCCCGGTTGAGGTTCTTGCGGTTGTGGCTCTCGGATGCCGAGAGGAACACGACCATCCCGCCGACCCCGGCGCGCGCGGCCCGCTCGGCACCCTTGGCGTTGGGTACCAGGGCGGTGATCTCGACCCCGGCCGGACGGCCGAGCCGGGCCAAGAGCTCTTCGGCGTCGGCGAGCTGCGGCACCGCCCGCGGGCTCACGAAGCTCGTGAGCTCGAGATGGCGGATCCCGGCCGCGATCAGCTGGCGGGCCAGATCGAGCTTGGTCTCGGTGGGCAGGATCGCGCGCTCGGCCTGCAGCCCGTCGCGCAGCCCCACCTCGACGATCGTGGCGCGGGCCGGCCAGCCCTTCGGGCGGCGTTCACTCACGACCGTTCCTCCGCCCCGTCGAGGATCACGCCCGGGTTCAAGATCCCGTGCGGGTCGAACGCGGCCTTGATCCGCGCCATGAGCTCGCGGTCGAGCGCCGGCCGGCGCCGCCAGAGCGCTTCCCGCTTCATCCGGCCGATCCCGTGCTCGGCGCTGATCGAGCCGCCGAGTGCCGTGACCTCGTCGTAGAGCCGCTCGAGCAGCAGCGGTGCCAGCTCGCCGACCCGCTCGGGCGGGGCGATGAAGTTGAAGTGCAAATTGCCGTCGCCCACGTGGCCGAAGGGGACGAGTGTGACCGCGGGCGCATTGCCCGCCACCCAGGCGGCCATCCGCTCGACGAGTTCGGGGATCCGGCCGATCGGCACGGTCACGTCGCTCCTGACGATGAAGCCCATGTGCCGGGTGGCCTCGCTCTGGCCCTCGCGGATCCGCCACATGTTGGCCCGCTGCGCCTCGCTCTCGGCCCGCGTGCCGTCGCGCACGAGGCCCATCTCCAAGGCGCGCTCCATGACCGCCTCGAGCTTCTCGGAAAGCCCGTCCTCGAAGCTCCAGGAAAGCTCGATCAAAAGGTGCCAGGGATGCGGCTCGGGGAGCGGCCGGCGCACCCCCGGCAAGTGCGCGCAGGCCGCCTCGACGCCGAAGCCGGTCAACAGCTCGAAGCTCGAGATCACCTCGCCCGCTTTCTCGCGGAAGAGTTCGAAGACGTCGAGGGCGATCCGCGGCCCCTCGACGCCGAGCCAGAGCGTTTGGCGGTCCTTGGGGGCCGGGAAGAGCTCGAGGGCGGCTGCTGTGATCACCCCGAGCGTGCCTTCCGAGCCGATGAAGAGCTGCTTGAGATCGTAACCCGTATTGTCCTTGCGCAGGGCCTTGAGCCCGTCCCAGACCCGGCCGTCGGCCAGGACCACCTCGAGGCCGAGGACGAGGTCGCGCATCATGCCGTAGCGGAGCACGGCGACCCCGCCCGCGTTGGTGGCGAGATTCCCGCCGATCCGGCACGAGCCCTGGGCGCCGAGCGCGAGCGGGAAGAGCCGGCCGATCTCGGCCGCCTTCTGCTGCACGGTCTCGAGCACGCAACCCGCCTCGACCACGATGTGCTCGCCGCGCGGGTCGACCTCGCGGATCCGGGTCATCCGCTCGAGCGAGAGGACGACCTGGCGGCCGCTCGCATCCGGGATGCCGCCGCGCACGAGCCCGGTGTTGCCCGATTGCGGCACGAGCGGCACGCGGGCCCGGGCCGCCTCCGCCACCACCGCCGCCACCTCCGCGGTCGAGGCCGGGCGCAGGACCGCTGCCGCCCGGCCGCGATATTGCCGCCAGAAATCGGTGACGTAGGGCTCGATCGACTGCGGCTCGCGAACGATCCCGGCAGGTCCCAGGATCGCGGCGCAACGCTCGAGGAAGCTCGAGGGCAGGAGGGGCGGGTCGAAGGCGCTCATGGCTTCGACCCTAGGGTCGCCCCGGCCGCCCGACAAGCGCGCGCGGAGCGCGACGCGGCCTCTCCGCCGGCGGGCCGAATTGACAGCCGGCCGCTCGCGGCTAGCCTCCTGCGGCCGCCGACCGAGGAACGCGCTTCGAACGAGGTAAGGGGAAGCAGAGCCATGGACCACGACCTGCTCGCCGGCATCATCGAGCGGGCCTGGGACGAGCGCGCGACCGTGGGCCCGCACACCCAAGGCGAGATCCGCGACGCCGTCGAGGAGGCCCTCCGGCTCCTCGACAAGGGCGAGCTCCGGGTCGCCGAGAAGAAGGACGGGCGCTGGATCACCCATCAATGGCTCAAGAAGGCGGTGCTGCTCTCCTTCCGCCTCGAGGACATGCGGGAGATCCCGGGCGGCCCGGGTGGCACCTCCTGGTGGGACAAGGTCCCGCCCAAGTTCGCGGGCTGGGACGCGGCCCGCTTCGAGGAGGCGGGCTTCCGCGCCGTGCCCGGGGCGATCGTCCGTCGAAGCGCCTACATCGCCCCCTCGGTCGTCTTGATGCCCTGCTTCGTCAACGTGGGCGCCCGGGTCGAGCGCGGCACCATGATCGATACCTGGGCGACGGTCGGCTCCTGCGCCCAGATCGGCAAGAACTGCCACATCTCGGGCGGGGCGGGCATCGGCGGCGTGCTGGAGCCCCTGCAGGCCAACCCGGTGATCATCGAGGACGAGGTGTTCATCGGTGCGCGGGCCGAGGTGGTCGAGGGCGTGATCGTCGAGGAGGGGGCCGTGCTCGCGATGGGTACCTTCATCGGCGCCTCGACCAAGATCGTCGACCGCACCACGGGCGAAATCCTCCACGGTCGGGTACCGGCCGGCTCGGTCGTGGTGCCCGGCAGCCTGCCCGGCAACCCGCTGCCCGACGGGCGGCCGGGCCCGAGCCTCTATTGCGCCGTGATCATCAAGCGGGTCGACGCCAAGACCCGGGCGCGCACCGCGCTCAACGATCTGTTGCGCGATTGAGCGGCAGCTCCGGCGTGCCGCTCGGTTGACAGCAGGGGACCGACGCTTAGGGTCCGCTCGCCCGGCCGGGCGGACCGCCCGGCCGGCTCCGGGCCGGCCGGCGTGGGCGGCTCCCGAGCGGAAGGGTGGCCATGGAGGTCGATCCCGTCGCCCTCGCGCGCGATCTCGTCCGCTGCCCGAGCGTCACCCCCGACGCCGGGCCGGCACTCGAGCTCTGCGCGCGGGTCCTCGAGGCCGCCGGCTTCGCCTGCATCCGGCTCGACTTCGCGAGCGCCGGGCCGCGCGTGCCGAACCTCGTGGCGACGGTGGGCGAGGGACGGCCGCATCTCGTCTTGAACGGCCATCTCGACGTGGTGCCGCCGGGTGATCCGGCGCGCTGGAGCGTCCCGCCCTTTTCCGGCGAGATCCGCGACGGCCGGCTGTGGGGGCGGGGTGCCGCCGACATGAAGAGCGGGGTGGCGGCGATGGTCGCCGCCGCGGCCCGCCACGTGGCCCGGCGCGGCCTCCACCGCGGCCGCCTCTCGCTGTTCCTCACGGGCGACGAGGAGGGACCCTCGGTCGACGGCTCGGCCCGGCTCGTCGCCTGGGCGATCGAGCGCGGGATGGCCCCCGATGCCTGCCTCGTGGGCGAGCCCACGAGCCTCGAGCGGGTGGGTGATCTGGCCAAGATCGGCCGGCGCGGCTCCTTGACCGGGCGGCTCACCGTGTTCGGCCGGCAAGGTCACACCGCCTATCCGCAGCGTGCCGACAACGCCGCCCATCGGCTGCTCGCGATCCTGCTCGCGTTGTTGGCGATCCGGCTCGACGAAGGCACGCCCTGGTTCGAGCCCTCGAGTCTGCAGATCGCCTCGATCGACATCGGCAACCCGGCGAGCAACGTGATCCCGGGCGAGGCGCGCGCGGTCTTCAACGTCCGCTTCAACGACCGGCACAGCGGGGCCGGGCTCGAGCGCCGCCTGCGCGGCTTTCTCGACGGGCTCGGGATCCCGCACGAGCTCGAGGTGGTGATCGGAGCCGAGCCCTTCCGCACCGAGGAGGGGCCCTTGACCGAGACGCTCGCGGCCGCGGTCGAGGCGGTGACCGGAAGGCGACCGCGGTTCGACACGGGCGGCGGCACCTCGGACGCGCGCTTCTTCGCCCCCGTCTGCCCGGTGGTCGAGCTCGGCCTGCCGGGGACGACCCTGCACCAGGTCGACGAGCACGTCCGGACCGCCGACATCGAGGAGCTCGCCCGCGTCTACGAAGTGTTCGTCGCGCGCTTCTTCGCAGGCGTCGTGAGGAGGCCCGCATGATCGCGAGCGCGGCCGAGATCCGCGGCGGGCTCCGCGGTGCCCTCGCGATCTTGAAGCGCGAGCCCGGGGCGATGGCCGCCTTCGACCTCTCCTTCGACGGTTTCCTGCGCTCCTTCACCGCCGTCGTGTTGGCCTTCCCGGCCTATCTCGTTCTCGTCCTGCGCGGGCTGTTCGCGCAAGGAGCGCCGGTCGCGCTTCCGCTCCTCCTGCTCGTCGAGGCCGGCGGCTACGTCGTGGGCTGGCTCGCCTTTCCCCTCGCCGCCGCGCTCGTCTTGCGGGCGATGGGCGAGGGCCGCCGCTTCGTCCCGCTCGTGGTCGCGAGCAACTGGGCGGCGGTCCTGCAGATCCACTTCCTTTTGGTCGTCGTGCTCCTGGGCGAACTCCTGCCGGAGGCGACGGCTGCCGCGCTCGCCACGGCCGCCACGCTCGCGGCCCTCGCCTATCAGTGGCTCGTGGTGAAGACCGCCCTCGAGGCACCCGGCCCGGTCGCCGCCGGCTTCGTGCTCCTGGACGTGGTCCTCAGCGCGCTCGTCAACACCGGCACCGACCGATTGCTCGCTCGGCTCGCCGAGCCGGTCGTGCTCCAGCCTCCCGTGCTCGGCTAGCCCGGCGGATAGTCGATCCGCTCGAGATAAAGCCCGAAGGCCGGCGCGGTCGGGCCGGCGGCGGTTCGGTCGCGGGCTTCGAGCACCTCCCGGGCCCAACCGAGGGGCCGCTTGCCGAGCCCGACCTGGACGAGCGTGCCCACCATGTTGCGCACCTGGTGGTGGAGGAAGGAGCGGGCCACCGCGCGGACCTCGACGAAAGGCCCGGCGCGCCGGACGTGCAGGAGATCGAGCGTCTTGAGCGGGCTCTTGGCCTGGCACTCGCTCGCCCGGAAGCTCGAGAAGTCGTGCCGGCCGACCAGCGCCTGGGCGGCCTCGTGCATCCGCTCGACGTCGAGCCGCCGCGGCACGTGCCAGACCCGCCCACGCTCGAGCGTCGGTGGCGCGCGCCGGTCGAGGATCCGGTAGATGTAGCTCTTGCGGATGGCCGCGAAGCGGGCGTGGAACTCGGGTGCCGCCGCGCGCACCTCGAGCACCGCCACGGGGTGCGGCCGCAGGTGCGCGTTGAGCCCGCCCATGAGCCGCTCGGGTAGGAGGTCCTTCTCGAGATCGAGGTGCGCGACCTGGCCGAGCGCGTGGACCCCGGCATCGGTCCGCCCGCCGCCCACGACCGTGACGGTCTCGCCCGCGAGCCGGGCCACCGCCTCCTCGAGCAGCGCTTGGACCGAGAGCCCCGAGGCCTGCCGCTGCCAGCCGACGAACGGGCCGCCGTCATATTCGAGCAGGAGCCGCCAGCGCCGCACCTCGGGCCTCAGTCGAGCCGGCTGCCGAGCGGCAGCGGGAAGCCGCGCTGCAGCTCCGCGGCGCTCATCGCCTTGCGGCCGGCGCGCTGGACCCGGTGCAGCGCCAAGGCTCCCTCGCCGCAGGCCACGGTGAGGGGCAGCCCGACGACCTCGCCCGGGGCACCCTTCGGGCCTTCGACCGGCTCGGCCTCGAGGACCAGGAGCCGCTCGCCGCGGGCGAGGCACCAGGCACCGGGTGCGGGCGACAGCGCGCGGACTTGCCGATCGAGCTCGACCGCGGCGCGGGCGAAGTCCAACCGCTGGTCCGCGGGGCCGATCTTGGCGGCGTAGGTGACCCCCTCGGCCGGCTGCGGGGTGGGGTGGGCGGTCCCGGCGGCGATCGCCGGCAGCAGCTCGAGCAACAGGTCGGCCGCGAGGGCCGCGAGCCGGTCGTGGAGCGCACCCGCGGTCTCGCGCGGCCCGATCGGCGTGCGCCGACAGGCGTAGACCGGGCCGGTGTCGAGCCCCTTCTCCATCCGCATGAGGCAGACGCCGGTCTCGCGGTCGCCGGCCAGGATCGCCCGCTGGATCGGCGCCGCCCCGCGCCAGCGCGGCAAGAGCGAGGCGTGCAGGTTGAGGCAGCCGAGGCGCGGGATCGCGAGGACCGCCTCGGGAAGAAGCAGGCCGTAGGCGGCGACCACCACGAGATCGGGGGCGAGGGCGCGCAGCCGCTCCTGCTCGCTCGGGTCCCGAAGCGTCGCGGGCGTGGCTATGGGGAGGCCGAGGCGCTCGGCCGCCTCGTGGACCGGGGTGCGCCGTTCGCTCATGCCCCGCCCGGCCGGCCGCGGCGGTTGGGTGAGCACGAGCGGGATCGCCTGGCCGCTCCCGGCGAGCGCCTCCAGCGTCGGCACGGCGAAGGCGGCGCTGCCCATAAAGACGATCCGCAGCGGCAAGAAAAGTCGTCCGGCTCAGGCGCGCGCCCGCTGCGCCTTGGCGAGCTTGCGCAGGATCATGTTGCGCTTCAAGGGCGAGAGATGGTCGACGAACAAGATCCCGTTCAGGTGGTCGACCTCGTGCTGCAGGCAGCGCGCCAAGAGCCCGTCGGCCGCGATCTCCCGTTCCTCGCCCACTTCGTCGCGGTAGCGCACCCGCACGGCGGCCGGCCGGGTCACCTCGGCGAACTGCTCGGGCAGCGAGAGGCAGCCCTCCTCCATCACCACCTGCTCTTCCGACCGCCAGGTGATCTCGGGGTTGACCAGCCGGAGCGGCGCCGGCGGTTCGTCCTTCTTGGCCAGATCGACCACCACGACCCGCAGCGACACGCCGATCTGCGGGGCGGCGAGCCCGATCCCGGGCGCCCGGTACATGGTCTCGAGCATGTCGTCCATGAGCCGGCGGATGTCGTCGTCGATCCGCTCGACCGGGCGGGCCACGAGCTTCAGCAAGGGGTGCGGGGCGATCAGGATGCGGCGGACGGCCATCGTCGCGGAAATCCGGGCTCGTGCGGGCTCAGCCGACCGGCTGGCGGCCCTCGAGGGCCGCGGCGAGCGTTCCCTCGTCCAGATAGTTGAGCTCGCCGCCGACCGGAAGGCCGTAGCCCAGCCGGGTGATCCGGGCCCCCGAGGGCGCGAGCCGCTCGGCCAGATAGTGCGCGGTGGTCTGGCCGGCGACCGTGGCGGAAAGGGCCAAGATCACCTCGATCCCCGGCCGCTCGGCCGCCCGACGCAGGAGCCGCTCGACGCCGAGCTCTTCGGGGCCCACGGCATCGAGCGCCGAGAGCGTGCCACCCAGGACGTGGTAGCGGCCGCGGAAGGTGCCCGCCCGCTCCATGGCCCAGAGATCCTCGACCTGCTCGACGACGAGGATGGTGTCGGGATCGCGTCTCGGGTCGGCGCAGATCGCACAAGGGTCTGCCGTGTCGAGATTGCCGCAGATCGAGCAGCGGCGGACCTTGCGCGCGCAGGCTTCGAGGGCGGCCACGAGCGGGACGAGGAGCGTGTCGGGGCGGCGCAGGAGCGCCAAGGCGGCGCGCCGGGCCGAGCGCGGCCCGAGCCCGGGTAGCCTCGCGAGGAGGCGGACGAGCTCCTCGATCGGACCGGCGATCAAGGCCTCAGAACGGCAGCTTCATGCCCGGCGGCAAGGGCAGCCCGCCGGTCATCTTCTGCATCTCGGCCGCGACGTGCGCCTCGATCTTGGCCTTGGCGTCGTTGGCCGCGGCGACGATCAGGTCCTCGAGGATCTCGACCTCGTTCGGATCGACCAGGCTCTTGTCGATCGACACCTTCTTCATCTCGCCCTTGCCGTTCAAGACGACCGTGACGAGCCCGCCGCCGGCCTGGCCGGTCATCTCGGTCTCGGCCAGGCGCTGCTGCATCTCGACCATGCGCTGCTGGAGCTTCTGCGCCTCCTTGAGCATGTTGGAGATGTTCTTCATCCGCGACCCTCCTCCTCGGTTGCTCCGCGCGCCGCGGCGGGCGCCGCCGGGCGGACGTCGACGATCTCGGCACCGGGAAAGAGCTCGAGCAGCCCCTTGATCGGTCCGGTCCGACCGAGCTCGGCGATCCGTCGGGCGCGCGCCGCCTCCGCCTGCTCGGCGAGCGTGGGCTCGCCCGGCTCGTCGCTCAAGGCCACCATCCAGCGCCGGCCGGTCAGGGCACCGAGCGCCTCGGCGAGCTTGCCGGGCAGCTCGCGCGGCAGGCCCGGGCGCGGGCGGAACTCGAGCAGACCCGGCTCGAGCCGGACCAGATGCACGCCCTCGACGAGCCAGCCGGCGAGCGGCGCGTGGCCGCGTTCGCGCAACAGCGCCACGAGATCGGCGAATTGCACCGGCGTCTCGAGCGGGGCGGGCGAGGCCGGCTCGGCCGCGGCGGCGCGCGCGGCCGGACCGTCGGCCGGGCGGGCGGTCGAGGGCGGCACGCGGCGCGGGACCATGCCGGCCAAGGACGTCGTCGGCTCGGGGGCGGCCCGCCCGATCGGGGCGGCGGCCGGGGCCGAGCTCGTCCCCGCGGTCGCGGGCAAGGAGGGCGCGGCCGCGCCCGCTTGGGCGCGCAACAGCCGGGCGAGCTCGGCCGGCGGCGGCAGATCGGCGAGGCAGGCGAGGCGCAAGAGCACCATTTCGGCAGCGGCCGCCGCGTCCGGGGCGGCGCGTACCTCCTCGAGCCCCTTCAAGAGCACCTGCCAGGCGCGGGCGAGCCGCGGCAGGTCGGTTCCCCGGGCGAGGGCGGCGAGCCGGTCGAGGAACGGGCCCGGAAGCGGCTCGCCGAGCCGTTCGGGCGCGATCCCGGCGGCGAGCCGGCTCGCCAGGTGCACGAGGTGGAGCAGGTCCTGGAGGACCATCCGCGGGTCGGCGCCGAGGGCGTGGAGCTCGGCCTGCCGGTCGAGGACCCGGCCGGGCTCGCGGCCCATCGCGGCCTCGAGCAGATCGAGCAGCCGGCCCCGGTCGGCGAGCCCGAGCATGTCCTGGACGAGGGCCGCCTCCACCCGGCCCTCGCCCACCGCGATCGCCTGGTCGAGGAGCGAGAGCGCGTCGCGCACCGAGCCCTCGGCGGCGGTCGCCAAGAGATCGAGTGCTGCGGGCTCGGCCTCGACCCCCTCCTTCTCGCAGACCTCGGCCAAGTGCGCGGCGAGGCGGGCGGGCTCCACGCGGCGCAGTTCGAAGCGCTGGCAGCGCGAGAGCACGGTGACCGGCACCTTGCGGATCTCGGTCGTGGCGAAGACGAACTTGGCGTGCGGCGGCGGCTCCTCGACGGTCTTGAGAAGGGCGTTCCAGGCCTTCTCCGAGAGCATGTGGACCTCGTCCAGGATGTAGACCTTGAAGCGCGAGGCGGCGGGCGCGAGCTGGATGCCCTGGACGAGGTCGAGGACGTCGGCTTTGCCGGTCTGCGAGGCGGCGTCCATCTCGATGACGTCGAGCGAGCGGTCCTCGCCGATCGCCACGCAGGAGGGGCACACCCCGCAGGGCTCGGGCGTGGGGCCGCCTTTGCCGTCGGGGCCCACGCAGTTGAGCCCCTTGGCGAGGATCCGGGCGGTCGTCGTCTTGCCCACCCCGCGGATCCCCGACAGCAGGAAGGCGTGCGCGATCCGGCCGGTCTTGAAGGCGTTGGTGACGGTGCGGACCAGCACCTCTTGGCCGATCAGCTCGGACAGCCGGCCGGGCCGGTAGGTCCGGGCGAGCACGCGATAGGCGCCTTGCACCCTCTCCTCGGTCATCGCGCGGGGGGACGGGACGGCGGGCGGACGGGCGCGACCTCGACGTCGCGGTGGAAGGCTGGCGGACGACCCGGCACGGAACTCGTTACGGCTGCTTCCTTCCGGACCTGACCGGGTTCATGGGCGTCCCTCGCGAAGGACCCTGCTCTCAACACGAAACCAAACATGCCGGAACCTGCGTGGCAAGACCTCAAGCAGGAATTCAACCTCGCTATAGCGGATTGCGAGTTACAGGGCACCGCTACCTCCCCGTCTAGCACGGCATGACTTAGTATAACGAATTAGCGGACCGAGCGCAACCGACGGGAACGATTCCCTTGAACCGCTCCCGCCCGTCTTCTATCGCGTGGAGGTCACATGAATCGTGTAGCGCGGAAAATGGAACCGAAGCACGGAAGCCGCCTGCCGTTCCACCGTCGCCGCTTCGTTCGGATTCAGATCGGGGGCGAGCACAATCGTCACGTAAGCGTCGGCGCCGTTGAACGTCACCCGGCTGCCCCGGACTCCTCTCACGTTTTTGATCGCCTGCTGGATCAGAACGGCGTCGTTCTTGTAATGGAGCGCCATGTGACGGCCCGGAATGTGCGGGTTGGCGTTGGTCGTCCCCAAGTACCCGTCGTTCGCGTAGCTGTTCGGCTGGATGCTGCTGGAACTGTGGTTGCCCGCGGCGCAGCCCGAAGCCAGCAGCGCGAGCGCGAACGGGCAGACGGGCAGCGCGGCCCGGAGCCGTTGTCGTTTGCGCATGAAAAAAACCTCCCTTTCCCCGTGTAGGATGGGAAGGGAGGTTCGTTTCTATACGGCCGGGATCACAGACCGTATTTC
>JAILZQ010000055.1 GCA_023512415.1 Geminicoccaceae bacterium | reverse complement strand
AGGTAGAGGAGCAGCGGCGAGCCGAGCCCACCCGCCCCCACCACGAGCACCCGGGCGGCCAACAGCCGCGCCTGGCCCACCCCACCCACCTCGGGCAGCACGATGTGCCGAGCGTAGCGGCGGATCTGCTCCTCGTCGAGCTCCACGGCGGGGGGGAGGTCCATGGCGGGCGGGCTCCGCGGCGGCGAAAGCGACCGCACGGCGTGACCGACGGGCCGCGCGGCCTCAACTCTTCGTTAACCACATCGCCGCTAGTCTCGCCAGCGCAGGACGCACGGAGGCCGATGATGAGCGGCTCGGACATCGCTTTGGCGCTGCGCTTCGACCCGGAAGTGGGGGGCGTCCCGCGCCTGGTCGCCAAGGGCAGGGGCACCCTCGCCCGACGGATCCTGGCGCTCGCCCGAGAGCACGGGGTCCCGGTGCGCGAGGACCGGGCGCTCGTCGCGCTGCTCGAGCGGCTCGAGCTCGGCGCGCCGATCCCGACCGTGGCGTTCGCCGCGGTCGCCGAGATCCTGGTCCATCTCTACCGGCTCGATGCCCGGCTGGGCGCCGCCCGCCGGCAGGGGAGGGCACCGTGAGCGCTCCGCTTGCGGCCGACCGTGTCGAGGCCTGGCGGGCGCTGCAGACGGCGCTCGCCGCGGCGCGCGAGCGCCTCGCGGCCGGCGGCTCGGTCGGCCTCGAGCCGCTCGAGCGCGGCCTCGAGGCCTTCGCCGAGGCCGAGCGACGCCCGCCCGCCGGTCCGGAGGAGGAGGCCGCCCTGCTCGCCCTGCTCGACGAGCTCGAGGGGCTCGCGATCGAGCTCGCAGCCGAGCGCGAGCGGCTGCGCGGCGAGCTCGACCGGCTCGACCGGGCGGACCGGGCGCGGCGCGGCTACGCCGCCGCGGGCGCGGGCTGAGCGGCCGTGGAGATCCTCGAACTGGCCCGCGGGGCAGGGGCGCTTTTGGCCGTGCTCGGCCTTCTGGGCCTCGCGGCCTGGCTCGCCCGCCGTCTCGATCTGCACCGCCGGCTCGGCGGTCCGATCGGCGGCCGGCTCGCGGTGGTCGAGACGCGCTGGCTCGACTCGCGCACCCGGCTGCTCTTGATCCGCCGCGACAGTGTCGAGCATCTCCTTCTGCTGGGCGCCGGGGGGGCCGTCCTCATCGAGCGGGGCCAGCCCGCGGCCGAAGGCCCGCGGAGGGCGTCGTGAGGCCGCCCCTCTCGGCCCTCGGGCTCGTGGCGCCGCGCGCGGTCGTAGTGGGCGGGCGGCGCCTCGCGGGCCTGACGCGCGCTCGGATCCTCGGGCTCGCCGGGCTCGCGGCACCGCTGCGGCCCGGTTCCGCCGTCCGCGGCACCCGGCGGGCCGGGCTCGCGAGCTTGCTCCTCCTGCTCGTTGCGCTGGTCGTCCCGGCGGAGCCGGCGGCCGCCCAGTCGCTGCGGCTCGAGCTCGGCGAGGGCGGGACCTTCACCGGGCAGGTGGTCCGGCTCGTCCTCTTGCTCACCGTCTTGAGCCTCGCCCCCTCGATCCTCGTGATGGTCACCTCCTTCGTGCGGATCGTGATCGTGCTCTCCTTCCTGCGCACCGCGATCGGCCTGCAGCAATCGCCGCCGAACCCGGTGCTCGTGAGCCTCGCCCTCTTCCTCACGCTCTTCGTCATGGGCCCGACCTTCGAGACCGCCTGGCGGGAAGGCATCGCCCCGCTGGTCGAGGAGGAGCTCGAGGAGAGCGTGGCGCTCGAGCGGGCGGCCCAGCCGTTCCACGAGTTCATGCGCCGCCAGGTGCGCGAGAAGGACGTGGCGCTTTTCCTCGAGATCGCCCGGCTGCCGCCGCCGGCCCGGGCCGAGGACCTGCCCTTCCGCGTGCTGGTCCCCGCCTTCATGATCAGCGAGCTGCGCCGGGCCTTCGAGATCGGCTTCATCGTCTTCGTCCCGTTCCTCGTGATCGACCTCGTGGTCGCCTGCCTGCTCATGGCGATGGGCATGATGATGCTGCCGCCGGTGATGATCTCGCTGCCCTTCAAGATCATCTTCTTCGTGCTGGTCGACGGCTGGGCACTCTTGGTCGGCAGCCTGGTCGAGAGCTTCGCCACGGGCTGAAGGGGTGGGCTCGCCCTCGGGCCGGCGGCGGCGCTAAGAAAGCGTGTCGGGCGGCAACGGGAGGTCGGGATGGAGCGGGTGACGGGAGCCGAGGAACGGCGGGCGGCGATCGAGGCGCTCCGGCAGCGCTTCGGCGACCGCCTGTCGGTCAATCCCGGGGTCCGCGAGCAGCACGGCCGCGGCGAGGCGTTCCGGCCCTGCCTGCCGCCCGATGCCGTGCTGTTCGCGCGGAGCACGGCCGAGGTCGCCCTCGCGGTCGAGATCTGCGCCGCCCATCGGCTGCCGATCGTCCCCTTCGGTGTCGGCACCTCGCTCGAAGGGCACGTGGCGGCGCCCGCGGGCGGCTTGTCGATCGACCTTTCCGGCATGAACCGGATCCTCGAGACCAACGCCGAAGACCAGGACGTGCTGGTCGAGGCCGGGGTCACGCGCAAGCAGCTCAACGCCCATCTGCGGGATCTCGGCCTCTTCTTCGCGATCGACCCGGGGGCGGACGCGACGATCGGCGGGATGGCCGCGACCCGGGCTTCGGGGACCAACGCCGTGCGCTACGGGACGATGCGCGAGGCGGTCTTGGGGCTGACCGTCGTCCTGGCCGACGGGCGGACGATCCGCACGGGCGGCAGGGCCCGCAAATCGGCCGCGGGCTACGACCTCACCCGGCTGTTCGTGGGCTCGGAGGGTACCCTCGGGGTGATCACCGAGGCGCGGCTGCGGCTGCACCCGCTCCCCGAGGCGATCTCGGCTGCGGTCTGCGCCTTCCCGACCGTCGAGGCGGCGGTCCGCACGGTGATCCAGACGATCCAGGCGGGCGTGCCCGTGGCCCGGATCGAACTCCTCGACCCGGTCCAGATGGAGGCCTGCATCCGCTACGCCCGGCTCGAGGGCTTCGAGCCGGCGCCCACCCTCTTCCTCGAGTTCCACGGGAGCGCGGCCGGGGTCGCCGAGCAGGCCGAAGCGGTCCGCGCGATCGCCGCCGAGGAGGGCGGTTCGGCGTTCCGCTGGGCGAGCCGGCCCGAGGAGCGCAACCGGCTCTGGCAGGCCCGCCACGACGCCTATTACGCGGCCCTGGCGCTGCGGCCCGGTGCCAAGGGCTGGGCCACGGACGTCTGCGTGCCGATCTCGCGGCTCGCCGAGTGCATCGAGGAGACCCGCCGCGACCTCGAGGAATCGAAGATCGTGGCGCCGATCGTGGGCCACGTGGGCGACGGCAATTTCCACCTCGTGCTGCTCGTCGACCCCACGGATGCGGCCGAGATCGCCCGGGCCGAGGCGGTCAACCATCGCCTGGTGCACCGGGCCCTCGCGATGGGCGGCACCTGTACCGGCGAGCACGGCATCGGGATGGGCAAGATCGAAAGCCTGCTCGAGGAGCACGGGCCCGCGGTGGCGGTCATGGCGGCGATCAAGCGGGCCCTCGACCCGCTCGGCATCATGAACCCGGGCAAGATCTTCGGGGCCGCAGCGGCAGCCGCCGGCGGCTGAGGTCGGCTGCCACCTGGAACAGGATCGCGTGGCGGGCGGCGAGCGTGGCGAGGTCGGGATCGTAGCCGCCGCCGATCACGCAGGCGACGGGGACGCCCGCTTCACGGCAGCGCTCGAGGACCAACCGGTCGCGTTCGGCGAGGCCGGCATCGGTGAGCGCGAGCCGGCCGAGCCGGTCGTCGCGGTGCGGGTCGACCCCCGCGTCGTAGAGGACGAGATCGGGCGCGGTCCGGCGCAGCAAGCCCGGCAACAGCCCGTCCAAAAGCTCGAGATAGGGGCGATCGCCGGTCCCGGGGTCGAGCGCCAGATCGAGGCTCGATTGTTGCTTGCGGGCGGGCCAGTTGCAGCGGCAGTGGAGCGAGACGGTCGTCACCCGCGGCTCGTGCGCGAGGATCGAGGCGGTGCCGTCGCCCTGGTGCACGTCGAGGTCGAGGATCGTGATCCGGCGCACCCGGCCTTCGGCGAGGAGTGCCAGGCTCGTGACCGCGAGGTCGTTGAAGACGCAGAAGCCGGCCCCGCCCCTGCGCAGCGCGTGGTGGCTGCCGCCCGCGGCGTTGAGCGCGATCCCCTCCTCGAGGGCGAGGCGGGCGGCCGCGAGCGTGCCGCCCGTGGCCGCCCGGGCGCGGGCCGCCACGGCCGGGGTCACGGGTAGGCCCAGCCGCCGCTCGGCTGCCGGCTCGACCCGGGCGGAGAGCACCGCATCGACCCAAGCCCGGTCGTGGGCGAGGGCCAGGGTCTCGGGATCGGCCGGCTCCGGTCGGTGGCGGTTGCGCTCGTCGAACAGGCCGCGCGCCTCGAGCAGGCGGGCGAGTGCTGCGAACTTGCCCATCGGGAAGCGGTGCCCCTCGGGCAAGGGCACGCTGTAGGCCGGGTGGTGGACGATCGGCGGCAGGCGCACGGGCGCGATGTGGTCGCCGCCGGTGCGCGCGGCAAGCGGGGCGGCCTTCGCTCGAGCGGCGCCCCGCTCCCCTTCGCCTTCCCGACGGAAAGCCGCGTGCCACGAAAAAAGACGGGCCCGAAGGCCCGTCGAGGTCGCGATCGGGAAGGAGGAGAAACCGTCTACTGGCCGCCGCCCAGCCCGTGGACGTAGACCGTGAGCATCTTGATGGTCTCGTCGCTGAGCCGGCCCTGCCAGGGCGGCATCACGCCGAGCCGCGGCCGCCAGATCTGCGCCTCGATCTCCTGGGCGGTGCCGCCGTAGAGCCAGATCGCGTCGTCGAGCCGGGGGGCGCCGAGCGCGGTCATGCCCTCGCCCCTCTCGCCGTGGCAGGAGGCGCAGTTCTCGGCGTAGAGCGGGGCACCGCGTTCGGCCGCCGCCGGATCGCTCGCCCGGCCCGAGAGGGACAGGACGAACTGGGTGACGTCGCGGATCTGGCCGCGATCGAGGATCCCGTCGGTGCCGAAGGCCGGCATCGCCGCCGCCCGTGCGCCCGGGTCGTCGGCGTTGCGGATCCCGTGGCGGATCGAGTACTCGATCTCTTCGAGGGTGCCACCCCAGATCCATTCGTCGTCGACGAGGGCCGGGAAGAAGCTCTGGCCGGCGCCGCCCACGCCGTGGCAGGGGGCGCAGTTGGTGCCGAACGCCGCCGCGCCGCCGACCATGGCGAAACGGGCGAGGTCGGGGTCGGCCTTGATCTCGGCCGGGCTCTTGGCGGCGATCCGCTCGAGCCAGACCTGCTGGCGGGCGCGCGCCTCGGCCAGCCGCTGCTCGACCTCGAGGCGCTGGTTGGAGCCCAAGATCCCCTTGGTGTAGCCGGTCAGGCTCGGCCAAGCGGGGTAGAGGATCCACCAGATCACCGAGAAGAGGATCGTCGCGTAGAAGGTGTAGAGCCACCATTTGGGGAGCGGGGTGTTCAGCTCCTTGATGCCGTCCCACTCGTGGCCGGTGGTCTCGGTGCCGGTCAACGCGTCCTTCTCGACCTTAACGGGCATGGGGGCGATCCTCGTCGTCGAAGGGGATGCGGGCGTGGCGCTCGAGCTTCTCCTTGCGCGACGGCCACCAGGTCCAAGCCACGATCCCGACGAACAGCAGGAACAGCCAGACGACCCAGAGCTCGCGCAGGAAGGCCGGGAGGTCGTTCACGGGCGCGGGCTCACTGCAGGAGATCCTCCTTGCGGACATTGGTGAAGTCGACCATCTGGCCGAGAATCTGCATGTAGGCGATGAGCGCATCCATCTCGGTGAGCTTGTCGGGCTGGCCGTCGAAATCACCCAAGGGGGCCTTGGGATAGCGGGCGAGGATCCCCTCGTGACCCTCCGCCGAGGCCTGGGCGAAGAGGTCGGCCTCGGCGTTCGCGATCATCTCGTCGGTGTAGGGCACACCCACCATCCGCAGCGTCCGCAGATGGTCGGCCACGTCCGAAAAGCGCAGCTCGCGCTCGAGGAGGAACGGATAGCCGGGCATGATGCTTTCCGGCACCACGCTGCGTGGCGCGACCATGTGCGCCACGTGCCACTCGTTCGAATATTTGCCGCCGACCCGGGCGAGGTCGGGCCCGGTACGCTTCGAGCCCCACTGGAAGGGGTGGTCGTACATGCTCTCGGCGGCCAAGCTGTAATGACCGTAGCGCTCGACCTCGTCGCGGAACGGCCGGATCATCTGGCTGTGGCAGGTGTAGCAGCCTTCGCGGATGTAGATGTTCCGGCCGGCGAGCTCGAGCGGGCTGTAGGGCCGGACCCCCTGCACCCGCTCGATCGTGCTCTCGATCGTGAAGAGGGGCGCGATCTGGACGATACCGCCGATCGACACGGTCACCAGGATGAGCACGAGGAGGAGGAGGCCCCGGGTCTCGACCTTCTCGTGATGGGCGATCAGCGCCATGGCGTGGCTCCCTGCGGGCTCACTCGGCGGGCGCGAGCCGCGCCGCGGCGCCGACCGGCATCGGCTCCTCGGCGCGGATGTCGCCCTTCGTCGTACGGTAGAGGTTGTAGGCCATGATCAACGCGCCCGTGAGGAACAGCACCCCGCCGAAGGCGCGGATCACGTAGAAGGGGTGCATCGCCTCGACGGTCTCGATGAAGGAGAACTGCAGGAAGCCGAGGCTGTCGTAGGACCGCCACATCAGCCCCTGCATGATGCCGGAGACCCACATCGCGGTGATGTAGAGGACGATGCCGAGCGTGGCGATCCAGAAGTGCCACTCGACCAGCTTCAAGGAGTACAGCCGCTGCACCCGCCACAGCCGCGGCACGAGGTAGTAGACCGCGCCGAAGGAGACGAAGGCGACCCACCCGAGCGCGCCCGAATGGACGTGGCCGACCGTCCAGTCGGTGTAGTGCGAGAGCGCGTTGACCTGGCGGATCGACATCAGCGGGCCCTCGAAGGTGCTCATGCCGTAGAAGGCCACCGAGACCACGAGGAAGCGCAGCACCGGGTCGGTCCGCAGCTTGTCCCAGGCACCCGAGAGGGTCATGAGGCCGTTGATCATGCCGCCCCAGGACGGCATCCAGAGCATCAGCGAGAAGGTCATGCCGAGCACCTGCGCCCAGTCGGGCAAGGCGGTAAAGTGCAGGTGGTGCGGCCCCGCCCAGATGTACAGGAAGATCAGCGCCCAGAAGTGGATGATCGACAGCCGGTAGCTGTACACCGGTCGCTCGGCCTGCTTCGGCACGAAATAGTACATGATGCCGAGGAAGCCGGCGGTGAGGAAGAAGCCGACCGCGTTGTGGCCGTACCACCACTGGGTCAGCGCGTCCTGGACGCCGGAGAAGAGCGAGTACGACTTGGCGCCGAGGAACGACACCGGGAGCGCCAGGTTGTTGACGATGTGCAGCATCGCGATCGTGACGATGAAGGCGAGATAGAACCAGTTCGCCACGTAGATGTGCGGCTCGCGCCGGGTCAAGAGGGTGCCGAAGAACACCACGAGGTAGACGACCCAGACGATCGTGATCCAGAGATCGACGTACCATTCGGGTTCGGCGTACTCGCGGCCCTGGGTGACGCCGGTGACGTAGCCGAGCGCGGCCATGACGATGAACAACTGGTAGCCCCAAAAGAGGAAGGCGGCGAGGAGTGGGCCGCCGAACAGCGGCACCCGGCAGGTGCGCTGCACCACGTAGAGCGAGGTGGCCATGAGCGCGTTGCCGCCGAAGGCGAAGATCACCGCCGAGGTGTGCAGCGGCCGCAGCCGGCCGAAGGTGGTCCACTCGAGATCGAGGTTGAGGACCGGGTAGGCGAGCTGGAAGGCGATCACCACGCCCACCAGGAAGCCCACGATGCCCCAGAACACGGTGGCGATCGTGAACCAGCGGACGACGTCCTCGTTGTAGGCCTGGGCTTGGGCCCCGGTCTCGACCCGGCTCACGGCGATGCTGGCCATGCAGCGCTCCTCGACGGTTGCCACGGGCCCGCGACCGCCCTCGCGGCCGCACCCGCGCGGTGCTTCTCCGGCACGGAGGTTAAGAGCTCCTTGATCTACATCAAAATCCCCTGCGACCATTCGCGCTAGGAGGCGCACGCGCTGGGCGGGACGCTCGGCCCGCGCTAGGATGCTGCGAGAGCGGGGGGAGTGCTCCGAGATGGCGGAAGCTGTGGCGGCCGGCGGCGCGCCGGCGATCCGGATCCGGCGGATCGAGCTCGATCAGCCTTGGACTTGGCTGGCCAAGGGCTGGCAGGACTTCCGCGCCAACCCGGCGCTCGGCGTGTTCTACGGCTTGCTCGCCGCGGTGACCGGCTACCTCATCCTCTTGGGCCTCTGGTGGGCCGGCATGCTCTACCTCGTCCTGCCGCTCTTGGGCGGCTTCCTCCTCGTCGGGCCGATCCTCACGGTCGGGCTCTACGAGGCGGCCCGGCGCCGCGAGGCCGGGCAGATGACGACCTTCTTCGAAGCGCTCGCCGCCTTCCAGCGCAACCCGACCCAGATCGCGCTCGTGGGCGTGGCGCTCCTGCTCTTGATGTTCGCTTGGGCGCGCCTCGCGGCGATGCTCTTCATGCTCTATTTCGGCGGCGATCCGCCCTCGTTCGAGAACCTCTTCGCCCAGACCTTCCTCGAGCCCGACGCCCTGCCGTTCCTCGTGATCGGCACGGCCGTGGGCGGGATCCTGGCGTTCATCGCCTTCTCGATGAGCGTGATCTCGATCCCGCTTCTGCTCGACCGGCCCGAGGTCAACGTGATCGAGGCGATCATCAAGAGCTTCGAGGCGGTCCAGGTCAATTTCTTCCCGCTGCTGTTCTGGGCCGCCTTGATCGTCGTCTTCACGATCGCCGGCCTCGTCACGCTGTTCCTCGGCCTCGTGGTGGTGCTGCCGCTCTTGGGCTTCGCCTCCTGGCACGCCTACCGCGATCTGGTCGAACCGGCCGGGCGGTGAGGTGGGCCGTGGCGACGACGGGGACGGAGACGGTCGGGTCGGAAGGGGGACGCGGCGGGATGGGTCACGCGATCTACGGGGCCGTGATGGGGCTGTTGGCCATCCTCGGCCTGTTCATCGCGGCGGGCGCCCGTGACGGGGCGATCCACGTAGCCGGGTGGATGCTCTTCCTGTTCGGCGTGATCAACATCTTCGTGCTGATCCACAAGCTCACCGAGCCGCCGCGTCGCAGCTGAGCGAGCGGCTCAGCGCGCCTCGAGAACGATCCGGCACTCGGCCGGGAGCTCGGCCAAGGTGATCGGCCGCGGCGGCGGCCCGGGAGGCTTGGGCCGCCAAGGCTCGTCGGAGAGCCACCAGGCGAGCTCCGCACCGCAGCCGTCGCCGTCGGGAGGCGGGTCCTGGTCGCGGCACAAGGGCTCGCCCTCGGGGCAGCGCAGGCGGATGTGGAAGTGGCTGTCGTGCCCCCACCAGGGGCGGACCTTGGCGAGCCAGCCGCGGTCGGCGCCGGCCGCCTCGCAGAGCGCCTGCTTGATCCCGGGATGGACGAAGATCCGCGCGACCTCGGGGTAGGAGGCGGCGCGCCGGATCAGCGCCACCTGGCGCGGGCCGAAGCGGGAGGGATCGACCGTGCGCGTGCCCTCGCGCAGCATCGAGACCGCCGGGAGCGTCTCGCGTTCCTCCTCGGAGAGCCGTCGGTCGGGCATCGGCGTGAGCCAGATGTCGACGTCGAGCCCGATCTGGTGCGAGGCGTGGCCCGTTCGCATCGGCCCGCCGCGCGGCTGGGCGAGGTCGCCCACGAGCAGGCCCGGCCAGCCGTCGGCGCGGGCTTCCCGGGCGAGCCGCTCGATCAGGGCGACGAGCCGGGGATGGCCGAAATTCCGGTTGCGCGAGAGCCGCATCGCCTGCCAGCCGGGGCCGTCGACCGGCAGGGCGGTGCCGCCGGCGAGGCAACCTTTGGCGTGGCTGCCGATCACCCGGGCGGCACCCGGGAGCGGCGGCGCCGGGGCGGTCACCGCGCCGAACAGCTGCTTGGCGGGGACCGTGTCGTCCGCCGCGGCCGCGGTCGCGAGCAGCGAGGCCAGCAAGGCGGCGGCGAGGGTCCGGCGGGTCACGGGCGGGGTCCGGGGAAGAGCTCGCGGGTGTGGCCCAACAACCGATAGTAGAGAAGCCCGTACCATTCGTAGATCGCCTCGTCCAGCTCGTACAGCCGTTCGGAAACCCGCAGATCGTCGAGGGGGCTCGGCGACCCGCCGCTGCGATAGTCGACCGGGAAGGGCACGGTCTCGAAGCCGACCGCGCGGAAGCAGCCGACCGACCGCGGCAGGTGCTTGGCCGAGGTGACCAGGAGCCAGGTCTCGCCCGGCCGCGGTCGGGCCAAGGCCAGGGCGTTCTTCGCGTTCTCGATCGTGTTGCGGGCCTCGCGGTCGAGCAAGAGCCGCTCCGGTGGCAGCCCGTGGCGGGCCCAGAGTGCGGCCACGACGTCGGCCTCGGCCACCGGGGCGCCGTCGATCTCGCCGATCCCGCCGGTGAAGAGCATCTTGGCCTCGGGAAAGCGACGCGCGAGCTCGATCATCGCGAGGTAGCGGTCGCCGGCCTCGTCGAAGTCCGGCCGACCGTGGGCGACGAAGAGATGGGGTGCGGTCCCGCCGCCGAGCACGACGATCCCGTCGACCCGCTCGGGCAGCCGGGGCTGCGGGAAGCGCGTCTCGAGCGGCCGGGTGAGCCAGAGCCCGACCGGCAAGAGCGTGACGAGGGCGATCGTGGCGATGGCGACCGTCGCGAGCCGGAGCCCCGTGCGCCGTCCGCGCCGGGCCAGGACGAGCCCCAGAAGCGCGAGCAGGATCAGAAGGTTGCTCGGGCGGAGGAGGAGGAAGACGAGCTTGCCCAGGACCCAGCTCAAGGCCGGAGCTCCGGGCGGGCCGGCATCTTGGCCGACGCTTCGCGCGGCGGCATGCTCCGCCCGGCGCCGCGGAAGGCGCGACAACGGAGGCAGGCATGGCGATCGGGGGCGTGCTCGGGCTCGAGGAGCTCGCGCGCGAGGCGCGCGAGGGCGCGATCGACACGGTGGTCTGCGCCTTCACCGACATGCAGGGGCGGCTCGTCGGCAAGCGGATGACCGCCCGCAACTTCCTAGAGGTCGCGCGGGACGAGTGGCACGCTTGCGACTACCTCCTGACGGTCGACATGGAGATGGAGCCGGTCCCGGGCTTCAAGGCCGCGTCCTGGGACAGGGGCTATGGCGACTTCGTCGTCAAGCCCGACCTTGCGACCCTGCGGCGTGCGCCTTGGCTGCCGGGCACGGCCATCGTGCTCGGCGACGTGGTCGATCACGAGGGCCACGAGCTGCCGCACGCCCCGCGCGCCATCCTGAAGCGCCAGCTCGCCCGCCTGCGCGGCCACGGTCTGACGGCCAAGATGGCCTCCGAGCTCGAGTTCTACGTCTTCGACGAGGATTACCGGACGGCCCGCGAGCGTCGCTACCACGACCTGAAGACGGCGGGATGGTACATCGAGGACTATCACATCCTCGAGACGACCAAGCGCGAGCCCTTGATGCGCACGCTGCGCAACGCCCTCGAGGGCGCCGGCATCCCGGTCCAGGAAAGCAAGGGCGAGTGGGGCCCGGGCCAGGAGGAGCTCAACATCCTCTACGCCGAGGCCCTCGCGATGGCCGACCGCCACGTGATCCTCAAGAACGCCGTCAAGGAGGTGGCGTTCCTGCAGGGCAAGTCGGTCACCTTCATGGCCAAGTGGCGGCCCGATCTCGCCGGCTCCTCCTGCCACGTCCACCTCTCGCTCTGGACCGCCGAGGGCGACCGCCCGGCCTTCCCGGACGAAGCGGCCCCGGACGGGGTCTCGACCCTGTTCCGCCGGGCGCTCGCGGGCATGCTCGCCACGGCCGCCGAGGCGACCCTGTTCTTGGCCCCCAACGTCAACAGCTACAAGCGCTTCCAGGCCGGCTCCTTCGCCCCCACCCGGATCGTCTGGAGCCGCGACAACCGCACGGCCGGCTTCCGCATCCTGGGCCACGGCCCCTCGACCCGGATCGAGTGCCGGATCCCGGGCGCGGACGTGAACCCTTATCTCGCCTACGCCGCGCTGATCGCCGGGGCCTTGCACGGGATCGAGGCGAAGCTCGAGCCGCCGCCCGTCTACCGCGGCGACGCCTACAAGGATGCGGCCGTGCCGTCGGTGCCGAAGACGCTCGGCGAGGCGATCGCCCGGCTCGAAGGCTCGCGTGTGCTGCGCGCGGCCATGGGCGAGGAGGTGATCGAGCATTACCTGCACGCCGCCCGCTGGGAGCAGGGCTGCTTCGAGCGCGCCGTGACCGACTGGGAGCTGATCCGCTACTTCGAGCGCGGATGAGGGCGGGGGAGGGCGGATGACGGCTGCGCTTTCGCTCTTCGACCTCGCCGGACGGGTGGCACTCGTGACCGGGGCCAGCCGCGGGATCGGGGCGCGGCTCGCCCGCGGCCTGGCCGAAGCGGGGGCCGACCTCGCGGTGACCGCGCGCAGCGCCGAGGCACTCGCCGAGACCGTGCAGGCGATCGAGACCACGGGCCGCCACGCGCTCGCGATTCCCCACGACGCGGCCGAGGTCGAAGGTGCCCGCGGCGTCGTGGAGCGGGTCGTCGCGGGCCTCGGCCGGCTCGACATCCTCGTGGTCAATGCCGGGGTCGAGGAGGTCCGGCCCTCGACCGAGGTCGACCCGGCCCTTTGGGAGCGGATCCACCGGGTCAACCTCGAGGGTGCCTTCTTCGCCATGCAGGCCGCGGCCCGGCACTGGATCGCCCGGGATCGACCGGGTGCCATCGTCACGATCTGCTCCTTGACCTCCTTCGTGGGCGTGCCGACGGCGGCCCCCTACACCGCCTCCAAGAGCGGGCTCTTGGGCCTCACCCGGGCACTCGCGAGCGAATGGGCCGGGAAGCGAATCCGGGTCAACGCGATCGCCCCGGGCTATTTCCGCACCGCCATGACCGAGCCCTTCTACGCCGATCCGGCCTGGCAGGAGCGCATGCTCGCCAAGATCCCGATGGGCCGCTTCGGCGCCCTGGACGATCTCGTGGGCGCCTGCATCTTTCTCGCGAGCGACGCGGCCGCCTACGTCACCGGCCAGTGCCTGGCGGTCGACGGCGGCTATCTCGCGTCGATCTGAGGGGAGGGGACGGGTGGCGGTGGGCGTTGCGGCGCGCCCGACCGTGCCGCGGGCGGACACGGCCCCGGCGGTCGAGGCCACGGGGCTCGGCCGGCGCTACGGCGAGGTCTGGGCGCTCGAAGAGGCCTCCTTCCGCCTGGAGCGCGGCCAGTTCCTCACCGTGCTCGGCCCCTCGGGCTCCGGCAAGTCGACGCTCTTGAAGCTCATCGCCGGCTTCGAGCGGCCGGACCGCGGCCATGTCCGCCTGTTCGGCGCCGAGGTCGACGCGGTACCGCCGCATCGGCGGCCGATCGGGATGGTGTTCCAGCGCCTCGCGCTCTTCCCGCACATGACGGCGGCCGGCAACGTGGCCTTCCCGCTCGAGATGCGGCGCTTCGATCCGCGCGAGATCCCGGCCCGGGTCGAGCGCTTCTTGAAGCTCGTGCGGCTCGAGGGTCTCGGCGGGCGGCGGCCGCACGAGCTCTCGGGCGGCCAGCAGCAGCGCGTGGCGATCGCCCGGGCGCTCGTCTTCGAGCCCGAACTCCTGCTGCTCGACGAGCCGCTCGCCTCGCTCGACGTCCGCTTGAAGGAGGAGATGCAGCTCGAGTTCCGCCGGATCCAGCGGGAGCTCGGCGTGACCACGATCAACGTCACCCACGACCAGCGCGAGGCGCTCGTCCTCTCCGATCGGGTGATTGTCATGGCCGGCGGCCGCATCCTGCAGGAGGGTGATCCCGAGACCGTCTGGCGCGACCCGGCGCACCCCTTCGTCGCCCGCTTCTTGGGCGTGGGCACGATGCTGCGCGGGCGGGCCGAGGCCGGGCCCGTGCTGCGGATCGGCGAGCGGCTGCTGCCGGGGCGGGCACCGAACCCGGCAACCGCGCCGCGACCCGGGCAGCCGGCGGTGGCGGCGCTGCGCGCCGAGCGGGTGCGGATCGCCCCGGCCGACGGCGCGGACGGCGATGGCACGCGGCTTGCAGAACGGCTTGCAGGACGGGTCGAGGATGCGGTGTTCGAGGGGGAGCGGGTGCTCTACGAACTCTCGGTGCCGGAGCTCGCGGGCCTGCGCTTGCGGGCGATCGACCGCGATCCGGGCGGCCATGCGCGGTACCGACCGGGCGCGCCGGTCTCGGTGCAGTGGAGCCCCGACGATCTCCTCTTGTTCGACGCGAGCCTCGAGACAGGGAGCGATCCATGAGCGAACCGAGCTTCTCCACGAGCCGCCGGCGCCTGCTCGGCGGTGCCACGGCCCTGGGTGCGGGCCTGGCGATGCCCGCGATCTTGCGGGCGCAAGAGCCCGCCAAGCCCGCCGAGCTGATCGTCCGGGCCTGGGGCGGGGTCTGGGTCGACAGCTTGAAGAAGGGTGTGTCCGACCCGTTCACCGCCAAGACCGGGATCGCGATCCGTCACGACCTCACCGAGGACAACGAGATCAAGCCGCGGATCTGGGCGGCGGTCGCCCAGGGGCGGACCCCGCCGATCCACGTGAACTGGGACACGACGGCGAACGCCACCTCCTCGGCATTGCGCGGCGTGTGCGAGGACCTTTCCGACCTCCCGAACCTCGCCAAGGTCCTGCCGCTCGCCAAGCCGATCGGGCTCACGGGCGTGCCGATCGTCAACCTCTATTCCTATGTCTACGTGCTGGCCAACCGGCCCGAGGCTTTCCCGGGCGGTCCGCCCACCTCCTGGAACGTGCTGTTGGAGCCCCGCTTCAAGGGCCGGATCGCGCTCTACAACGACGGGATCGGCTTCCACCCCGTGGCGCAGGTCGTGGGCGGCGGCAAAGTCTCCGACATCCCGGGCAACATGGAGGCCTGCTGGGCCTTCATCCGCAAGCTCAAGGAGCAGAAGCCACTTCTGGGCGAGGACCCGGACTTCACGAACTGGTTCCAGAAGGGCGAGATCGACGTCGCCTGCACGATCTCCTCGAACGCCCGCGAGGCCAAGGCCAAGGGCGTGAACGTCGCCTGGACGGTACCGAAAGAGGGCGCCAAGGTCGACACCGACGGGATGTGGATCCCCAAGGGCCTGCCCGCCAACGAGCTCTACTGGGCCAAGCGTTACATCGACTTCGCGCTCTCCACCGAGGCCCAGCAAGTCTGGCTCGACGGGCTCGGCCTGCCGGGTGTGGCGCCCGGCTTGAAGCCGCCCGCCGATCTCGTGGGCGACCCCTCCTATCCCACGAGCGAGAAGGATTACGAGCGGCTGATCTTGATCGCGCCCAAGATCCAGGCCGAGCACACCGCCGAGTGGTTCGCCCGGTTCAAGGAGATCATGCAGAGCTGAGGCCCTTCTTGGCGATCCGAGGCGGCCGGCCGGCGGCCCGCGCCGGCCGCCCCCCGGCCACGGCCTATCGCCTCTCCTGGCGCATCCTCGACGCGCTCGAGGCCGTGGCGGCGCGCTGGCCCGCCCGTGCCGAGGGGGCGGTCAAGTGGCTCCTCCTCGCCCCGGCCCTGGCGGTCGTGGGCCTCTTGGTCTTCGGCCTGGTCGTGATGGCCGATGCGAGCCTGCGGGTGATGGATTTCCGCACCTACCAGCTCGGGGAGGACTATTCGACCGCCAACTACGTGCGGCTGTTCGGCTGGGGCGCCTTCCACGCCACCCTCTGGCGCAGCCTCGTCGCGACCCTCCTCGTCACGCTCTTCTGTCTCCTGCTCGCCTTCCCCTACGCCTACGCGCTCACCCGGACGGCGAGCGCCCGGCTGCGCCGGGTCCTGCTCGTCGGGCTCTTCTTGCCCTTCTTCGTGGGCCAGGTCGTGCGCGCCTATGGCTGGCTCGTCATCCTCGGCCAGCAGGGGCTCGTGAACCAGGCCCTCGGCCTCGTGGGGCTCGGGCCCTATCGCCTTCTCTTCTCCTACCCGACCGTCCTCTTCGGCCTCGTGCAGTACATGCTGCCCTTCGCGGTCCTCATGCTCGCCCCGGCCCTCGCCGCGATCCCCGAGGAGATCGAGCGGGCGGCCGCGAGCTGTGGCGCGTCGCGCGGCCGCACGCTCCTGCGCGTCGTCCTGCCGATGGCCCGACCGGGGTTGATCGCCGCGGCCCTCGTGGTCGCGACCTTGACGCTCACCGACTTCGCGATGCCGGCGATCTTGGGCGGCGGGACCAACGACTTCCTCGCCAACCTCGTGCACGACCAGTTCTTCCGGACCTCGAACGCCGGCCTGGGCTCGGCCATCGCCCTCGTCTTGACCCTCCTCGGCACGACCGTGGCGGGCCTCTTGCTGGCGGCCGCCGGGGTGGGGGCCCTCGGGCTGCGGGGGGCACGGTGAGGCAGCTCCCGCTCGCGGGCGGGGTCGCGCTCGCCCTCCTGCTCCTCTTGGCGGCACCTTCGCTCGTCGTGGCGGGCGCCTCGCTCACCGCCGGCGGCATCGTCCAGTTCCCCCCCGAGGGCCTGAGCTTGCGCTGGTACGGCCGGGTCCTGGAAGCGCGCGAAGTGCGCGACGCCTTCCTCCGCTCGCTCGAGGTCGCGACCGTCTGCACGGCACTCGCCGTGCCCTCGGGCACGCTCGCGGCGATCGCGCTCGCGCGCTGGCGCTTCCGCGCGGCCCTCGCGATCCAGCTCTACCTGCTGCTGCCCTTCACCGTGCCGCTCATCGGCTCGGGCATCGGCCTCATGCTCCTGTTCGGCGAGCTCGGCCTTCTGGGCCGGGTCTGGCCGGTCGGCATCGCCTGCTGCGTGATCAACCTGCCCTTCATGATCTGGGCGGTCGCCGCCTCGGTGAACGCGCTCGACCCCGAGCTCGAGCGGGCAGCCGCGAGCTGCGGGGCGGGCCCGGTGCAGACCTTCCTGCTCGTGACGCTGCCCGCGGTGGCTCCCGGCATCCTCGCGGGTGCGCTCGTCATGTTCGTCCTCGCCTTGAACGAGTTCCTCGTGAGCCTGCTCCTGGTCGATGCCCGGACGGTGACGCTGCCGGTCCAGATCTACACCCAGATCCGCGCCGTGATCACGCCCGACCTCGCCGCCGTCTCGACCGTCTACGTCCTCGTCGCGGCGGCCGCCGTCCTGCTGCTCGACCGGCTGGTCGGGCTCGAGATCTTCCTCCGCTCGCGCTGAAGGAGCCGATCCATGACGACCCTCGCACCCCGCTTCCTCGAGCTCGATCGGCTCGACGAGGAGGACCGCGCAGCCCTTCTCCGCCGGGCCGATCAGGCGATCGAGCCGATCCTCGAGCGGGTGCGGCCGATCGTCGAAGCGGTGCAGATGGAGGGCGACGCGGCGCTGCGGCGCTTCGCCCGCGAGCTCGACGGCGTGACGGGCCCGCTCGGTTCCCTGGTCGCCACCGAAGAGGAGATCGGCCGGGCCTACGACGCGGTCGGCGCGGAGATCGTCGAGGCGATCCGCTTCGCGATCGCCGGGATCCGCGCCTTCCACGAACGGCAGAAGCCCGAGCCCATGTGGCTGCACGAGGTCCGCCCGGGTGCCTTCGCCGGCGACCGCTGGACCCCGGTCCCCTCGGTGGCGCTCTACGTGCCGCGCGGCAAGGGCGCCTTTCCCTCGGTCACGATGATGACGGCCGTGCCGGCGGTGGTGGCCGGGGTGCCGGAGATCACGATCCTGACACCGCCCACCCCCGAGGGGGGCGTCGATGCCGCGACCCTGGTCGCCGCCGCCGAGGCCGGGGTGAAGCGGGTCTGCAAGGTGGGCGGCGCGCAAGCGGTGGCCGCCGCCGCCTTCGGCACCGAGAGCGTGCCGCGCTGCGCGAAGATCGTGGGCCCGGGCAGTCCCTGGGTGGTCGCGGCCAAGCGCCTGCTCGCGCATCGGATCGACACGGGGCCGCCCGCCGGCCCCTCGGAGGCGATCGTCTTCGCCGACGAGACGGCCGATCCCGAGCTCGCCGCGGCCGATCTCTTGATCGAGGCGGAGCACGGGCCGGACAGCTCGGCCTACCTCGTGACCCCCTCGCGGCGGGTGGCGGAAGGCGCGCTCGCAGCACTCCCGCGCCGCTGGGCCGAGTTGCCCGAGCCGCGGCGGAGCTACACCAAGGCCGTGCTCGAGGGCCCGCGCGGCGGGGTCCTGCTCGCCCCCACCCTCGAGGCGGCCTACGCCTTCGTGAACGCTTGGGCGCCCGAGCATCTCGAGGTGCTCGCTGCCGAGCCCTGGGCGCATCTGGGCGCGCTGCGGAACGCCGCGGAGATCCTCTTGGGCGCCTTCACGCCGATCACCCTCGGCAATTTCGTGCTCGGGCCCAATTGCGTCCTGCCGACGGGCGGCTGGGCGCGGAGCTTCGGGCCGCTTTCGGTCACCGACTTCATGAAGCGGAGTTCGATCGGTTACGTCACGGCCGGGGCCTATCCGGCGCTCGCCCGACCTGCCATGCTCTTGGCCGAGTACGAAGGGTTCCCGGCCCATGCGGCGGCCTTGCGGGCGCGTGGCGGGGCGGGCGAGGGGAGGTAGCGATGGCGACGGTCGATCCGAACCGGGTGATCCTCGTGGGCGAGAAGCCGTTCATCCGGCTTTCGGAGAGCGACGGGGCGCCGTTCTCGACCAACGCGAGCTTCTGGCGGATCGTGACCTGCCCCAAGGGCCCGGGCCACGTGCTCTATTTGAAGAGCGAGCTCACCCGCGGGACGTGGCGGATCTGGACCGACAATCTCGCCATGGCCCGTTGGTTGCAGGCGACCGTGCAGGGCATGCTCGAGCCCGAGACCGCCGATCCGTCGATTCCGGTCATGGATGCCGCCTTCGAGAAGGAGGGCGATCCGGCCTATGGTTGGAGCGAGCGGATCGTGAGCACGCGGGAGGAGATCGTCCTCACCTGGTACGAGTTCGGCGAGCCGCTCCTCCTCCACACCCGGCCGCACGAGATCCCGGGGCGGCGCTTCGGGGTGTGCACGGTGCTGATCCCGGCCCTGGGCGCGCGCCTCGCAATCGACGGGGTGGAGGCGGTCGGCCGGCCCTGGCCGCGCGATCGGGAGGGGCGAGCGTTTTCGACCTGCGCGCTCGCCTTCAACGAGAGCTGGACCGAGGAGCGGGCGGGGTAGGGGGCGTTTGCCTCCTTCCGCTGCAGGGTCGGCCCCGGCCTCGTCCTGCCCCTGGCATCGCGGCCGGGGCCGAGTGTGGCAACCGACCTCTACCCGAGGATGTTCGATGCGAATATCCTCGATCATCGAGGTGGCCGTGGACTACCGGTTCGTCATCGAGAACAGCTTCACACCCGAAACGCTCCCGATGGAGCGGCTGGCGGAGTATGTCGCCGCTTTGGCGAAGCTGTTGGGAGAAAGGGACTGCGTCCATTTCCGTGGGATCGAACCCGGGTCGGCGGTGCTCGTGGCCACCGTCGACTCGCCCGCTCGGCCGAAAGTCAGAGAACGTGTCATCGCGGTCCGTGACGGTAGTGCACCGGACGACGCAGCGAGGGCTTATGCCGACCTCGACGAAATGCTCCGAAAAGACAACGCAACCGGCACGCTCAGCGGCGAAGCAGGAGGTGTCGTCGTTTCCTTTCCGGGTCGCAATCGCCGGGAGCCGCGCGTCATTGGGCCGTTCCGACAGGACGGTACGATCGACGGGCAGCTGATCCGGGTGGGTGGGAAGGACGAGACCGTCCCGGTGCACCTTCGCGATGGCGCTATCATTCACACGGGCCTCATATTCACCCCGGAGATCGCGCGCAAGATCGCGCGCGCGGTTCGCGGCCGCGACGGCGGATTGCGATATGTGAAAGCCCTCGGCTTCGAACTGAAGGACCGCGGGATCGTCCAGGTCTCGATGAACCTCGTGGACCTTGGGGTCACCGGGCTCCGCGAGGCCTTCGACGCGGTGCGGCGCGAGGCCGAGCGGCGCGGGCTGCGCGTCTTCGATGCGACCTGCCCGCTCGTCACCAAGGTCCACATCGAGGTCGCGCGCATGCGCGAGGAGGGGCGCGAGATCGTGATGATCGGGCACCGCGGCCACCCCGAGGTCGAGGGGACGATGGGCCAGAGCGAGGGCGGCATGTACCTCGTCGAGGGGCCGGAGGATGTCGCGAGACTCGCGGTGCGGGACCCGGAACGGCTCGCCTTCGTCACCCAGACGACGCTCTCGGTGGACGATGCGCGCGAGACGATCGAGGCTCTCAGGAAGCGCTTTCCGCGAATCGTCGGCCCGAAGAAGGACGACATCTGCTACGCGACCCAGAACCGGCAGGACGCGGTGAAGGCGCTCGCGCGCCGCGCGGACGTCGTGATCGTGGTGGGCTCGCCGAACAGCTCCAATTCGAATCGCCTGCGGGAGGTCGCGCAGAACCAGGGCGTGCCGGCCTACATGGTGGACGACGCCGCGGAGCTCAGGCGCGAGTGGGTCGAGGGCGCCGCCACGGTCGGCGTCACCGCGGGAGCCTCGGCGCCCGAGGTGCTCGTGCAGCAGGTGGTGGCGCGGCTTCGCGAGTGGGGCGCGAGCCGTGTCGAGACGCTGCCCGGGATCGAGGAGCGCGTCTCCTTTTCGCTGCCGCGAGATCTCGTCTCCGTCCGCGCCGCCGCGGGCCGGCCCTAGCGGGGAGGCGCGCGCTGGCGCGAGGGCGCCCGCTCGACGAGGTCGCACCGCGGCTCGCGGCGGCTGCCGACCGCTACAACCGGGGCGAGCTCGCCGAGGCCGAGCGGCTCTGCTCGGGTATCCTGAAAGAACATCCGGGCCACGCGCAGGCGCTGCATCTCGCCGGGCTCGTCGCGCTCGCGCGCGGCGACGCGCGCACCGCTCGCGCGCGGCTCGAGCGCGCCACCTCGGCC
>JAILZQ010000054.1 GCA_023512415.1 Geminicoccaceae bacterium | reverse complement strand
CGGCGGCGCCGCTCGCCACGAGGGTCAGCACTTCGGCGACGGCGGCGGCGGCGCCGGTGAGCAAGAGGCCCGTGCCCAACAAGAAGGCGAGCCGTCGCATGTCTCCCCCTTCGTCGCGGGGCGCACGATGGAGGAGGCCGGGCGCTCCGGCAACCGGCGCGCGGGTGGATTGCAGGTGCCGGTTCGGCTCGCTATCTGGCGGACGTCGGAGGGATGGCCGAGCGGTCTAAGGCGCACGCCTGGAGAGCGTGTTGGGGGCAACTCCTCGCGGGTTCGAATCCCGCTCCCTCCGCCATGGCCGGGCCCCACTCCGCCGCGAACCGTGACCGGTCTCCCGTCGACCGGACGAGCCGGGCCGCGTGCTCGCACCGGGCTCAGAGGCTCGCGACCAGATGGCCCCCGTCGACCACGATCGTGGTCCCGGTCATGTAGGCCGAGGCGTCGGAAGCGAGCAGCAGCAGCGGACCGTCGAGATCCTCGGGCCGGCCGAAGCGGCGCTGCGGGATCCGCTGGCGGAGCGCTTCGCCCGCCTCGCTCGCGAGGAAGGCGCGGTTGAGGTCGGTCTCGACATAGCCCGGGGCGAGCGCGTTCACCCGGATCCCGTGGCGCGCCCACTCCAGGGCGAGGGCCCGGGTCAGCTGGAGGAGCGCGGCCTTCGAGGCGGAGTAAGCGGCGACCTGCCCGGCCACCCGGAGCCCCAGGATCGAGGCGACGTTGATCACGACCCCGCCCTTGCCGGCCGCCACCATCGCCCGGGCCGCGGCCCGGGCCACCAGGAAGGCCCCGTCGAGATTGGTCGCGAGGATGTTCCGCCAGGTCTCGAAGGAAAGCTCCAGGGCCCGTGCCGTCGTGGCGATCCCGGCATTGTTGACGAGGATCGTGGGTGTGCCGATCGCCCGCTCCACGGCGTCGAGGCAGGCCTCCACGCTCGCCGGATCGGTCACGTCCAAGGCCACGCCCCGGGCCGTGGCACCGGCCTCGCCGAGGGCCCGGGCCTCGGCTTCGACCCGCTCGAGCCGGCGCGCGGCGAGCGCCACGGCGGCACCGGCGCGGGCGAGCGTCTTCGCGATGTGGAGCCCGAGGCCCGAGGAGGCCCCGGTGACGAGCACCACCTTGCCCGAAAGATCGGCCCCGAAGCTCACGCCCGTCGCCTCCGCTCGGCCTCGTCCCAGACCGTCAAGGGCTGGTAGTCGGGGACGAAGCCGAGCCCCTTCCGGGCGTCGGAGGAGACCACGGCCTGCGAGGTCACGACGTCGACGACCGCGGGGGCCCTCTCGAACGCGCGCGCGAGGGCCGGACGCAAGTCCTCCGGCCGATCGACCCGTTCGCCCTGGGCACCGAGCGCCCGGGCGAGGGCGGCGTAATCGGAATGCGCCAAGGTGGTGCCCACGACCCGCCCGCCGTAATTGGCCTCCTGGTCGAACCGCTCGATGTTCCAGGCGGCATTGTTCGAGACGACGAAGACGGCCCGGGCACCGTGGCGGACCGCGGTGTCGATCTCCATGGCGTTCAAGCCGAAGGCGCCGTCGCCGTTGACCGAGACGACCTGCCGGCCGGGGAAGGCGAGCGCCGCGGCGATCGCGAAGGGGACACCCACGCCCAGACAGCCGAACGCGCCCGAATCGAGATAGGTCCTGGACTCGAGACCGACCCGGGCGAACGACAGGAGATCCCCGCCGTCGGCGATCGCCACCTGGTCGGGCCGGGCGAGCTCGCGCAGCGCGGCGAAGATCGCCATCGGGTGGATCTTGCCGTCGGGGCCGAGCGTCTCGCGGGCGGCGGCTGCGGCCGCGGCGGCCCGGCGCTCCGCGTGCCGGCGGCGCAGGGCGGCCGTCCAGCTGCGGTCGGTCGCGGGCTCGCGGTTGCCCGCCCGCTCGACGATCGCCGCGAGCGTGGTGGCGGGATCGGCCAGGATCTCGGGATCGCCGCGGCGGTTGTCGATCAGCTCACCGGCATTGTCGGCGATCCGCAGGAAGCGACGGGCGGCGGGGAAGACGGCGGGCGAGCCGTAGCCCAGCTGATAGTCGAGCTTGCGGCCGATCACGAGCACGAGGTCGGCCTCGCCCATCGCCTGGCCGCGCACCGCGCCCACGAAAGCCGGGTGATCGGTCGGCACGAGGCCGCGGCTTTCCTGGGTGTCGAGATGGACGGCACCGGTGGCGTCGAGCAGGCGGACGAGCTCGCCCGCGGCGCCCCGCGCACCCCGGCCGGTGATCACGAGCGGCCGGCGGGCCGTCCAGAGCGCCGCGACCGCCGCTTCGACCGAAGCGGGATCGGGGAGGAGGAGGCGGCGGGACTTGGGGCGCAGCCATTCCTCGAGGACGAGCCCTTCGGCCACGGACGTGCGCAACACGTCGGTCGGGATCTCGACATAGGCGGGGCCGGGCTCGCCCAGGTCACCCATCGCCCGGGCCACCGCCTCGTCGAGCTCGCGCACGACCTGTTCGGCCACGCGCAAGGTCCGCGCCTGGCGGGTGACGGGGCGCAGGATGTCGACGTGCGGGATGTCCTGGAGCGGGCCCATGTTGGCTTGGGGCCGGGGCGGGCAGCCGCCGATCAGGAGCACCGGGGCGCGGGCCAGATGGGCGTTGGCGACCGCCGTCACGGTGTTGGTCACCCCGGGGCCGGCGGTGACCATCGCCACACCGAGCGCGCCCGTGAGCTCGGCATGGGCGTGCGCCATGTGCACGGCTGCCGCTTCGTGGCGGACGTCGACGATGCGGATGCCGCGCCGCGCGCAATGGTCCCAGATCGGCTGGATGTGGCCGCCCTGCAGGCCGAAGATCCGGTCGACCCCGCGCGCCACGAGGAAGCGTGCCACCCAGGCGGCGCAGGAAAGGGGGTCGGTGTTCAAGTCGGTCACGGCACCCGCACCCTGGGCCATGCTCACGCTCCCCGCCCGCCGCCCTCGAGCCCGCGCACGAGCCGCTCGCGCAGCACTTTGTGTTGGATCTTGCCGGTCGCCGTCCGCGGCATCTCGCCCTCCGCCACGAGGCTCACCGAGCGCGGTCGCTTGTAGCCGGCGAGACGCGGCCGGGCCCATTCGAGGAACGCCCGTTCGTCGAACGGCGCGCCGGGGCGGAGCACGAGCACGGCGTGGACCCGCTCGCCCCACAGCGGGTCGGGAAGGCCGACCACCGCCACGTCCTGGACAGCGGGATGCCGGGCCAAGACCGCCTCGACCTCGCTCGGATAGATGTTCTCGCCGCCCGAGATGATCATGTTGCTCTTGCGGTCGACCAAGACGATGTACCCGTCGGAATCGCGGCGCGCCAGGTCGCCGACCGAGCACCAACCACCGTCGAACGCTTCGGCCGTCTTGGCCGGATCCTTCCAATAGCGCTCGAAGGTGTAGGGCGTGCAGGAAAAGAGCTCGCCCACCTCGCCGTCGGGGACTTCGCGGCGCTCGTCGTCGAGGAGGCGGATCGGCGCGGTGCCCACGCATTCCCGGCCGACCGTGCCGAGCTTGGTCAGCTGCTCCTCGGGGTGGAGCATGGTGACCCAACCGGCCTCGCTCGAGCCGTAGAGCTCGAACAGGCCGGCATGGCGGAAGAGCTCCATCGTCCCGAGCTTGGTTTCGGCGCGGGCGGGTGCCGAGGAGATCATGAGCTTGCGCACACCCGAAAGATCGAGGCTTTCCCGCACGCGCGCCGGCAGGTCGAGCAGCATGACGTATTGGGTGGGCACGAGCGAGGTGAAGGTGGCACCACCTTCGGCGAGCGTCCGAAGACAATGCTCGGGATCGAAGCTCCTGCGCGAATAGACGAAGGTCGCCGCACCGCAATAGGCGAAGGAGGTGAAGAAGTTGAGCGAGTTGGCGTGGCACATCGGCATGACGAGCAACGCCGTGTCCCGCCGGTGCAGCGCGAGCTCGATCTCGGTGACGAGCGACAAGAGCACGGCCGCCTCGTGGCTCTTGAGCACGCCCTTGGGTCGGCCGGTGGTCCCCGAGGTGTAGAGGAGCGTCCAGGCGTCGCGGAGCCCGACCTCGACCTCGGGCTCGCGGTCGCTCGCCGCGGCGAGCAGATCCTCGTACGACCGCCAGCCGGCGGGGCACGGCTCCTTGCCGAAGAGGATCCGCCGCGAAGGCGGCACCGGCAGGGTGTCCAGGATCGGCTCGACGAGACCCAGGAGGGCGTCCTGGACGACGAGGGCCGCGGCCTCGGCATGCTCCACGACGTAGCGCACGTCGTCCGGGACGGCGCGGAAATTGAGCGGCACGATCACGAGGCCGGCCTTGGCGGTCGCGGCGTAGAGCTCGAGCCATTCGAGGCAGTTGAAGGCCAGCACCGCGACCCGGTCGCCCTTGGCGAGGCCGAGACCCGAAAGCGCGTTCGCGAGGCGACAGGCCCGCGCGTTCCAGGCGGCGAAGGTGAGCTCGCGGTCGAGATCGCGGGCGCCGAGCCGTGTCCCGTGCAGCCGGGCGTGCACCCGGAGCATCCGGCCGAAGGTCAAGAGCTCGCGCATCGAAGCGGTCCCGATCCGGTGCGACCCCTCGCCGGCTGGGCCGCGGGCGGGAGGCTTGCGGCCGACCGTCACGCCCGTCAAGGAAGAGCCCGGGCTCGAAGGGGGAGGTGGCCATGCATCGGCGCAGGCTCGGCCGAAGGCTCGAGGTCGGGGCGGTCGGCCTCGGCTGCATGGGGCTTTCCGGGACCTACGGATCGGCCGACGACGCGAGCTCGGTGGCGCTGATCCGCGAGGCGGTCGAGCGTGGCTGCACGCTGATCGACACGGCCGACATCTACGGCTTCGGCCACAACGAGCGGGTCGTGGGCGAGGCGATCCGGCCGGTCCGCGACCGGGTCGTGCTCGCCACCAAGTTCGGCAACATCCGCGACGCGGAGGGGCGCCCGGCGGTCGAGGGCCGGCCCGAGCATGTCCGGCGAGCCTGCGAGGCCTCGCTCGCCCGCCTCGGGGTCGAGGTGATCGACCTCTATTATCTCCACCGGGTCGATCCGGCGGTGCCGATCGAGGAGACGGTGGGGGCCATGGCCGAGCTCGTCGGGCAGGGCAAGGTCCGGTTCCTGGGCCTTTCCGAAGCCGCGCCGGCCACGATCCGGCGGGCCCACGCGGTCCACCCGATCACCGCCCTCCAGTCGGAGTGGTCCTTGTGGACCCGGGAGATGGAGGCCGAGGTGCTGCCCACCTGCCGGGCGCTCGGCATCGGCTTCGTCGCCTATTCGCCGCTCGGCCGGGGCTTCCTTTCCGCGACGATCGAGCGGGTCGAGCCGGGTGACCGGCGCGCCGAACATCCGCGCTTCGCGCCCGACAACCTCGAGCACAACCTGCGGCTGTTGGGGCCTTTGCAGACACTCGCCGCGGCCAAGGGATGCACGCCCGCGCAACTCGCTCTCGCTTGGCTCCTCGCCCAGGGGCCCGACATCGTGCCGATCCCGGGCACCCGCAAGCGCGAGCGGCTCCTCGAGAACCTGGCCGCGACCGCCGTAGCCCTGTCGGCCGACGAGGTGGCGGCGCTGTCCGCGGCGTTCCCGCCGGGGGCGGCGGCCGGGGCGCGCTACCCCGAGGCGCAGCTCGCCCGGGTCGGGCTCTGAGCCGCGGGCCGCGCCGGCTCGTCGGACCCGCGCAACGGCGCTATCCTGCGGCCATGGCCGAGGCCGCCCGCAACCTTCCCCCCGAGCCCGTGACCGTCGAGGCGTTCCTCGCCTGGCACGACGGCACCGACACACGCTACGAGCTGATCGACGGGCGGATCGTGGCGATGGCCGCCCCCTCGCCGGACCACAGCGTGATCGCCGGCAACCTGGCCGTGCTCATGGGATCGAAGCTCCGGCCGCCTTGCCGGATGGTCGTGGAGTGGGGCGTGCCGAGGGGCGAGCGGACCTACTGGCAGGCCGATCTGGCGGTGGTCTGCCGGCCCTGGCGGCCCGGTGAGCCGCCGCCGGCACCGCGGGCGCTGGTCGAGATCGTCTCGCCCGACGGCGCCGACCACGACCACGGCAAGGCCGCGGGCTATCGCGAGATCGAGGGGCTCGAGCTGATCCTCCTGGTCCACGCCGATCGGCGGCGGATCGAGCGCTGGCTGCGCGAGGGCGACCGCTGGATCGTCACCGACCACATCGGCCGCGGCAGGGTCGAGCTCGCCCCGCTCGCGCTCGCCCTGGAGCTCGACGAGGTCTACGCCGGCACGAGCCTCGAAGCCGCCTGAACCGGGCTCCGTGCGGGGGCCGAACCCCAACCGACGCCCGCGCCGAGGCGGGGGCCGGCCACGTGGCACCCGGAATGCGGCGGGGCGGACCGGAGGGGAGGCGGGCCGGATCCGCTCGCGCTCCAGGGGATGGCGGCCACCACCGGCGCGCAAGCGCGAAGGCGCCGCATCGAGCGCGCTGGCTCGCCGGCACCACGGATGCGAAGGCCGTTGCCCGCCCCGGAAGGCCAGGATCTCTCGCCACGGCAGCGCCGGATGGTGGGGTCCTCAACCCGTCGCGGCGACGCGATCGTACCGAGACGGCCGTCCGCGGCAATGCTCCGGGCGGTGCCGGACGGTGCCGGCGGATCTGGCCGCCGGGGGTGGCTATCGGCCCGTGGAGGATCGTCGCGCTGTCCGCCGGGGCCTGCCGATCGCCGCGTCCCGCTATCCCGCCCGCGCCGCGCGCCCGGCCGATCCCGCCCCGGCCTCGGCCGGGTCTCGGCGGCACGTGAGTGCACCCCCGCCCCGGTCGTACGCGGCGACGGCACCGACGGCGCGGGCCAGGGTCTCCGACGGCGTCTCGCCGAACAGCGCGCGGTAGTCCCGCGAGAAGTTGCCGAAATGCCAGAAGCCGTGCGCCAGCGCGACGCGCTTCACGAGCCTCGCCTCCGACGTCGTGGTGAGCAGGGCGCGTCGCGCCAGCGAGAGCCGGCGGGCCTTGAGATAGGCGTGCGGGCTCATCCCGCAGACCGCGATCATCGCATCGTGCAGCTTGCGCGGGGAGATCCGGAGCGCCTCGCAGAGCTGGGTCGTGTAGATCGGCTCCGAGAGCCGCGCGAAGAGCAGATCGTCGACCCACCCCACCACCCGCACCGCCTCGCGCAAGGCGCGCTGCGGCGCCCGCGGGCCGCCGGCCTCGGCGAGGGCCGCTCGATCCGATCCCGCAGCGAGAGCACGAGCCCATGGACGTGTTGGTGCGCGAGCTGGGTGTCCGACGGGTCGCCGAGGATGTCGGCGGCCGCGCGCAACTCGTCGGCCAGGCACCGGCTGGCGGGGCCCTCGTCCAGCAGCTGCACGCCGGCATCCTCGACGCGGAGCGACGACCATCCCTCGCAGGAGCCATCGGCGAGATCGAAAGGCAACTGCACGACGACACCGCCGACATGCCGTTCCGCCACCAGGGTCAGGTCGGTTCCGCCGACGGCGATGCCGACGGCGGTCCGCGCCAAGGGCATGCCGTTGACCCGCGGGCCGGCATCGCCGCGTTGCGTCTGCACGAAGAGCGTCGTGGTTCCGGCTTCGAGGGCGGCGCGTGAGATGTGCGGCGTCGAATCCACCCGGCGGAAGCTGAGGCCCGGAAGCCGGAGGAACTCGACCTTCGCCTCGAAGGCTCGGCCGCGCCAAGGGATACATTCGAACCGTCCGCCGGGAAGGGCGGTCGAAAACGCGACCGGATCCTCGAAATGGTACCTGGCCCGATGCGGCGAGAGACATATCCCGGGCCCTTCCATGGCAACCTCTCGGCTTTCTGTCGGAGAACAAGGGCGGCCACCGTTTATCTTCGATCGAGCATAGAGCGACCGATCGCGACATCGAACGATCCGACCGACGGCACCGTGCCAGATGCCGAATTCGGATAGCGCGGCCGCATGGCACCCGACGTTGCAGCCTATAGGATCCTCGAGGTGATGCAAGCCGGCGGCGGACATCGAAAGCGGCGAAGCGGGTTCGACCCGCTCGCGCGGACGGGAAGTCTCGCTTGGCCCTTCAGCTTCGGTCGGTCGTGCTCACGCAGGTCGTGGAGCGATCGGCGCGAATGCCCGGGTCGCGCGAGGTTTCGGGCGGCACCCCCGCGGCCCCGACGAAAACAGCCACGAGAAAGTCGATGCCATGAAAATCAGAACGGCGCTCCTCGGCCTTTCGACCGTGTTGCCGCTCGCCGCACCGGCGGCCGGCCAGACCTTGCCGGCGCCGGTGGAGGAGTGGCGCTTCTCCGTCTCGCCGTACCTCTGGATGGCCGGCATGAACGGCACCGTTTCGATGCCCGGCCGCAGCGCGAGCTTCGACGTCGATTTCGACGACCTGCTCGACTCGTTCGAATTCGGCTACATGACGCAGTTCGAAGCCTGGTAGGGGCGCTTCGGCATCCTGCTCGACGGCTTTTTCCTCATGACCGAAACGGATTTCGACACGCCGCGGAACCTCGCCTTCGAGGGCGGCACGTCGGAGTTGACGACCGTGTCGCTCACCGCGGTCGGGCTGGTCCGGGCCTATCACGGCGACCGCTTCGCGTTGGATGCGGGCGGGGGCCTCAGGGCGTGGCGCGCCGAGTCGGAGATCACGTTGAAAAGCGGCCTGCGGCCCGGCAGTACCGACAGCTCCACCACGACCTTCGCCGACCCGATCCTGGCCCTCCGGGCGCACGTCGCGCTGGCCGATCGGTGGATCCTGAACGCCTACGGCGACATCGGGGGGTTCGGGATCGAGTCCGATCTGACCTGGCAGCTCATGGCGACGGTCGGCTACCACATCAGCGATCGTTTCACCGCGCATGCGGGCTACCGTCACATGCGCCTCGAGCGATCCACGGGCTCGCTCTCCTTGGACGTCGACATGACCGGTCCCATCCTCGGCTTCACCTATCGGTTCTGAGCGACTTGCGGCCGAACCGGCGCGGATGCCGCCGTACGGGCGCGCCGCACGGCTGAGGCACCGTTCCCGGACCTCCGTGGCGGCCGCTCGGTCCTACGTCGGGGCGGGCCCTCCGCGTCGGTGGCCGGGGCTTCGACGCCCGGGTCGCGGGCTACCACCACCCGTTCGCCCCGATATCGGTGGGAAGCGGCGGCCGTCCGCGCGAATTTACCTCCCGTTCCCCGGACGATCGCGGCGATAGGGGGTACGGGACGAGGCGGGGTCGAGACAGATGCTTTTGATCGGGCAAATCGCATCGACCAGCGTGTTTCTTCTGATCGTGCTGCTGTTCTGTCTCTACTTCTTGACCTTCGAGGTCGGGTTCCGGCTGGGCCGCTGGCTCGGAGAGCGGAACGCCGTCCAGCCGGAAGGTGCCGCCGTCCTGCTCGGCGGGATGCTGACCCTGTTCTCCTTCGTCCTGGGCCTCAGCCTGTCCTTGGCGATGGTGCGCGTCGCAGAACGGCGGGAGGCAATTCTCGACGAGGCGGCGGCGATCTCCACGGCTCTCCTGCAGACACAGGCGATCGCCGATCCCCGCGCAGCCGAGATCGGGCGCCGCCTCGACGAGTATCAGCGGCTGCGCCGCGACTTCGTCGCGGCACCCCCGGACCCGGCGGTCCTCGACGACCTCGATCGCCGCACCGTCGCGATGCAGGCCGAGATCTGGGCGCAGCTCATCGTCATCGCCAGGGAACGGCCCGACCCGGTCGTCGCCACGCTCATGTCCTCGCTCACTGCCACGTTCGACGCCGGCAACGCGGTGCGCTTCGCCTTGGACTTCCCGCTGGTGCCGGCCTTGCGGCAGCTCGTGGCGGCCGTCGCGCTGTTGACGATGGCAGCACTCGGCGTCCTGCTCGGCGTGCGCGGCAAGCGGATGGCCGGACTGGTCGCTCTGCTGATCGTGATGTCCTGCAGCGTGCTGCTCTACATTTTCGACGCTGCGGCGGCCCGGATCGGCCAACAGCGGCCGCCGACCGACGTCTACGAGTGGAACATCGAGGCGATCTCGGCCGGCACGCCCGGCACACCGCGCTAGCTGCGCCTCAGCGCGCCGCTCGCACGTGGACGTACTCGTCGGCGTAGCGGCCCCGCCGGAGGAGGTCCGCCATGGCCTTCATCGGCGCGTCGATGTGCTCGAAGAACGCCTTGTATCCGGCGCAGAGATAGTTGAGCCCGGCTTCACCATCCGGCGTCTCGATGAAGCGGTTCCTGGGGCATTCGCCATGGCAGGCGAACAGCACCGGGCATTCGCGGCAGTAGCGCGGCAGCGTGTCGCGCTTCGCGTCGCCGAAACGACGCTGCTGTTCGGAGGCCAACATCGCGGCGATCGTCGTGTGCTCGATGTTGCCGAGCCTGTGGTCCGGCTCGACATAGTGGTCGCAGGAATAGAGGTCGCCGTTGTGTTCCAGCACCGGCGCCCTCCCGCAGGTCGGCGCGAAGATGCAGAGATTGTGCGAGCCGAGCCAGCTGCCGAGCGCCACGTCGAAGGTCGTCACGAAGATCCGGCCGATGTCGCCCTGCACCCATTCGTCGAACACGCCGATGAGGAAGCGCCCGAACTGCTCGGCGCCGACCGAGCGTTTCGTCACGAGCGATCCTTCCTGCTTGTAGAGCGGCCGGTCGGATCCCTTGAGGCCGCCCCAGCCCCGGTTGGCGAGGGCGATGGTCTGTTCCGTGGCGCGCTCGACGATCGGGATCGGCTGGATGTACCGGGCGCCGAGCTCGTCGCGGAAGAAGCGGTACACCTCCTTCGGATGGTCGCCGTTGGCGGCGCTGACGCAGCAGAGGATGTTCACCTCGACCTCGTGGCGCTGCAGGATGCGCCAGCCGCGCAGCACCTCGTCGAAGCTGCCCCGACCCCTCTTGTCGACGCGATAGGCATCGTGCAGCTCGCGCGGCCCGTCCAGGCTGATGCCGACGAGGTAGTCGTGCCGCTTGAAGAAGGCGGCCCACTCGTCGTCGATCAGCGTGCCGTTGGTCTGGATCGAATGGACCGGGCGCTGGTGCGGTTTGCGGTAGCGTTCGGCGAGGGCCACCGACTTCTCGAAGAAGTCGAGCCCGCGCAGCATCGGCTCCCCGCCCTGCCAGGCGATGTGGACATCCGGCCCCGGCGAGGAGGCGAAAAGCTGGCGCAGGTAGCGATCCAGCCGTGCCTCGCTCATGAGGTGGCTTTCGCCGGGGTAGAGGTTCTCTTTGGAAAGGAAGAAGCAATATTGGCAGGCGAGATTGCAGGCTGCCCCGGCAGGCTTGACCAGCAGGTGATAGTCCGTCGTGGCTCGCGTCATCGTTTCCTTCCGATGGCGCGGAGGAGGAGATTGGTCTGCGCGCGCAACATCAGGTAGGGCAGGACGGCCAGCAACAGCGCCAGGATCACCGAATGTCGCAGTACCACGTCGCGGTCGACGACGAGCTGGTAGACGATGTCGAGGACGATCACGAGCAGGAAAACCTTGCCCAGGACCTTCCAGCCATCGCGCAGCAACTCCACCCGATGCGCCGAATCCGAGAGCAGGGCCCAGAAATAGGGCGGGCGCCCGTCTTTCGCGTCCCGCAGCCCCGAGCGGATCGCGAGGAAGCCGGCGACGAGCGGCTGGAGGACGAGCCGCGGCCACATCGGGCCGCTCGCTCGTTCCGTCAGTTCGGCGAGGAAGGTGGTCCAGAAGACGGTCATCGGGAGGGGCTTTCAGACGGCATGGGCGGCGATGCCCACGGTGACGATCAGGCCGACCACCACCATGCACGCCGCCATGACGATGCTGAAGCGGTGCGCCTCGATGGCGGCTTCGAGCCCGACGAGCCGCAGCGCCCGCACGTAGTCGACGATGCCGATCAGCATGGCCGCGGTGCCCGCCGCCGCCATGATCGTGCCGGCGACGCGCGGCGACGCGGTGGTCCGGGCATCTTGCGTGCCGATTCCCTCGAGGACTTTGTAGATGGTGAAGCCGAAGCTGATCAGCGCCAGCGAGGTCCGCTGCCAAGCCATCAAGGTGCGGTCGATCGCGAGCAACGTGCGCAGTGCCGCCAGCTCGGAGGCGGACAGTGGCGAGCTGACTTCGAGACCCCCGCGTGCCATCGACGGAAAATCTCCACGACCGGGCGGTGACGCCGCTCCCACCTCGTGCACAGTCGCGCGGATGCACCGTCGAGGCCAGTCCGCTGACCCCCCGAATCGGGCCCGATCGCTATCCGAATTCGGCGGATGCCGCGGAGGAGCGCGGCGAGAGCCGATCCGAGCAACGGCCTCACCGCGAAGCGGGTGGTCCGCCTGTTTCGGATAGGCTTTTTCCTTGCGGCCGCGGAAGCCGCCGGCGCACCTTGCGAGGGTCAGACCGGCCCCGCGTTCGATCGAGCGGGAGGTGCCGGTCCCTGCCGTCGCGCCACGGCGTCGGCTGGGGGCTTTCGGTTGGGGATCGCCATGAGCGACGATGTCGAGCGGCACCGTACACACTTGCCGATGCCGAACACGGTTCGGCCGCGCTTCGTCGCCTACGACGCCCGCGACCCCGACAGCCGCCTCCCGCCGATTCCCCAGTTGCGGCCGCCCGCGGGTGCGCCGAACGTCCTCATCGTCCTGATCGACGATGTCGGTTTCGGTGCCGCGAGCGCGTTCGGCGGGCCCTGCAACACGCCGCACGCCGAAACGCTCGCCGCGGACGGGCTGAAGTTCACGCGCTTCCACACGACGGCACTCTGCGCGCCGACACGCCAGGCCCTTCTCACCGGGCGCAACCATCACTCGGCCGGCATGGGCGGCGTCACGGAGATCGCCACGGGGGCGCCGGGCTACTGCTCGGTGCTGCCCAACTCGATGGCACCTCTGGCCAAGATCTTGAAGTACAACGGCTACAACACCGCGCAGTTCGGCAAGTGCCACGAAGTGCCGGTGTGGCAGACCAGTCCCGCGGGCCCGTTCGACGCCTGGCCCACGGGCGGCGGTGGGTTCGAGTACTTCTACGGCTTCATCGGCGGCGAGGCGAACCAGTGGTATCCCTCGCTCTACGAGGGGACGACGCCGGTCGAGCCGACGAAGACGCCCGAAGAGGGCTACCACCTGATGGAGGACATGACCGACAGGGCGATGAAGTGGATCGCCCAGCAGAAGGCCCTGGCGCCGGACAAGCCCTTCTTCGTCTATTTCGCGCCGGGCGCCACCCACGCGCCGCATCACGTCCCGAAGGAATGGGCCGACAAATACAAGGGTCGGTTCGACCGGGGATGGAACGAGCTGCGCGAGGAGATCTTCGCCCGCAGAAGGCGCTCGGCGTGATCCCGCCCGATGCGGAGCTGACGGCGTTCAACCCCGAGGTCCCGAACTGGGAGGACATGCCGGCGGAATTCCGTCCGTTCCTGGCGCGCCAAATGGAGGTCTACGCCGGATTCCTCGAGTACACCGACCACCATGTCGGGCGCCTCCTCGAGGGGTTGAAGACACTCGGTGTCTTCGACGACACCCTCGTCTTCTACATCATCGGTGACAACGGCGCCTCGGCCGAAGGCGGCATCAATGGTGCCTTCAACGAGATGAGCTACTTCAACGGCCTGCAGGCGTTGGAAACGCCGGAGTACCTGGCCGAGCGCATCGACCGTCTCGGCGGCCCCGATTCGTACAACCACTACGCCGTCGGCTGGGCGCACGCGATGAACACGCCTTACCAGTGGACCAAGCAGGTCGCCTCGCACTGGGGCGGCACCCGCAACGGCACGATCGTCTCCTGGCCGAATCGCATCGCGGCCAAGGGCGAGATCCGCACGCAATTCACCCATGTGATCGACGTCGTGCCGACGATCCTCGAAGCGGCGGGGCTGCCGCATCCGGTCGCGGTCGACGGGATCCCGCAGGATCCGATCGAGGGCGTGAGCATGCTCTACGCCTTCGACGATCCGGCGGCGCCGGAGCGCCACGAGACGCAGTACTTCGAGATGCTCTGCAACCGCGGCATCTACCACAAGGGCTGGACCGCGGTGACGAAGCACCGCACGCCCTGGGCGCCGATGAACGCGCCGGCGCCGCCCTTGGACCAGGACGTGTGGGAACTCTACGGCCCGGACGACTGGACCCAGGCGCACGATCTGGCGAAGGAGAAGCCCGAGAAATTGCGCGAACTGCAGCGTCTGTGGCTGATCGAGGCGGCGCGCTACACGGTCCTGCCGCTGGACGACCGGGTGCTCGAGCGGCTGAACCCCGATACCGCGGGGCGTCCGGTTCTCGTGCGCGGGAAGACCCAGCTCTTGTTCGGCGGCATGGGCCGCCTTTCCGAGAACTGCGTGCTCAACATGAAGAACAAGTCCCATGCCGTGACGGCGCTGATCGTCGTGCCGGATGCCGGCGCCGAGGGCGTCATCATCGCGCAGGGCGGCAACTTCGGCGGATGGAGCCTGTACGCCGAGAAGGGCAAGCTGAAATACTGCTACAATTGGGGTGGTTTCCGGCATTTCATGGTCGAGAGCGAGCGGCCGATCCCGGCCGGCACCCACCAGGTGCGCATGGAGTTCACCTACGCCGGGGGTGGTCTGGGCAAGGGCGGGACCGTCGCTCTGTTCATCGACGGGCAGAAGGCCGGCGAAGGGCAGATCGGCGCAACCCTGGCCATGGCCTTCTCGGCCGACGACGGATGCGACGTCGGTGAGGACTGCGGGGCGCCGGTCTCACCGGACTATCCGGCGGGCAAGAACCGGTTCAACGGCACGGTCAAGGGCGTCGAGCTTTCGATCGCCGAAGCCGCGGAGAACGCGGATCACCTGGTCGATCCGAGGGAGGTCGTCCGTCTCGCCCTGGCGCGCCAGTAGGACATCGCCGAAGTCGACCACGGGAGCCCCCGGGGGCTCCGACCGAGGCGCGGTACCTCCCCGCGGGCCGGTTGCGAGGTGGGGTCGGGCGCGGATCCCACCCGCGCTCGCTTCGCCCGGCCGCCCGCATCCCCGCGCCATTGGCGCCGCGCGACGGCCCGTGTAACCATGCCGCCGCAGCGACGTGGAGCCCCGGACGCCCGTGACGGCCGCCATCCGGCGCTTTTTCGACCACGATCTCTGGTGGAGCTTCAGCCGCTCCCCGCTCACCGTCGGGGCGGCGCTCGTCACGCTCGCCTTCCTGCTCGCCGCGCTTCTCGCCCCCTGGGTGGCGCCGCACGACCCGTTCGACCCGGCGAGCCTCGATCTGTTGGACGCCTTCACCCCGCCCGTTTGGACCGAGCGGGGTGACCCGCGCTTTTTGCTCGGCACCGACGATCAGGGCCGTTGCGTGCTCTCGACCATCGTCTGGGGCTCGCGGATCTCGCTCCTCGTGGGCTTCGCCGCCGTCCTGCTCTCGGCCGCCCTCGGCGTGGCCCTCGGCGTCTCGGCCGGCTATCTGGGCGGTGCTTACGAAGCCGTGGTCATGCGGCTCGCCGACGTCCAGCTCACGATCCCGGGGATCCTCGTGGCGCTCACGATCAACGGGGTGGCGCGAACGCTCGTCCCGCGCGAGCTCCAGGAAGCGGCGGCGATCTGGGTGCTCGTGCTCGCGATCGGTATCTCGGACTGGCCCAAATACGCCCGGCTCGCGCGCGGCACGACGCTCGTCGAGAAGAGCAAGGAGTACGTCGCGGCCGCCCGGGTGATCGGTCTGCACCCCTTGCGCATCATGGTCCGCCATCTCTTGCCGAACGTGATGGGCCCGGTCCTCGTGATCGGCACGATCGGGCTCGCCCTCGCGATCATCTCCGAGGCCACGCTCTCTTTCCTCGGCGTCGGCGTGCCGCCCACCACCCCCTCGCTCGGCACGCTCATCCGGATCGGCAACGACTTCCTCTTCTCGGGCGAGTGGTGGATCACCCTCTTCCCCTCGCTCGCCCTCGTGCTGCTCGTGCTCGCCGTCAATCTCTTGGGCGACTGGCTGCGCGACGCTTTCAACCCCAAGCTCCGCTGAGCCGCCCGGTGCCGCTCCTCGAGGTCGAGGACCTGGTGGTCGAGTTCCCGACCCGGCGCGGGCGGCTCGTGGCGGTCGACCGGGTGAGCTTCACGATCGAGGCCGGCCAAGTGCTCGGCATGGTGGGCGAGTCGGGCGCCGGCAAGTCGCTCACCGGCATGGCGATCATCGGCCTGTTGGAGCCGCCCGGGCGGATCGCTGGCGGGTCGATCCGGCTCGAGGGACGGCGTATCGACGATCTGCCGCCCGAAGCGATGCGGCGGATCCGCGGGCGGAAGATCGGTGCCATCTTCCAGGACCCGCTCACCTCCTTGAACCCCCTTCTCACGATCGGTCGCCAGCTCGAAGAGACGATCCGCACCCATCTCGACCTCGACGCCGGGGCGGCGCGCGTCCGGGCGATCGGCCTGTTGCGCGAGGTCGGCATCCCGGCGCCCGAGCGGCGGATCGACGCCTTCCCGCACGAGCTCTCGGGCGGCATGCGGCAGCGGGTGGTGATCGCCTTGGCGCTCGCCGCCGAGCCGGCGCTCGTGGTGGCCGACGAGCCCACGACCGCCCTCGACGTGTCGATCCAGGCGCAGATCGTCCAGCTCTTGAAGCGGCTCTGCCGCGAGCACGGGACCGCCGTGCTGCTCGTGACCCACGACATGGGGGTGATCGCCGAGACCGCCGATCGGGTGGCGGTGCTCTACGCCGGGCGGCTCGTCGAGCTCGGGCCGGTCGAGGCGGTGATCCGCCGGCCGCGCCACCCCTACACGCAGGGGCTCATGGGGGCGATCCCGCGGATCGGCGCGCGCAAGGGTCGGCTCGTCCAGATCGAGGGTTCCATGCCGCGGCTCGACGCGATCCCGCCGGGTTGCGCCTTCCACCCGCGCTGCCCGCACGCTTTCGCGCGCTGCCGGACCGAGCGGCCGGAACTCGTCACGACGGGCCCGGCGCACCGCGCCGCCTGCTGGCGTGTGGAGGCAGGGGAGGGGTCGTGAGCGCGCCACCGCTCGTCGCGGTCGAAGGGCTCGCGCGCCGCTTCGACGTGTCGCGGCCCTGGCTCGCCCGGCTGCTCACCCGCGAGCCGCGCCGCTGGCTGCAGGCGGTGGCGGGCGTCGACTTCGCGATCCCGCGGGGCACGACGATGGCGCTCGTGGGCGAGTCGGGCTGCGGCAAGTCGACCGTGGCGCGGATGCTCGTGGGCCTGCTGCAGCCGAGCGCCGGGCGGATCCTGTTCGACGGCTCACCGCTCGACCCGAGGGCGGGGCGCAAGGCGCTCGCACCGGTCCGCCGGCGCATGCAGATGATCTTCCAGGATCCTTACGCGAGCCTCGACCCGCGCTGGCGGGTGGCGGACATCGTGGCCGAGCCGCTCGACGCCTTCGGGCTCGTGGCGAGCCGGGCCGAGCGGCGCGAGCGGGTGGCCGAGCTGTTGCGTGCGGTGGGGCTGAGCCCGGCGGACGGGAGCAAATATCCGCACGAGTTCTCGGGCGGCCAACGCCAGCGGATCAGCATCGCGCGGGCACTCGCGAGCCGGCCCGACTTCCTGGTCTGCGACGAGCCCACCTCCGCCCTCGACGTCTCGGTCCAGGCGCAGATCTTGAACCTGATGAAGGACCTGCAGGAGCGGCTCGGGCTCACCTACCTCTTGATCAGCCACAATCTGGCGGTGGTGAGCCTGATGGCCGATCGGGTGGGCGTGATGTATCTGGGGCGGATCGTCGAGCTCGCCCCGGCCGAGGAGCTGTTCACCCGGCCGCGCCATCCCTACACCCGGCTCCTGCTCGACACCGTCCCCGACCTCGAGCTGCGGCGGCGCGAGCGGGTGCCGGTCGCGGGCGAGGTGCCGAGCCCGATCGACCCGCCCGCGGGCTGCGCTTTCCACCCCCGCTGCCCCTGGGCGAACGGGCGCTGCCGGGCTGAACGACCGGAGCCCTTGCCGGTCGGCGCCGCCCGGGTCGCCTGCCACGCGGTCGAGGAGGGGCGCCTGCTGGCTTGAGCGGGCGGGCCTCAGCTCGCGGTGCGCTGCTCGACGAGGAGCATCGAGCGCAGGTCCTCGGCCGCCCGCTCGAGGAACAGCAGCACCCGGGCATCGCCGTAGTCGTAGAACACGTCGTCGGGGTCGCTCACCGTGGTGGCGCGGAAGCGGCTCACCGCGAGGTCGAGCACCGCCATCACGCTCTCGAGGTTGCGCGACGGGGTGGTCAGCAGCATGTTCTCGAGCTCCTCGATCTGTCGATCGACCTGCTCGATCTCGCGCTCGATCTCGTCGAGCCCGGCGTCCTTTTCGGCCTTGGAGAGATCGCTCATCATCGAGCGGATCTCCTCGGCCGACATGCCGACCAGCTGGAGCGGTACGAAGGTCCACTCGGGCAGGCTGCGGCGCAGCCGGTCCTGGCGTTCGACGAGCCCGTCGCGTCGCCGTTGCAGCTCGCTCAAGCGCCGCACGAGGAGCATCGTGTTCGTGATCACGGCCATGCTCGTCCCTCCTCTGCCATCGTCGACCCACCGCGGGCAGGCGAACTCGCGCCGCCGAACTTGGCGCTGCACTGTACCGGTGTCAACGTTTTTTTTCATGTCCGGTGCAGCATATATTTAGAGTTAACTTCGATAAAATGCTGGATACTTGTATTGATCGCAAATTTGATCGAGAGACGCCGAAAATTTTAGCGAAATGTCCCGCGCATCCGCGCGATGGACGCCGCGGCCGGTGCGCCGCATAATCGGCTCCGTGGGGCCGGAGGCCGGCAATCGGGTGTCGCCTTGAGGTTGAGCGAGCCGAGCGGGAACGACGTCACCGGGACCCCGGGGGCCGCCCGGCCGGCTCGGTTCGTCGGGCTGCGCGGCTATCTCTTGGCGGGCATCATCGTCACCGCGCCGATCGGCATCACGTTCTGGCTCGTCTGGCAGGTCGTCGACTACATGGACCGGACGGCGGCCGCGCTGCTGCCGGCCCGCTACAATCCCGAGACCTACCTGCCGTTCAGCGTGCCCGGCCTCGGCCTGTTGGTGATCCTCGCCCTGTTGACCCTGGTCGGCTGGTTCACCGCCGGCTTCCTCGGCCGGACGATCATGCGGACGGGCGAGCAGCTGGTCGCCCGCACCCCCGTGGTGCGCAGTATCTACGGCACCTTGAAGCAGATCTTCGAGACCGTGCTCGCCTCCTCCTCGCGTTCCTTCCGTGAGGTCGTGCTCGTCGAGTGGCCGCGCCGCGACTGCTGGTCGATCGCCTTCGTGACCGGCACGACCCTCTGGGAGATCCCCGGCAAGGGGACCTCCGACATGGTCAACGTCTTCATGCCCTGCACACCCAACCCGACCACCGGCTACTTGATGTTCGTCTCGCGCGCGGAGCTCGTGCCGGTCGCCATGACGGTCGAGGAGGGCATGCGGATGGTGGTCTCGGGCGGGATCGTCAACCTGCCGCTGCGGCCGGCCGAGCGGAGCGGCTCAGCCGGCCGCCAGGAGGCCGAACGCCGCCGTCCGCTCGAACAGCTCCAGGAGGTGCCGTAGGCCGCGGCCGCGCGCGCTCTCGAGGCGCGGATCGCCCTCGAGCGCGGCACGTGCCAGATCGCGCGCCACGGCCAGGAGATCGCCGTCGCGGGCGAGATCGGCGAAGTCGAAGCTCGGCAGGCCCGATTGACGCGCCCCCAGAAGCTCGCCCGGGCCACGCAGCGCGAGGTCGGCTTCGGCCAAGGCGAACCCGTCGTGGGTGCGGCGCAACGTGGCGAGGCGGGCCCGCGCCGCCTCGCCAACCGCCTCGTCCCAGAGCAAGAGGCAGGTCGAGGGGCAGCTGCCGCGGCCGACCCGGCCGCGCAGCTGGTGGAGCTGGGCGAGGCCGAAGCGCTCGGCGTTCTCGATCACGATCACCGTGGCCTCGGGCACGTCCACACCGACCTCGACGACGGTGGTGGCGACCAGGAGGCGGATCCGGCCGGCGGCGAAGGCATCCATCACCGCCCGCCGCTCCGCCACGGGCTGGCGGCCGTGGGCGAGCCCCACGAGGTCGCCGAAGCGGGCGGCCAGTGCCGCGTGGCGGGCGAGGGCAGCCGCCCGCTCGGCCCGGCTCTCGCCGTCGATCGCCGGGCAGATCCAGTAGAGCCGTTCGCCGCGGGCGAGCGCGCGACCGCAGGCCTCGACCACCTCCTCGAGCCGGCGCAGCGGCACCGCCCGGGTCGTGACCGGCGGCCGCCCGGCCGGCCGGGCGCGCAGCTCGCTCACCTCGAGGTCGCCCCATCGGGCCATCGCGAGCGTCCGCGGGATCGGCGTCGCCGAGAGGAGGAGGAGATCGACTCCACGGCCCTTCTCGACGAGCGCCAGGCGCTGGCGGACCCCGAACCGGTGCTGCTCGTCGACCACCGCGAGCGCCAGGTCGGCGAACCGCACCTCGGGCTCGAGCAGCGCGTGCGTCCCGACCACGATCGGTGCCCGGCCCCGGGCGAGCCGCTCGAGCGTCGCCCGCCGGGCGCGCACGGGCTCGCCGCCGACGAGGAGGTCGACCTCCACCCCGAGCGGCGCGAACCAGCGGCCGAGCGTGCCCGCATGCTGCCGGGCGAGGATCTCGGTCGGCGCGAGCAGTGCCGCTTGCCGGCCGGCCTCGATGACCTGCAACAGCGCGAGCGCCGCAACCAGCGTCTTGCCGGTGCCGACGTCGCCCATGAGCAGCCGGGCCGAGGCCCGCGGTGCCGCGAGCGCGGCCTCGATCTCGGCTGCGGCCCGCCGCTGGTCCGTGGTCGGCGCGAAGGGCAGGGCCCCCAACAACGCATGGCGCAGCCGACCGTCGCCCCGGCTCGGCCGCTTGGCGACCGCCTCCCGCCGCCGGCGCTCGAGAGCGAACACGAGCTGGGCGGCCAACAGCTCGTCCAGGGCGAGGCGCCGCCGGGCCGCCTCGAGCTCGGCCGGATCGGCGGGGAAAAGACCGTGCAGCCGGCGGAGCGCGGTGGTGAAGGAAGGTCGGCCGGTGGCCGCCGGGCCGAGCCATTCGTCGAGCTCGACGAGAC
>JAILZQ010000260.1 GCA_023512415.1 Geminicoccaceae bacterium | reverse complement strand
AGAGAGGTCTCGTGGGCTCGGAGATGTATAAGAGACAGGACTGCCGCTCCGTCCCCGGCGCCCGGCCGGACGGTGGCGCCCCAGCCGCTGCCCTTGGCGCGGCCGCGCCGGCTGCGCGCGCGGCTCTTGGGGCTCGCCGTGGCGGCGGTCGCCGCGGGCGCCACGGTGCAGCTCGGCATCTGGCTGATCGACCCGCGCGGGCCGGAGGGCGGGGCGCTGGCCCTCCTCGACCGGCTCAAGGGCGAGCCGCCGCTCGAGTTCCGCAGCACCGATCCGACCGAGGTGCGCGGCTGGCTCGCGGCGCGGCTTTCGAGCCCGGTCCCGGCGCTGCCCGTGCCGGCGGGATTCACCCTCCTCGGCGGGCGGATCGACGATTTGGGCGGGCTGCCGAGCGGCGTACTGGTCTACCGGCGCGACGGCGAGACGGCCCTGCTCTACCTCCAGCCCCGCCGCGCGGGCGCCGGCGGCGAGGTCGGCACCGACCTGTTGGCCAAGCTCGACGGCGGTGCCCGCCTCGCTTGGCAGGACGGCGACTTCTCCTACGCGGTGGTGAGCACGCTGCCCGCCGCCGACCTCGTGGGCCTCGGCCGCCCGGTCGTGCCGACCCGCTGAGCTCCGTCCCGCGCCGCCCGCTCAGGCCAGGAGCCGGGCCACGAGGTCGTTGACCTCGGCCGCCTTCTCCATGTGTGCGAGGTGACCGGTCCCGGCGAGCCGGTGCACGGCGATCCCGGCCGGCAACCCTTCGGCGTGCGCCACCGGAACGATCCGGTCCTCCTCGCCCCAGATCACCTGGACCGGCATCGCGAGCGCGCCCAGGCGCTCGCGCGCCCGCCAGCACTGCCGGCCCTCCGCGAAGCAGGCCCGGGCGATCGTCTCGAGGGCCGCCTGCGCGCCGTCCATCCGCTTGGCCTTGAGCACGTTCTCGACCATCTCGGCGGTCACGAGCTTCGGGTCGTGGACCAGCATCTCGAGGACCGGCCGGAGCTTGCGGGCCCGGCTCTGGGCGAGGAAGCCCTCGATGTAGTCGATCGCGATCTCGGGCCCGAGCCCGGCCGGTGCCACGAGCGTGGCCGAGGCCACCCGCTCCGGCCGATCGAGGGCGAGCGCGAGGGCGATCGCCCCGCCGAGCGAGTGGCCGACGAGGTGCGCCCGGGCGATGGCGAGCGCGTCCATCACCGCCGCGACCGCCTCCGCGAGGGCCGGCACCGTCCCCTCGCCCGGATCTTTGCTCGATCCGCCGTGGCCGGGCAGGTCCAGGGCGACCGTGCGCCGGCCGGCCGCGAGCTCGGCCTGGTTGAACATCCAGTTCTCGAGATCGCCGCCGAAACCGTGGACGAACAGGAGCGGCACCCCGCCCTCGCCGATCTCGAGGAGGCGGATCTTCCGCCCGCCCGCCTCGACGATCCGCGGCTGCGGGGCGGTTTCCGCGGCAGCCGCCGCCTCGGCCGCGAAGCGCGCTTCGAACGCTTCGACGAAGGTGTCGATCGCCGCCTCGGAGACCTCGGGCTCGGCGAGCACCGCCAAGAGCTTGCCGACCGGCACCGTGGCCCCGGGCTCGACCAGGATCCGGCGCACGAGGCCCGGGGCGGGGCTCTCGAAGACGTTGGCGATCTTCGAGGTCTCGATGTCGCAGAGCGGCTGGCCCTTCTCGAGCCGCGCCCCTTCGGCCACGTGCCAAGCCGCCAGGAGCCCCTCCTGCATGGCGAGGCCCCATTTCGGCATCACGATCGGCGTGATCTCGGCCACGCTCCCTCTCCCGGCCCGGCCCGCCTCAGCCCTCGAACGCCAGGACCCCGCGCACCGCCTCCTCGATCTTGGCGGGCGATGGGATGTAGAGATCCTCGAGCGCCGGCGAGAACGGCACCGGCGCATGCGGTGCGGTGACCATCTTCACCGGCGCCTTCAGGTCCGAGAAGCACTCTTGGGCGACGAGGGCCGCGATGTCGCTCGCCATGCTGCAGCGCGGGTGCGACTCGTCGACCACCACGACCCGCCCGGTCTCGGCCGCGGTCTCGAGGATCGTCTCCTTGTCGAGCGGCGAGGTGGTGCGGATGTCGACCACGGTCACACCGATCTTCTCTTTGGCGAGCTTGTCGGCCACCTGGTTGGCGAAGTTCACCATCCGGCCCATCGCCACGATGGTGACGTTGTCGCCCTCGCGAGTGACGTTGGCCTCGCCGAACGGGATGGCGTAGGGCTCGTCCGGCACCTCCGCCTCCTCGTCGTACATCGCCTTGTGCTCGAAAAAGATCACCGGGTCGTCGTCGCGGATCGCCTGGATCAAGAGACCCTTGGCCTCGTAGGCGTTGCTCGGCAGCGCGACCTTGAGCCCGGGGATGTGGGTGAAGATCGGATAGAGGCACTGGCTGTGCTGCGAGGCGGCGCGGAAGCCCGCGCCGTACATCGTCCGGATCACCACGGGGGTGACCGCCTTGCCGCCGAACATGTAGCGGAACTTGGCCGCCTGGTTGAAGATCTGGTCGAAGCAGACCCCGAAGAAGTCGACGAACATGAGCTCGGCCACCGGCCTGAGCCCGGTCGCCGCCGCACCGACCGCAGCACCGATGAACGCGCTCTCGGTGATCGGCGTGTCGAGGACCCGCTCGCGGCCGAAGCGCGGCATCAGCCCTTTGGTCACGCCCAGGGGCCCGCCCCAGGCGTCGTCCTCGCCCGGGGCTGGCTCTTTTACACATCACCGAGCCCCCGAGACCGAGGCGGCTGTCGTATGGCGTCTT
>JAILZQ010000259.1 GCA_023512415.1 Geminicoccaceae bacterium | reverse complement strand
GGGTCCGCGCGTTCGGGGCTCGGAAGCGGGCATGGGCGGCTCCGCGGCGGGGGGAGGGTGTGGCGGCTCTTTAGCCGCAAAAAGGAATATAGTCAAGAAACCCCGGCCCCGCCCCCGCCGGTCGGCCGCTTCCACGCGCGCGGCCACACCGCGCCGGGCGGAGCCGGGACTCGGCCGCGGCCGGGCTCGCGGACGGCGAGCACGAGCAGGAAGCCCGCGAGGAAGAGCGCCAGGATGACGGTCATGCCGGCGCGCTGGCTCTGGGCGAGCGCGGTCACGGTCCCGACCGCCCACGGGCCGAGGGCGGCCGTGATCCGGCCGGTCAGCGCGTAGAAGCCGAACAGCTCGGCCCGGGAATCCTCGGGTGCGAGGCGCGCGAGCAGGGTTCGGCTCGCCGCCTGGACCGGACCGACGAAGAGCCCGAGGGCGGCGCCGGCGACCCAGAAAGCGAGCTTGCTCGTGACCAGGAGGGCGAGCAGCCCGAAGCCGAGCAGGCCCGAGAGCGAGAGCAGGATCGTGCGCTTCGAACCGAGCCGATCGTCGAGCGGGGCCAAGAGCCAGGCGCCGAGCCCGGCCGTGAGGTTCAAGAGGATCCCGAACAGCATCACCTCTTGGACGTCCATCGCGAAGGTCCCGGCGGCGTAGAGGCCGCCGAAGGTGAACAGCGTGTTGAGCCCGTCGTTGTAGAGGAGGCGGGCGATCAAGAAGACGAGGATCGCCGGTCGCGCCCGGAAAAGCGGCAGGGTCGCGGCGAGCCGGGCCCGCGTGGCACGCAGCGTCTCGACGAACGACGCGGTCGCTCGGGGGCGATCGGGGACCAGGAGCGCGAGCGGGACGGTGAACAGCACGAGGGCCGCCGCGGTGACGGGCCCCGCGATGCGGACGTGCTCGGCGGCGTCGCGATCCAGCCCGAACGGCGGCTCGCTCGGCAGGACGAACACGAAGAGCACGAGGAGCAGGGCCACGAGCCCGGAACCGTAGCCGATCGCCCAAGCGCGGCCGGACCAGAGGCCCATGTGCTCGGGCGGGGCGAGCTCGGGCAGGAGCGCGTTGTAGAACACCGCACCGAGCTCGAGTGCGGTGTTGGCGAGCAGGACCATGGCGAGGAAGAGAAGAGCGGAGGAAGGTTCGGGCGTGGCGAGCCAGAGCGCGGCGGTCGCGGCGGCGGCGAGAGCCGAGGTCGCGACGATCCAGGGCTTGCGCGGCCCGCCGGCATCCGCGATCGCGCCCGTGACCGGGGCGAGGATCGCGAGCAGCAGCCCCGAGATCGCCATCGTCCAGCCCCAGAGCTCGGTGCCGCGGATCTCGTCGCCGACCACCCCGCGGGCGAGGTAGGCGGGGAACACGAAGGTGACGACGATCGCGGCGAAGGGCGACGTCGCGCAGTCCCAGAGCGCCCAGGCGATCAGCGCTCGGCGCGGCGCCGGCCCCTTCACCGCCGGGGGCGACGGATCGGGCGCCCGGAGCCGGGGTTGCGGGCGCGGCCGGCCGTGCCATATGGCCGGGTGGATGCGGATCCGGCGGGGAGATCGCACATGCTCGGGGTCCTCGGTCGGTTCCTGACCAATCTGCGCAGCGGGAGGGTGACGATGGCGGCGGTGGCACCGATCTGCAACTTCGGCGAAAAGGCCAAGCCGTTCGAGCTGCCGGCGACCGACGGCAAACGGTATCGCCTCGAGGACCTGGTCGGGCCCAAGGGCCTCGTGATCGTGTTCATGTGCAACCACTGCCCGTACGTGAAGGCGATCATCGACAAGCTCATCCGCGATGCCAAGGATCTCGCGGCGATCGGCGTCAACACCGTGGCGATCTGCAGCAACGATGCCACCGCCTATCCCGAAGACAGCTTCGAGAACATGAAGCGTTGGGCGGAAGAGAAGAAGTTCCCGTTCCCCTACCTGCACGACGAGACCCAGGAGGTGGCGCGCGCCTACGGCGCCGTCTGCACGCCCGACTTCTTCGGCTACAATGCCGATCTCGAGCTGCAATATCGGGGGCGGCTCGACGCCTCGGGGCGCAGCCCGGTCGAAGGGGCGCGGCGCGAGCTCTACGAGGCGATGAAGCTCGTGGCGGAAACCGGCCGGGGCCCGGCGGAACAGGTCCCCTCGATGGGTTGCTCGATCAAGTGGAAACGAGCGGCTTGAGGCGTCGGGAGCGGTCGGAGCGCGGCGGAGGCGAGCGGCGCGCGCTCAGGCCGCCTCCGGCTGGGGGCGGGCGAGCTCGAGCCCCTGCTTGGCGATCGCCGCCGTCGCCGACTCGCCGCCGCCCGCGACCGTGACGGTCGGGAAGGCGAACTTGATGCCGTTGGCGTCGAACGCCTTTTTGATCATGGCGTAGGCGCGGCGGCGGATGGTGAACTGCTCGCCCGGCTTGGTCTTCATCTTCATGCGGATCTGGATCGCGAAGTCACCGAACTGATCGACCCCCTGCATCTTCAGGGTCTCGATGATGTTCGGCTTGAATTCCTCGATCTCCAGAAGATCCTTGCCGATTTGCTTGATGATCTTCTTGATCTTGTCGAGGTCGCTGTCGTAGGTGACGCTGACCGTGATTTTGTCGATCACCCAATCGCGGCTCATGTTCTGGATCGCGCCGAGCTGACCGAAGGGAACGGTGAACAGCGGTCCGCGATGGTGGCGCAGCTTGATCGAGCGCAAGGAAAAGCTCGCGACCGTGCCCTTGAAGCTGCCCTCCTGGATGTACTCGCCGACCCGGAAGGCGTCGTCCCTGAGATAGAA
>JAILZQ010000053.1 GCA_023512415.1 Geminicoccaceae bacterium | reverse complement strand
CCGTACCCTCCGCCTCGCTGTCGGGTCGTCGCGTGGGCGAGCCGCCACTGCCTCGAGCGAGGCGCGTAGCGCGGAGCGGCGTGGGGAACCAATCAGATTTCGTTGCTTCTCACATAAGGCCGACTTAAGAATCGGGCATGCCCGCCGATTTCCGACAGATCCGCGTCCTCGACGCGGTGGCACGGCACGGCTCGATCACCAGAGCCGCGCAGGAGCTGCATCTGACCCAACCGGCGGTCTCGATGTCGGTTCGCCATCTCGAGGAGAGCCTCGGCCTGCCGCTGCTCGAGCGGGTCGGGCGGCGGATCGTCTTGACCCCGGTTGGCCAGGAACTCGCCGACCACGCCCGGCGGATCGTCCAGGCCTCGGCCGATCTCGAGGCCGCGGTCGAGCAGATCCGTGGCCTCGATCGGGGCGTGCTGCGGCTCGCCGTGGTCTCCACCGCCAACTATTTCCTGGCACCGATCCTGGCCGCGTTCCGCCGCCGCTACCCGCGGATCGCGGTCTCCCTCCACGTCGCCAACCGCGACAGCGTGTTGGCCGTGCTCGAGGCGGGCGACACCGATCTCGCGGTGACCGGCCAGCCGCCCGAGGACGCCGACCTCGTCGCCCAGCGCTTCAAGGACAACCCGCTCGTGGTGATCGCCCCGCCCGGCCATCCGCTGCTGGCCGAGGCACCGATCCCGGTCGCCCGGCTGGTCCGGGAGCCGCTCGTGGTCCGCGAGCAGGGCTCCGGCACGCGCGCCGCCATGGAACGCCTCTTCGCCGCCCACGGCCTGACCTACGAGGCCTCCTGCGTGTTCGCCTCGAACGAGGCGGTCAAGCAGGCGGTCCAGGCCGGGCTCGGGCTCGGCGTGATCTCGGCGCAGACGATCGAGCTCGAGCTCGCGACCGGCCGGCTCGCCATTCTGCCGGTCGAAACCTTCCCGATCCTCCGGGTCTGGTACCTGCTCTACCGCGCGCACCGGCGGCTGCCGCCGGCGGCCCAGGCTTTCCGCCGGATCCTCTTGGGCGAGAGCCCGCGCTGATCGGCGGCCTCGGGGGCGTGGCGCGCAGCTCAGTCGCCGAGCTTCGCCACCAGGAAGCGCTGCAGCTCGTCGAACCGACCTTCGAACCGATCGAGCCACCGGTCGAGAGCGTCGAGCCGCTGCTCGACGGCATCGGATCGCTGCGCCATACCCTCGAGGCGTTCCGCGATCGCATCGAGGCGTTCGAGCCGCTGCTCGACGGCGCCGAGGCGCTGCTCGACGGAATCGAGCCGCTGCTCGACGCCCTGCTGGCGGGCGAGGAGCTCGTCGAGCACGCGCTGCTGGTTGGCGAGCTGGGCGTCGACCGCGTTGGTCTGGATCCGAACCTGGTTGAGCGCCAGCTCGATGCTCTGGAATTGCAGGTTGATCGCCTGGCGGAAATGGCTGAGCTCGGACGAGAGATGCCGCAGCTGCTCCTCCATCGGCCCGACCTTCAGCCCGAGCCGGCGCACCTGCTCGCCGACGAAGCGCAGATCGACCACCTCGTCCTGGGTCATGTGCGGCCTCCGTGCAACAGAACCCTAGCAGAGCGGCCACGCCGGCGCCAGGGCCGGGCATGCGCGAACGGCCCTGTCCCGCGCCTGACCGCGGCGCCATCTCGTGCTAGCGACGTCCTGCGATCAGGATCGAGGCCGACGTGACCCAGCTCCTCTCCGTCTCACTCGACGACAAGTACCGGCTCGAGGAAGGCCGGGTCTATCTCACGGGAATCCAGGCCCTCGTGCGCCTGCCCATCGAACAGGTGCGCCGCGACCGCCGCGCCGGGCTGCGGACCGCCGGCTACGTCACGGGCTATCGCGGCTCGCCGCTCGGCGCCTACGACCAGCAGCTCACCGCCGCCAAGACCCTGCTCGCCGCGCACGATGTCGTGCACCAGCCGGCGGTCAACGAGGATCTGGCCGCCACCGCCTGCCAGGGAACCCAACAGGTGAATCTCGCGGGCGAGGGGCGTTTCGACGGAGTCTTCGGCATCTGGTACGGCAAGGGCCCGGGCGTCGACCGCTCGGGCGACGCGATCCGCCACGGCAATCTCTTCGGCACCGATCCCAAGGGCGGCGTGCTCCTGCTCCTGGGCGACGATCACATCTGCGAATCGAGCACGACCGCGCATCAGTCCGAATACGCCATGGTCGATGCCATGGTGCCGGTGCTCAACCCTTCGGGCGTACAAGAAATCCTCGAATACGGCCTCTACGGTATCGCCCTCTCCCGCTTCTCGGGCGCCTGGGTCGCCTTGAAGTGCATCCACGACACGGTCGAGAGCACCGCGTCGATCGCCGTCGCCCCCGACCGGCCGAGGATCGTCCTGCCCGACGAGGCGCTCCTGCCGAAGGTCCGCCGGCACATCGAGATCCCGCCCGAGATGCCGTGGCCGCCCATGGCCGTCGAGGTCGAAGGGCGGCTGCACACCGTGCGCATGCAGGCCGCCAAGCTGTTCGCTCGCGCCAACCGGCTCGACCGCGTGGTGCTCGGCGAACCGGGCGCGCGGCTCGTGGTCGCCACCACGGGCAAGTCCTGGCAGGACGTCGTCGTCGCACTCGACGAGCTCGGCATCGACGAGGCTCGGGCTCGAGCCCTGGGTCTCGCGGTCTACAAAGTGGCGCTGACCTTCCCCCTCGAGCCCGAGGCGCTCGAGGAGGCGGTGCGCGGCAGCGAACTCCTGCTCGTGGTCGAGGAGAAGCGCGGCCTGATCGAAAGCCAGGCCAAGGAGATCCTCTACAATCGGCGCGAGCGCCCGCGGGTCCTCGGCAAGACGGACGAGCGCGGCGAGACGCTTTTTCCCTCCTGGGGCCAGCTCGAGCCCTTGCAGATCGCGATCGCGCTCGGCGAACGGCTCCTCGAGCGGACGGGCGATCCGGCCCTCGCGGCCCGCGTCGAGGCCTTGCGCGCGCGCCGGGCGGCGCTCCCGCGGAGCGCGGCCGGGCTCGTCCGGCTGCCCTGGTTCTGCCCCGGCTGCCCGCACAACAGTTCGACCAAGGTGCCCGAGGGCTCGCGGGCCGTGGCCGGGATCGGCTGCCACTTCATGGTGACCTGGATGGGCCGCGACACGCTCGGGTGGACCCAGATGGGGGGCGAGGGGGCGTCCTGGATCGGCCAGGCGCCGTTCAGCACCCGCACGCATGTCTTCCAGAACATCGGCGACGGGACCTTCTACCACTCGGGCTCGCTCGCCGTGCGGGCGGCGGTGGCCTCGGGCGCCAACATCACCTTCAAGATCCTCTACAACGACGCGGTCGCCATGACCGGCGGCCAGAAGATGGAGACCGCCAACCTCGCCGTACCGGCGATCACCCGGCTCTTGGAGGCGGAGGGGGTCCGGGCGATCGCGGTCGTGACCGACGAGCCCGAGAAATATCCGATCCCATCGGGCTTCGCCCCGGGCGTCACCGTCCACCACCGCGACGAGCTCGACGCCGTGCAGCGCCGGATGCGCGAGATCCCGGGTGTGACCGCGATCGTCTACGACCAGACCTGCGCGGCGGAGAAGCGGCGGCGCAGGAAACGTGGCACCTTCCCCGACCCGGACGAGCGCGTGGTGATCAACGAGCTCGTCTGCGAGGGCTGCGGCGATTGCGGGGTGCAGTCGAACTGCGTGGCGATCCAGCCGGTCGAGACCGAGTACGGTCGCAAGCGGCGGATCGACCAATCCGCCTGCAACAAGGATTTTTCCTGCGTCAAAGGCTTCTGCCCCTCCTTCGTGAGCGTGAAGGGCGCGGTCCCGAAAAGGGCCGCGGTCGGTACGCGCGAGGTGCCGTTCCCCGTTCTGCCGGAACCCGAGCTGCCGCCGCTCGATCGCGCCTACGGGATCGTCGTGACCGGGATCGGCGGCACGGGTGTCGTGACGATCGCGGCTCTCCTCGGCATGGCCGCGCATCTCGAGGGCAAGGGCTTCGTGGCGCTCGACATGATCGGCCTCGCCCAGAAGGGCGGCGCGGTCGTGAGCCACGTGAAAATCGCACCCACGCCCGAGGCGGTGGGCGCGCCACGGGTGCCACCCGGCGGGGCGCGGCTGCTGCTCGGCTGCGATCTGGTCGTGGCCGCCGGCCGCACAGCCTTGCCGACCGTCCGCCGCGGGGTCACCCGGGTGGTCGTCAACAGCGAAGAGGTCGTCACCGGCGCCTTCACCCGCGATCCCGATCTGACCGTGCCCTCGGCCGCCCTCCGGCGCACGCTCGAGGACGCGGCCGGCGCCGAGAACGTCGAGCTCGTCGAGGCGACCCGCCTCGCCACGGCGCTCTCGGGCGATGCGATCGCGGCCAACCTGTTCCTGGTCGGCTATGCTTGGCAAAAGGGCCTCTTGCCGCTTTCCGAGGCCGCCATTCTCCGCGCGATCGAGCTCAACGGCGTGGCGGTCGAGTTCAACGAGCGCGCCTTCCTCTGGGGGCGGCGGGCGGCCTTCGATCTCGAGGCGGTGCGGCGGATCGCGGGCCTCGCCACGCGGCCGCGGCCGCGCTCGCTCGACGAGACGATCGCCGACCGCGTGCGGTTCCTGACCGAGTACCAGGACGCCGCCTGGGCCGAGCGCTACCGGCGGACGGTCGAGACGGTCCGGGCGGCGGAGGCGCGGATCGCCCCGGGCAGCGAAGCGCTCGCGCTCGCGGTCGCCAAGAACCTCTTCAAGCTCATGGCCTACAAGGACGAGTACGAGGTCGCCCGGCTCATGTCGGGCGAGGCGTTCGAGGCCCAGCTCGCCCGCGAGTTCGAGCGCTGGGACCGGCTCGAGTTCCACTTGGCCCCACCGCTCCTGGCCGAGCGCGACCCGCGGACGGGGCATCTGCGCAAGCGCCGCTACGGCCCCTGGGCGATGGCCGCGTTCCGCTGGCTCGCCAAGGCCAAGAGGCTGCGCGGGACGGCCTTCGACCCGTTCGGCTGGACCGCGGAGCGGCGGACCGAGCGGGCCCTCGTGGGCGAGTACGAGGCCCTCTTGGCCGAGATCGTGGGCGGGCTCACGGCCGAGCGGCTGCCGCTCGCGATCGAGCTCGCCCGGTTGCCGGAAGTGATCCGCGGCTTCGGCCACGTCAAGGAACTGAACCTCGCGAAGGTGCGGGCGCGCTGGCGGACGCTGCTCGAGCGCTGGCGCGCCCCACAGCCCGTCGCCCTCGCGGCGGAATAGCGCCGGGCGCTGGCCGGCTGCGCGTCCGCTGCCGTTGCGCGCGCGTGCGGCCGGGTTAAGATGTTGCGTGATCGGGGAGGCGAGCGAACGATCGGCGGGTTGCCGAACGGCGAGGCTCGTCTTGCCCGATCGGGACATCCGACAGGGAGGACGGCCTCATGGCCCGCATCCAATTGCACCGCTTCATCGACTTGGCGAAGCCGGTGGTCCGCAAGGACGAGCCGGACTCGCCCGCCCGGCGCAACTTCCTCGCCCGTGCGGCGACGCTCGCCGCGGTCACCGGCATGTCGACCGACGCGTTCGCCCGCAACTTCGACCCGAACGCCGAGCCCGTGCGCTATCCCGAGCCCGACGTCGTCGTGCTCGACAAGCGCTTCCGCTACAAGCTCGGCAACACGCCGATCCGGCGGCACTACAAGGGCACCCTCTGGGCCGAAGGCTGCGCCTGGAGCGGCGTCGGCCGCTACCTCGTCTGGTCGGACATCCCGCGCAACGAGAATTTGCGGTGGATCGAGGAAGACGAGCACGTCTCCCGCCGCCACCGCTTCCCCTCCGGCCACAGCAACGGCAACACCTTCGACTTCCAGGGCCGGCAGATCAGCTTCTGCCACGAGCCGGCGCGCGTCATCCGCTACGAGTGGAACGGCGAGGTCACGGTGCTCGCCGAAACCTTCGAGGGCGAGCGCTTCAACGCCCCCAACGACGGCATGGTGCACCCGGACGACGGCTCGATCTGGTTCACCGACCCGGGCTACGGCGCCCTCATGAACTACGAGGGCCGGCGCTACAACCAGGATCCGCGCCCCTTCCGCAAGGAAGCGATCTACCGGATCGACGGCAAGACGGGCAAGATCACCAAGGTCGCCGACGAGCCCTTCAAGCCCAACGGCATGTGCTTCAGTCACGACTACAAGAGGGTCTACGTTGCCGACACCGGCCTCTCGCACTACGCCGACAAAGGTGCGAAGTCGATCATTTGGGTGTACGACGTCGACGGCGAGAAGCTCAAGAACCCGCGGACCTTCGCCTCCATGGAGATGGACGGCAAGGTCGGCTTCGCCGACGGTCTGCGCTGCGACGAGGACGGGAACGTCTGGGCCGGCATGGGCTGGGTCGGCGACGGCTACGACGGCGTCCACATCTTCGCCCCGGACGGCACCCGGATCGGCCTGATCCGCATGCCGGAGATCACCGGCAACCTGTGCTTCGGCGGCACCAAGCGGAACCAGCTCTTCATGGCCGCCTCCCAGTCGCTCTACTCGGTCTTCGTCGAGACCCGCGGCGCGCACATCACCTGAGCGCACCGCTCCACACAGCAGAGCAGCGGACGGCGGCCTCCGGGCCGCCGTCCCGCTAGCGGGCCTCGGGCCGGAGCGCGAGGAGGGTGACGCCGTCGCCCATGCGGTGGGCGCGCACGAGCGGCTCGAGCCCGGCCTCGGCCAGATGCTGCTCGGTGGTCGGGTCGAACCGGGCGGCGAAGGCCCAGCGCAGCCAAGCCGACAGGAGCCGCATCCACCAGCGTACGGCGGTGCGCGAGGAGCGGTGATAATCGAGCAACAGGATCCGCCCGCCGGGGCGTGTGACCCGCGCGAGCTCGCGCAAGGCGGGGAGCTGCAGCTCGTCCGGCAAACAGAGGAGGACGAAGGTGGCGACGACGGTATCGAACGACCCGTCCGGGAAGGCGAGCGCCAACAGGTTCATCTGCCGGAGCTCGACCCGCAGGCCGAGCCGTCGGCCGCGGGCCCGGGCGCGGGCGAGCATGGCCGGGCTCGCGTCGATCCCGACGACTTCGCTGCCGGGCGGGTAGAAGGGCATGTTGCAGCCGGTGCCGACGCCCACGTCGAGCAGCCGGCCGGGCAGCGCATGGGCGAACAACTCGGCCCTGAGCCGGCGCTTCCAGCTCCACTCGTAGAGCCCGTCCAGGACGTCGTAGACGGGCGCGATCCGCTCGTAGGCGCGCAGCACCTCGCGCGCCTGGGCCGCGACCGGATCGGCCGGCTCCTCGGCCCGGGCCTCGAGCGAGCGGGCGCGGCTCACCGCGGTGCCCCCACGCCTGCCGGGGTGAGCCGGTCTAGCGGGATCGGGCCCCTGAGCTGCCGCCAGGGCCGCAGCAGATAGTGGCCGTCGACGCACCCGCCATCGGCCGCGTGGGCCGCGGGCAGGGCGGTCCAGGGCAGCCCGGGGTGGCGGTGGTGGGTGCCGTGCAGGTTGCTGTGCAGCACGAGCCGGCTCAGGAGGCGAGGGGCGCGCATGTCGTAACCCTGGCCCGGATCGGCGAGCGGGCCGCCATAGTGCGGCGCGTTGTCCATGAGCGAGACGAGGAAGGCCCGGCCGAGAAGGGCCACGATCAGCACCGGCCAGGCGGCGCCGTACAACTCGAAGGAAAGGGCGAGCAGGGCGAGGACGAGCAGCGCGTCGAGCCGGATGGCGCGCAGCGTGGCGGGCTCGAGCAGGCGACGCTCGGCGCGCTCGGCCATGTCGCGCGCTTCCGGCGAGCCCTCGTAGAAGACACGGCGCACGATCGGCCGGAGAACGCGGCGGGGCAGGAGGCTCAAAAGGCCGCTCGCGGCCTCGAACAAATAGAGGCCGCCCAAGAGCCGCGGATAAAAAGCGAGCGCCGCGGCGAGCCGCGAGGTGGTCGCCGGATCGTAGAGCTCCGGCCGCTCGGTCGCCCGGGCGTTCAAGGCGTGATGCGAGAGGTGGCCGAAGCGCAGCGCCCCGAAGGGTGCGAGGAAGAGGATCGCGAGGAGCCGGCCGGCCGCTTCGTTGGCCCGGCGGTCCGGGAGGAGATGCCCGTGCACGGCCTCGTGGATCGCCGCCCAATGCGGCACGATCGCGAGCACCGGCAGAAGAGCGAGCAGCGCGAGCGGGCCGATCCGGCCGTCCAAAAGCAGCGGCAGGCCCACGAACAAGAAGAGCGAAAGCCCAGCCGTGGCGGCGATCGCGACCGCGTTGGCGCGGGTCGGGATCGCGGCGCGATCGGTGGGACCCGCCGTCACGACGCGTCCGCCAAGCCGCCGTCGGCCGGTTCCGCGAGCGACATCGCGTTGCCGCGCCAGACGAAGCCGTTGCCGACCCAGCCTTGCACGTAGAGCAAGGGGATCGCGAGGTCGCGAAGGAACATCGCCGGCACGCTCCAGCGCCCGACGTGCCAGCCGGCGCTGCGGGCGAGGGCCACCTCGGCCACGTACCAGAAGGCGAGCAACAGGCCGAGTGCAGGCAGGACCGGCATGCCGGCGGCCCAGGCCCAGAGGCCGCAGGCGACGCCGGGGAGGAAGGCGCCCGAGGCGATCTCGACGGCGTAGAGATGCGGGAAGGTCTCGCGCCGCAGCCGCGCCCAGCGGACCTGGCGGCTCCACACCTCGCGCAAGCTCCGCCGGCCGAGCGCCTGCTCGAACGGGCGCGGCACGAGGCGGATCCGATAGCCGGCCCGGCGCAGGAGCTTGGTCGTGGCGGCATCCTCCGCGGGTTCGGCGGCGAGCGCTTCGATCCCGCCCAGGGGCTCCAGGATCGAGCGGCGGTAGAGCATGACCTTGCCCTGGGCGAAGCCGGTCCCCACGAGATCAGCGAAGAGCTGCCAGCGGGTCTGGTAAGTGTTCAAGAAGGCGACCTCGAGCTCGGCCCAGACGTTCTCGGCGCGGGCGCCGATCGGCGGGGCGCAGACGAGGCCGGTGTCGGGCTTCCAGGCGGCCAGGAGTCGGGCGAGGAAGTCGGGGGGAAGGACGACGTTGCTGTCGACCATGGCGACGTGGTCGAAGCGGGCGGCCCGCCAGCCTTTGACCGTGTTGTTGAGCTTGGGGTTGATGCTGATCGGATCGTCGCCGACCAAAAGCCGCGCCGCGACGTGGGGATGGGCCGCGATCAGCCGTTCGACGACCGGCACGACCGGATCGTCGGCGTCCTTGACGCAGAACAGGACCTCGTACTCGGGCCAGTCGAGGGTGAAGCTCGAGGCGAGGGCGTCCTTGAGATGGTTCTCGAGCCCGCGCACCGGCCGCAGCAGGGTCACGGGCGGCCGGACGGTCGGCTCGGCCGGGCGCCGACGATCACGTGCGGCGCGCCACGCGACGAGCCCGGTGCTGCCGAGATGAGCGAGTGCGCCGAGCGCGCAGAAGCCGGAGGCCAAGGTCTCGAGCGCCATCGCCCCTCCCGCGGTGCCGGCCGGTTCGTTCGAGGACCGCCGTCACCCTCTGGGAATGGTGCTAGGGCTGGCCCGCGACAAGACGGTGACCGCGCGGTCCGCACGGCTCTGTGGCCCTTTCACGACGGCAGCTCGAGGCTCCCGTCGGCGGCGAGCGGCCAGCGCGGGTTCCAGACGATCTCCCAGACGTGCCCGTCCGGGTCGGCGAGCCAGGCGGCGTGACCGCCCCAGAAGGTGTCGGCGGGCGGCTTCAGCACGCTGCCGCCCGCTGCCTGCCAAGCCGCCGCCACGACCGCGACCTCCTCGCGGGCGCGGACATTGTGCGAGAGCAGCACGGTGCCGACGCCGCTTCCCGGGTCGGCCCGACCGAGTTCGGCGGCGAGGGCCGTCCGGCTCCACAAAGCGAGAACGACGCCACCCGCGCGGTAGAAGGCGACGTCGGCTTTGCTCGCTCCACTCGGTCGGAAGCCGAGCCGCTCGTAGAACGCCCGCGCCCGGGGCACGTCCGCCACCCCGAGCGTCACGACCGACAGGCGCGGCTCCAAGGTGCGGACCCTCAGGCGGTGCGCTCGAGATAGGCGCGAATTCGCGCACAGGCTTCCTGGATGGCCTCGGTCGAGGCGGCGTAGGAGAAGCGGATGTAGCCCTCGCCGAACATGCCGAAACTCGTTCCGCTCACCACCGCGACGCCGACCTTTTCGAGGAGCTCGTCCTGCAGCCTCCGCGAATCCCGGCCGGTCCCGGTGATGTTGGGGAAGGCGTAGAACGCGCCACCCGGCATCGGGCAGCGGAAGCCGGGGATCGCGTTGAGCTCCTCGACGATGACCTTGCGCCGCCGGTCGAAGGCCTGGACCATCGCGGCGACGCTGTCCTGCGGCCCTTTGAGCGCCTCGATCCCGGCCCACTGGGTGGCGGCATTCACGCAGGAATGGGTGTTGATGGCGAGCCGCGTCGCGTGCTCGACGAGAGGCTTCGGCCAGACCCCCCAGCCCAGCCGCCATCCGGTCATGGCGTAGGTCTTGGACCAGCCGTCGAGGAGGATCAGCCGGTCCTCGAGCTCCGGATAGGCGGTCATCGAGGCGTGCGGCACCCCGTCGTAGACGATCCGCGCGTAGATCTCGTCGGAGAGCACCGCGACGTGGGGGTGCGCGCGGAGCCCGTCGACCAGCCGGTCGAGCTCGTCGCGGGTCACCACGCCGCCGGTGGGATTGGCCGGGCTGTTGACGATCAAGAGGCGGGTGCGCGGGCCGATCTGAGCGAGGACCTCCTCGGCCGAGAAGGCGTAGCCTTTCGACTCGTGGAGGGCGATCGGCACGGCTTTCGCCCCGGTCCACTCGATGAGCGAGCGGTAGATCGGGAAGCCCGGATCCGGGTACATGATCTCCGCCCCGGGCTCGCCGAACATGGCGATCGCCATGAACATCGTGACCTTCCCGCCGGGCACGATGACGATCCGGTCCGGATCGACCCGCACCCCGCGCCGGTTCCACATGTCCTCGGCCACCGCCTCGCGCAGTGGCCGGATGCCGTTCGCGGGCGTGTAGCCGTGGTGGCCGTCCCTGAGCGCTTTGACCGCGGCCTCGACGATGTTCGGCGGGGTCGGGAAGTCGGGCTGGCCGATCCCGAGATTGATGATGTCGCGGCCGGCCTCCTTGAGGCGGGTGGCGCGCGCCAGCACCTCGAAGGCGCTCTCCGTGCCGAGACGGGCCATGCCGGCGGCGAGCTGCATCGGATCCTCCCCGAACGACGCGGCCGCCGACGTTAGGGGGCGGGGAAGGGCCGTGGCAAGGCGGCGACGGTCGCCCCCGGCCCGCGGCGCGGGACGTTGATCCGTGCTAGCCTCGCCCGCAGGCGAGTGGGGGAGCGATGGACGACCAGGACGGCCGTGGCGAGCCGGGCGATCTCGGGCGCGACCGCGCCGAGGCGGTGCTCTTCGCCCAGTGCCCCGACCCGGAGCGCGAGCCCTGCCTCGCCGGCTGCGAGGTCGACGGCACGAGCTTCCTCTGTTTCGAGGAGGTGCGGACGATCGCCACGCTGCGCCTCGGCCGGAGCTGGGGGATGCGCTTCCCGCAGCTCGTCCTGGTGGTGGGACCGGACGGCCTGCTGCGGCGCCTGATCCGGCTCGAAGGTGCGGAGGGCTCCGTTGGCCCGCGGCTCGCCGTGCTCGATCGGGCCGGCGGCCGCCTCGATCTCGGCCCGGCCGAGCCGAGCGAGGCCGCCCGCTTCCTCGCCGGGGCGGTCGAGCTCGACCGCGCCGCCTGCGGAGGCCGGCTCGTCCCCTGAGCGCCCGACGCCGCCCCACGGCGCGGTGACGGGCCGGCGGCGGCTCAGAGGGGCGGACGGTGTTGCGCCCAAGGCCGCGCGCGTTCGAAGGCGCGGGCCGCCTGGAGGACCAGGAGATCGCGGTGGCGGCCGGCGACGATCTGCAGGCCCACGGGTAAACCGTCCGCGGTGAAGCCGCAGGGGCAGGTCGCGGCCGGGACCCAGGTCAGGTTGAAGGGGTAGGAGAAGCCCGCCCAACGGTGCCACTCCCAGGGGTGCTGCTCCCAATGCTCGGGGATCAGCCGGCCGGCCGGGAAGGCGGCGACCGAGAGGGTGGGCGTCAAGAGCAGATCGTAGCGCTCGAACAGCGCGCGGACCCGATCGTAGAGCTCGGCGCGCTGCTGGCGGGCGCGGACCCAGTCGGCCGCGCTGTAGGCCATGCCGTCGCGGGTCAGCGCCACGAGCCCCGGATCCATCTTGTCGGCCCATCGGTCGAGGAGATGGCCGACGTTGCCGGCATAGTTCGAACTGTAGAAGCAGCGCTCCATCGGCCAGGGATCGGGCCAGGGCTGGGCGATCGGTTCGACCACCGCGCCCATCGCCTCGAAGGTCCGGGCCGCGTCCTCGCAGATCGAGCGGATCTCGGCGTCGACCCGCAGATAGCCGAGATCGGGGCTCCAAGCGACCCGCTTGCCCCGCATGTCCGCCTCGAGGCGAGCGAGATAGGGCTCGGGCGGGGCCTCGAGGCTCGTTTGGTCGCGATCGTCGGGTCCGGCCATCACCTCGAGCATGAGCGCCGCATCGGCCACCGTGCGGGTGATCGGGCCGATGTGGGAGATGAGGTCGTTGTTCGGCACCGGCCAATAGGGCACCCGGCCGAAGGAGGGCTTGAAGCCGAACACGCCACAGAACGCGGCCGGCATGCGGATCGAGCCGGCCCCGTCGGAGCCCTGGTGCAGCCAGCCGATGCCGGCGGCGGCACAGATCGCCGCCCCCGTGGAGGAGCCGCCGGCATTGTAGCCCTGCTTCCAGGGATTGTGCGAAATGCCCGTGAGCGGGCTGTCACCACAGCCTTTCCAGCCCATCTCCGGGACGGTGGTCTTGCCCAGGAAGACGGCCCCCGCCGCGCGCAACCGTTCGACCACCGGGGCGTCGACCTCGGGCACCCGATCGGCGAACAGCCACGAGCCCCCCTTGGTCGGGATGCCCTTGGTGAACAGGAGATCCTTCAAGGTCACGGGCAGGCCGTGCAGCGGCCGCACCGGCCCGCCGCGGGCGAGCTCGGCCTCGAGCTCGCGGGCCCGCTCGCGCGCCTCGTCGAAGAGCGTCGTCACGAACGCGTTGAGCTTCGGCTCGAGCGCTTCGGCGCGGGCGATCGCCACCTCGACGAGCTCGACGGGCGAGAGCTTCCGGGCCCGGACGAGGGCCAGGACTTGCGTGGCGGGCAGGTAACAGAGCTCGCTCGGATCGCTCACGATTGACCCCCGAGGCGGGTTGGGAGAGATGACGAGGCCAGGAGGATGCCCAAGGGACTGCACATCCGGAACCCGCGGGCCCGTGAGCTTGCGCAGAAGCTCGCCGAGCGGCGCGGCTGCAGCCTGACCGAGGTGGTGGTCAGGGCGCTCGAGCGCGAGGCCGCGCTCGAGGACGGGCACGTGGAGGAAAAGATCGCGGCCGTACGGGAAATCCAGCGCCGGGTGGCGGCGCTCCCGGAGCTCCGGCCGGGCCTCACCGACAAGGACCTGTACGACGAGGAAGGCCAGCCTGTCCTGTGAAGCTGGTGGTCGATACGTCCGCGCTGATGGCCATCCTCTTGGCCGAGCCGGAGGCCGATCGATTCGCCAGCGTGCTGGCTGCCGGGCACCCAGCGGTCTCGGCGGGGACCCTGGTCGAAGCCTATCGCCTCGCGTTCCTCCGGCGAGGGCCCGAGCTTTGCCGTGAGCTCGACCGGCTGCTCGACGTGTTCGAGGTCGAAGTGGTCCCGGTCGACCGGGAGCAGGCGAGGCTGGCCGACGAGGGTCAGCGCCGCTTCGGCCGAGGCCGTCGCGAGCCGCCGGCGCTGCTGAATTTCGGCGATCTCTTCGCCTACGCCCTCGCCCGGGCGCTCGAAGCACCGCTCCTGTTCAAGGGCGCCGACTTCCGCGCCACGGACGTCACCCCCGCCGTGGATCGAGACCGCGCGCCGGCGCATCGGTCAGAGCTGCCGCACGAGGTATTTCTCGATCAAGGCCGGGTCGGGCTCGACGCCGAGGCCCGGCGAGTCGGGGATGCGGAAGCAGCCGTCCTCGAGCCGGAACGGGTTCTTGGCGAGCGCGCGGCTGATCTCCGAGGGCTCGACGCAATATTCGAGCACGAGGGCGTTCGGCACGGCCGCGAGGAAGTGCAGCGAGGCCGCTGTGTTGATGTCGGTCGTGAAATTGTGGTTGGCGACCGGGATGCCCTTGGAGGCCGCGTAGGCGGCGATCGCCAGGGCCTGGGTCATCCCGCAGCGGGTGAGGTCGATCTGGGCGAGCCCGATCCCGCCCTCGTCGATCAGCCGCTTGAAGCCCCGGAGCGTGCACTCCTCCTCGCCGGCCGCGAGGCGCTGGTGGATGCGTGCCGCGACCCGGCCGTAGCCCTCGAGATCGTCGGGGTGCAAGGGCTCCTCGATCCAGAAGAGATCGAACGGCTCGAAGGCCCGGGCCCGCTGGATGGTCGTCGTGGCGTCCCACACGAGACCGACGTCGAGCATGAGATCGAAGTCGGGGCCGGCCGCGTTGCGCATCGCCTCGAGCATGCGCAGGTCGAAAGCGAGGTCCGAGCGGCCGAACGGCTCCCAGCCGAACTTGGCGGCGGTGAAGCCCTGATCCTTGCACCAGCGCACCCGATCGGCGGTCTCCCCGGGCGTGAAGCGGAACATGTTCGAGGCGTAGACGCGGATCTTGTCGCGGAACTTGCCGCCCGCCAGGTCCCAGACCGGCCGGCCGAGGGCTTTGCCCTTGATGTCCCAGAGCGCCAGGTCGATCCCGGCCATGGCGTGGACGAACAGGCCGTCCCGCCCGCAATAGAGCGTGGCCTCGTACATCTTCTTCCACAGCCGGCCGATCTCGAGCGGGTCCTCGCCGATCAAGAGCTGGCGCAGACCGCCCGCGATGGTGTGCGAGACCGGGGCCTCGATCGCCGCCTTGACCGCCCAGGGGCAGCTGTCGACCTCGCCCCAGCCGACGATCCCGGCATCGGTGGTGACGCGCACGAGCAAGGCGTCCTGGCTCGAATCGGTCCGTGCCTGGATCTGCGGCAAGCGCAGATAAAGGGCTTCGACGTCGGTGATCCGCACGGCTCCGCCTCCCGCTCCTCCGGCCCGCCTCCGCTCCTAGGCGAGCGGCCGGGGGGCGACAACCGCCGCCCGTGGCGGTCGGGGCATGCTCCGGCCTCCTCGCCCACGACACCCCGTGGTGCGCCTGCCACGAAGCCGGTTTCCCCGGCTGCCGATCGTGACGGATCCTTTACTTGTTCGGGGTAGTCGATCTAAGGCGGAGGCAAAAGGGTCGCCCGTCTGCTTGCCCCGACGACCCCCTCGGAGCCTGCGTGGCCATGCCGTCCATCGACCAGCCGTCCACCGAGACCGCCTCGCGTTCGCCCGAGGCGGCCCCCGAGCCCGAAGTGTTCGGTGCGCTCGGGCCGGTGCTCGTCGCCACCTTCCTCTTGTGGATCGCGGTCGTGGCGGCGGTCGGCAGCTCGGTCTGAGTTCGGGCGGGTCGGCTCAGGCGACCGCACCCCGACCCTCGATCGGCCAGATCGCCTCGACCGTGTCGCCGCGCACGCAGACGAGGTGGTCCCAGAGGTTGACCGTCGGGTCGCAGTGCGGGACGAGGCAGCGGACGATCGCACCGAGCGGCGGACCTTCGGTCCCCTCCGGTAGGATCAACCGGCCGAACTGGTCGCCCGCCATCCGATAGGTCGAGCCGGCCGGCGCGCCGCCCACGACCCGCGGGAGCGGGCCGTCGGTCGCGAAGCACTTGGTGCCGGCATCGGTCGTCACGAAGCCGGCGTGCCGGCGGCTCAATACGCGGGTCCGGACCTCGAGGGCCGGGCGGAACCGTGGGCTGCCGTCGGCCGCGAGCACGCAGTCCAGATATTCGACGTCCATGAAGGCGTAGGAGCCGACCTGGAGGTCGGTGAAGACGCCGCCCCGCGCGTCGATCTCGTGGCTGCCGGTCCCGGCACCGGTGACGATCGGGCAGCGCAGGCCCTCGGCGCGCAGGGCGTCGCGGATCTCGGCGAGCTGCGCCGCGACCGGCCCGGCCGCCGCCGCGCGCTCCGCGTAATCGGCGATGTGCTGGATCGAGCCGGCGTAACCTTGGATCCCGGCGAGCTCGAGCGCCGGCTCGGCCGCGATCCGCCGGGCCAGGGCGAGGGCGTCGGCAACCGAGGGCGCACCGAAACGGTGCGAGCCCACGTCGACGTCGACGAGCACGCGCAAGCGCCGCCCCGCGGCGGCGAAGGCCTGCGCGAGCGCCTCTACCTGCTGCGGATCGTCGACCACGACCGCGAGATCGGCGAGCCGGACGTGCAGGGCGAGCAGCCGCGGGAGCTTGCTCTCGCCGAAAACCGGCGAGGTCAACAAGAGATGGTCGAGACCGCCGCGCGCGAGGGCCTCGGCTTCGCCGAGCTTGGCGCAGCAGAAGCCCACGACCTCGCCCGCTTCGAGCTGGCGGCGGGCGACCGTCACGCTCTTGTGGGTCTTGGCGTGCGGCCGGAGCTTCACGCGCTGCGCCCGGGCCGTGGCCGCCATGGCGGCGAGATTGTGCTCGAAGGCGTCGAGGTCGAGGACCAGGGCGGGCGTGTCGAGCCGAGCGGCACCACCCGGCAGGCCCACGAGCCGCTCGTTCCAGGCGAGGCTTTCGGGGTTCATCGCATCCTTCCCGGTTCGCGCGGCATCGAAGCGCGTCCGGGGGCGTTCGGCCAGACCCGGCCGAGCGGGGGCGTCCCGCGCTCCCGCCGAAAGGCGCGGCTCCGGCCCGCGACCCTCAGCCGAGCTCGATCGCGCCCGAGGTGAGCAAGGTCCGGAGGCTGGCTTCCCCGGCGGCGATGCCGGGCAGGAGCGCGAGCGGCGCCCAACCGGCCGGGCCTGCCGCGCCGTCGACGTCGAGCTCGAGCGAGGCGCCGCCGGCAGCGGGGGCGAGGCGGAGGAAGGCCAGCGGGTCGGTCGACGCACCGGCCGGCAGGAGGGCATCGAGGTCGAGCACGTCACCCTCCGCCGGGGCGAAGTCGGCCACCGTGTCGGATCGCGTGTCGGGGGGGCGACCCTCCCAGCGGATCCGGTCCGCGCCGGTCCCGCCGCGGACCGTCACGGCGACGTTGTCACCCGAGATCCAGACCCGGATCGTATCGTCGCCGCCGCGCCCGTCGAGGAGCGTGGTGAGGCCCGCGCCCTCGATCCGGTTGTCCTCGTCGTTGCCGATCCCCTGCGCCGCGCGCGCTTCGAGTTTGAGGTTCTCCACATTGGCAGGCAGGGTGAACGCTGCGGTCGCCTGGACGATGTCGACCCCTTCGCCCGGCTGTTCCACGACCAGGTCCTTTTTGTGGCCGACCCAATAGGAATCATCGCCCGGCCCACCGAGCATCGTGTCGGCGCCACGATCACCGTCGAGGCTGTCGTTACCGCCGCGGCCTTCGAGCCGGTCCTTGCCGCTGCGACCAGAGAGGAAGTTGTCGAGCTCGTTGCCGATCAGGGTCACCTTCTTGGCACCGGGGGCGGCAACCAAGACGGTGAGCGGCTCGGGCAGGGTGTAGCTGCGGGCGGAGGAGAAGACCTCGCCGCCGTCCGGGTCGACGATCAGGTCCCGTGGGTCGTCGACCTAGTAATAGTCCCGGCCCGCCCCGCCTTCCAACCGGTCGACCCCGCGGCCGCCGTTGAGAAAGTCTATCCCGGATCCTCCGACGATCACGTCGTTCCCGGCGAGGATCACCTCGAATTCGCCCTCCACCAGGCTCTCGAACGTGACGCGAAACCCCTCGACGCGCATCACAGGCTCGCCGGTGAACGTCTCCGCCTCGATCGCGGTCACCGGTGACCGGGCCAACGAGGATTCGTCCGTGTAGTCGAACGAACCGACGAAGCTCACCCTATAGTTGCGGCCGGTGACGACGACGAGCCGCTTCCGCTCGAGGCTTTCCAAAGAGACGAGAGCCCCGAAGGCATCCTCGAAACTGCGCGTGCTGATGCCGTAGGCGTACCCCGTGACCGTTGCCATGCGTTCCCCCCGCGGGCCGGACCGGACCGATCACCGGGTCGGATAGCATGCCGTGGGGACCCGCACGAGCCGCGGCGACCCGTCCCGTCGGCTCAGCCCGCCGGCAGGCCACGGAGCGCCCGCCAGACCCGCTCGGGGGTGAAGGGCGGGTCGAGCGCCGGCACGCCCGGTCCGAGCGCGTCGGCCAGCGCGTTGGCGATCGCCGCCGGGACCCCGTTGCTCGGGAGTTCCCCCAGGCCCTTGACGCCCAGGGGATTGCGGGTCGAGGGCCGGCCCTCGAAACGGACGATCACGGCCGGCACGTCGCGGGCACGGGGCAGCGCGTAATCGAGGAAGGAACCGGTCAGGAGCTGGGCGGTCGCGGGCTCGAACACGATCCGCTCGACGAGCGCCTCGCCCGACCCCGTGGCCACGGCGCCGTGGACCTGGCCTTCCGCCAGCTTCGGGTCGATCACCCGGCCGACGTCGAGGACGGTGACGATCCGAAGGAGGCGGACCTCTCCGGTTTCCGGATCGAGCTCGAGCTCGGCCGTGGTGACGCCCGCGGGCCAGGTCTGCACCGGATCGACCGCCGGCTGCTCGACGCGAAGGGGGGCACCTTCGGCCTGCGCCCGGCGGGCGAGCTCGGCGAGCGCGAGCCGCCGATCGGTACCCACGACCTCGACGACCCCGTCCACCAGACGCACGTCGGCCGGCGCCGCCTCCAGGAGCTCGGCTGAGCGGGCGCGGACCCGTTCGGCGAGCGTTCGGGCACCGCGCCAGAGGCTCGAGCCGCTCACCACCATCGAGGAGGAGCCGCCGGTACCGGGCCCCTCGGCGAGCTCGGCCGTGTCGCCTTGGCGGACCCGCACCCGCTCGGCCGCCAACCCGAGCGGCTCGGCCACGATCCGGGCGAGCACCGTGGCATGGCCCTGGCCCTGGCTCTGGGTGCCGGTCCAGGCCTCGACCGTGCCGTCGGGGAGGAGCTCGAGCCGGGCGCATTCACCGGGCAGCGCCCCGGTCGCGTGGAGATGGCAGGCGAGGCCGAAGCCGAGCCGCTTGCCGCGGCTCGCCGCTTCCCGCCTGCGGGCGGGAAGAGCCGGCCGGTCGGCGAGCGCGAGGGCGCGCTCCAAAAGCGCCGGGGCGTCGAACGGCTCGACTTCGTAGCCGAGCGGGGTGGTCCAAGGAAAGTCCTCGGGGCGCAGGAGATTGCGTCGGCGCAGCGCGACCGGGTCGAGGCCGAGGGCGCCCGCCGCCCGGTCGACCGCGGTCTCCAGGAGCGCGAGGGCTTCGGGCTTGCCGGCGCCGCGGATCGCATCGACCGGTGTGGTCGTGGTGTAGGCGCAGCGCAGCCGCACGGCGATCGCCGGGATCCGGTAGAGCCCCGAGATCACCCGCGCGAGGCCGGTCGTGGGGACGATCGCCGCGAAGCTCGAAAGCCAAGCTCCGAGCCCGGCCACGGCGTCCACGCGCAGCGCGAGGATGCGGCCCTCGGCGTCGAGGGCGAGCTCGAGGGTGGCATCGAGCTCGCGGGCTTGGCCGTCGGCCAGGAAATGCTCGGCCCGCTCGGCCGCCCAGCGGACCGGCCGGCCGAGCCGGCGCGCGGCCCAGGCGAGCAGCACGGTCTCGGGGTAGAGCGGCAGTTTCGGGCCGAAGCCGCCGCCCACGTCTTCGGTGACGACCCGCAGGCTCGCGGGATCCCAACCGAGCGCGCGCAGGAGCAGGGTCTTTTGAAGATGCGCGCCCTGGCTCGCCACGGTCACGGTGGTGACGCCGCTCGCCGGATCGTGGCGGGCCCAGACCGCCCGCGGCTCCAGATAGCAGGCGGCGATCCGGGCGGCGCGCCGGTCGAGCCGAACGATCCGTGCGGCGCGGGCGAAAGCGGCCTCGACCGCCCGCTCGTCGCCCACTCGCCAGTCGATCGCCAGGTTGCCGGGCACGGATTCGTGGAGCCGGGCTGCCCCGGGGGCGAGGGCGGCGCGCGGCTCGACCACCGCCGGCAAGGGCTCGAAGTCGACCGCGATCGCTTCGAGGGCGTCGCGCGCGAGCGCGTCCGTCTCGGCCACGACGAGCGCCAGGATCTCGCCCGCATGGCGCACCCGATCGCGGGCCATGGCCGGCCGGGGCGGCTCGCGGATCGGCCGGCCGGTCGGGTCGGCAAGGCTCACGGCCGCCGGGATCGGGCCGATGCCGTCGGCGTCGAGATCGGCGGCGGTGAGAACGGCGAGGACCCCGGGCAAGGCGCGGGCGGCGCCGGTGTCGAGGCCGCGGATCTCGGCGTGCGCCCGCTCGGCGCGCAGGAAGCGGGCCCGCAGCGCCTCGGCCGGGGCGGTGTCGTCGGTGAAGCGGCCGGCGCCGGTGAGGAGCCGTCGATCCTCGAGGCGCAGCCCCGGCCCGTCGCCCGCCACCCGTCCTCCGGCCCTTTTTGGTGCCGGCGGAGGGGATCGAACCCCCGACCTCCCGCTTACAAGGCGGATGCTCTACCGCTGAGCTACGCCGGCCGCGCCGGAGGCTAAGGTCGCGGCAGGCCCCGGGCAAGGAGATAGAGGGCGATGCCGGCGGCCACCGCGACGTTCAAGCTGTCGATCCGCGGGGCGATCGCGAGCTTGGCCGACAGATCGCAATGCTCGGCCACGAGCCGGCGCATGCCTTTCTCTTCGGAGCCGAGGACGAGGGCCCGGCGCGGCCGCCAGGGCAGCGATTCGAGCGGAGGCTCGGCATGGGCGTCCAACCCGACCACCCAGAAGCCGGCGCGCTTCAAGCTCTCGATCGCCTGGACGAGGTTGGTGACCTCGACGATCGGCACCATGTCGAGGGCACCCGAGGCGGCCTTGGCGCAGGCGGCACCCAGCGGTGCGGAGCGCCGTTCGGGGAGGATCACGCCGGCCACGTCCAGGGCGGCCGCACTCCTGAGGATCGCGCCGAGGTTGCGCGGGTCCTGGATCCGGTCGAGGACGAGGACCAACGCCTCGGCGCCGAGGCCGGCCAGGAGCGCCTCGAGCGGCCGGGTCGGCAGGGGGCCCACGAGCAGCGCGCAGCCCTGGTGGACGACGTCCTCGGGCAGCACGCGGGCGAGCTCCTTGGGACCGACCCGCTCGACCTCGAGGCCGGGACGCTCGGCGAGCCGGCCGAGGCGGGCGAGCGCCGGTGCGGTGGCCAAGAGCCGCCGGCAGGGGCGGAGCGGGTTGTCGAGGGCCGCGGCGACCGCGTGGTGGCCGTAGAGCCAGATGCCCTCGGCGGGCGGCGGGCGGTGGTGGGGCGGGGCGGCCATGGGCGGGGCCTTCGGCGCGGCGGCGGGTGCCTCCTAGCGATTGACAAGGCCGAACGAAAGGCCATATCTCCGGCCGCCTCG
>JAILZQ010000052.1 GCA_023512415.1 Geminicoccaceae bacterium | reverse complement strand
AGATCGGCCGGATCGTTGTGGCGGAAGCGGACGACCGTGGCGCCCGACAGCTTGCAGCCGTCGAAGATCGAGGCGTGCCAGTCGGAATCGACGAAGATCGTATCCTTGGGCCCGGCGAGCCCGCCGATCGTCGCGAGGTTCGCTTGATAGCCGGTGGTGAAGACGATCGCCGCGCGGCGACCCATGAAGGCCGCGAGCTCGGCCTCGAGGGCGCGATGCCCGGCATAGGTACCGTTGGCGATCCGCGAGCCCGTGGTGCCCGTGCCGTGGCGACGCAACGCCGCCACGCCGGCTTCGATGCAGGCCGGATCGAAGGTGAGCCCGAGATAATTGTTGGTGCCGAGCAGGATCGTCGGCCGGCCGGCGATCACCGCCTCGCAGGGGCCGGACAGCTCCTCGATCTCGAGGTGGAACGGGTCGATCCCGGTGGCCAAGAGCTGGGCACGGCGTGCCGCGAGCGTGTCGTATTTGTCGAAGATGTCCATCTAGCCGCGCGCTCCGAGCTGTCGCGCCACGAGGTCGACCAGGTCGCCGAGCGTCACGAGATCGGCGATCTCGTTGACCGGCACGTCGATCCCGTAGCGGTCCTCGATCTCCATCACGAGGTCCATGGCGGCCACCGAGTCGATCGAGAGATCGCTCGTGAGCTCGGTGCTCCGCTCGAGCTTGGCACCGGGTGGGGCGAAGCGGGCGACGAGCTCGCTCACCTCGGCCAGGAGCCGATCGGGGTCCGGGGTCGTCATGGCCGGCTGCATGGCGGCTTTACCCGGGCTGCGCAACCCCCGCTCAAAGCCAGCCCTCCCGACGGTACCAGGCGAGCGTGCGCGCGAAACCCTCGGTGAAGGTCGTGCGCTGCCGGCCGCGCCACAGCCGGCCGTCGTCGGCCGCCCGCCAGTCGGGATGGAACAGCTCGGCGACCTTGCCGCGGTCGAGCGGCGGCGCCTTGCCCCAGGGACGCGCGCCGAGCTCGGCGACCAAGGCCGCGGCGCGCAGCACGCTCTTCGGCAACTCCACCAAGCGGACCCGTCGCCCGGTCCGCTCGCCGGCGCGTTCGGCCAAGTCCCGCCAGCGATAGCCACCGGGTGTGCCGTCGTCCGGCTCGATCGGTCCGGCGAAGGCGTGCGGCTCGGCGACGAGCTCGGCCACGAGCTCGGCCAGATCGTCGACGAACAGCAGCGAGAAGCGGTTGGCGGGCGCCCGCGGGGCGACCAGGAAGCCGCGCGCGAGCTGGGCCAAGATCGGCAGCGTGGCCCGGTCGCCCGGTCCGTAGAGCGCCGGCGGCCGCAGCACGAGGGGCCGCAGCTCGCCCGCCCGGCGGGCGAGCTCCTCCTCGGCCCGGTGCTTGCTGCGGGCGTAGGGCGAGACGGTCGGCTCGCGCGCCGCGAGCGAGGAGATCAAGACGAAGCGGGCTCCGGCTGCCCGCCGGCGGGCGGCGTCGGCGAGCCGCGCCGTGCCACGGGCATTCGCCGCCTCGAACTCGGCCGGGCTGGAAGCCCGCACGAGCCCGGCCCCGTGCAGGACCGTGCCGGCACCTGTGACCAGGGCCTCGAGCGCCGCCTCGTTCCCGAGATCGCCCCGCAACAGCTCGACGCCGAGCGCGTCCAGGCCCGGATCGTCGCGGCGGACGAGCGCGCGCACCCGGAGGCCGCGGGCGCGCAACCGGCCGGCCAGGTGACGGCCGAGGAAGCCCGTGGCCCCGGTGAGCGCGACGAGTTCGGGATCGACCTCTGCCAAGCTCCGGCCGTCTCAGCCGACCTCGGCCAGCGAGCCGCGCGGGCTGTTGGCGGGGGTCCCCGGCTCGACGGGCACGATGCCGCCCAGATCGCGGATCTTGCCCTCGAGATAGCCGGCGCGTGCCGCAGCCCGGCTGAGCTTGCCCGAGGTCGTGTAGGTCAAGGAGCGGGGCGGGGCCAGGACGAGCTCGCACTCGGTCCCCGCCTGGCGGTTCACCACGGCCTGGACCGTGCGGCGGAACTCGGCCTGCTGGCGTGGGTCGCTCGTCCGGCACTGGACGATCACCACGATCCGCTCGCGTTCGTCCTCGCCGGTGACGGCGAAGGCGGCGACGTCACCCGGCCGTACCCCGGGCAGCCGCTCGACCGCCCATTCGAGGTCCTGCGGCCAGATGTTGCGGCCGTTGACGATGATCAGGTCCTTGCTGCGGCCGGTCACCACGAGCTCGCCGTCGACGAGGTAGCCCATGTCGCCGGTATCGAGCCAGCCGTCCTCGAGCAGCACCTGCCGAGTCGCCTCGGGGTTGTGGTCGTAGCCGGTCATGAGGCTCGGCCCCCGGATGCAGACCCGGCCCACCCGCCGCTCCGGCAACACCCGGCCGTGCTCGTCGCGGATCTCGATCGCATAGCCGGGCATGGGCCGGCCGCAGATCGCGAAGGCCCGGGTCCGGCGGGCGCGCGGCCCGGCCGGGGCGGCGAGCCGACGCCGCTCGAACGCGTCGCCGAGCTCGACCGTGTCGCTGCGCACACCCTGGCCGAGTGGGGCGAAGGTCACGGCGAGGGTCGCCTCCGCGAGGCCGTAGGAGGCCACGAAGGCGCGCTCGTCGAAGCCGGCGGCGGCAAAGACCGCGGCGAACTCGGCGAGGGCCTTCGGGCGGATCATCTCGCCGCCGATCCCGGCCACCCGCCAACGCGACAGGTCGAGCCCGGCAAGACCGTTGGCCCCGACCCGCCGGACGCAGAGTTCGTAGCCGAAGGTCGGCGCGAAGGAGATGGTGCCGCCGGTCGTTGAGAGGAGCTTGAGCCAGGAGAGGGGCCGGGTCGCGAAGCTCGCGGTCGCGAGATAGTCGACGCTGATCTGGGTCAGCACCGGCGTCAGGCAGCAGCCCACGAGCCCCATGTCGTGGTAGAGCGGCAGCCAGGAGCTGCAGCGATCGCCCGGCCGGAGCGCGAGCCCGTGCTCGGCGATCGCCCGGGCGTTCGCGGTGATCGCCTGCTGGGTCACGAGCACGCCGCGGGGGAAGCTCGTGCTGCCCGAGGAATATTGGATGTAGCAGGGATCGTCCAGGCCGAGAGGCTGCAGCCCCTCACCTCGGCCGGGGAGGGCGGCGAGCTCGGCATGCGTGCCGACCCACGTGACCCGGGTGCCGACCGCCGCTTCGACGAGCTGGCCGTGATAGGCTCCCGAGGCGATCGCGACGCGCGCCCGCGAGTTTTCGAGCATGCCGCGCAGCCGCTCGACATGGGTCCGGTGCGTGCCGAGGCTCAAGGCCAAGGGCAGCGGCACGGGGACGAACCCGGCGAGCTGACAGGCCATGAACGCGAGAAGGAACTCGGGTCCGGTCTCGGCGACGATCGCCACCCGCTCGAGCCGGGCGAGGCCCAGACCCGAAAGGCGCGGTGCCAACTCCCCGGCCCGCTCGCGCAATTCGCGGTAGGAGAGAACCCGCTCGAGCTCGCCGCGGCCATTGTAAAAATTCATCCCGGTCTCGCCGCGCGCGGCGTAATCGAGCCCTTCCACCAGGGTGCGGAAGCCCCCGGTGCGGAACGGCAGCGCGCGGTTCACGGTCGGCGTGGCAAGCACCATGGTCCCCCTCGTGCGGCGTCCCCTCACGCGGCGGAACGCGCCGGCCCGAAGGCGGCGCGCCCGACGCGCACTCTGCGCGGCTCGAAGGGCCGGGCCGCACGGTTCGGCCGGGCCCCGTACTCTCCTCCGTGGGCCGTCGCGGCCGCCGATCCCGGCGCGGCCACGAGCACCCCCTCGATTGTCGCTGTGGCGGATCTTAGGGAGGTGGTCCCTCGCGGCCATTCAACTTGTGTTGCACTCTGTTTCAGCGCAGCGGAACACGTTGCCGCAGCGCAACAGCCACGCCGCGATCCTCAGCTCCCCTTCGGCGCGAGACGCCGTTCGGCACAACGGATGCGAAACTCGCCCACGCGGCTCGTCCGGTCGAGCCGGCACGCGGCGAGCCTCCCGCTGGCCTCGTCGAGGAGCCAGAGCCGCTCGCCGGCGAAGGCCCGGACGGGCGGCGGGCTTTCCGCGACCGCTCGTGGCGGTGGCGAGCCCCTGCCGCGCAGGATCCGGACCTCCGGCTCCGCCGCCACGGCCGTTGCGGCCGCCAGCACGATCGCCGCCGCGAGCCCGCTTCCGATCCCCCGCATCGCCTCCTCCCCTTCCCCGCGACCGCCGGGTGCCCCGGCCGGCGCGAGCCTGCCACGCTCGCAGCCGGCCCGCAGCGCTCGCCATCGGGCTTGCGTAACCCTTTACGATTCGTTCACCCTCCACCCCGAGCGAGCATCCGAGGGGAGGAACGACGTGCGCTTCACGTGGCTCGGCCATTCGGCGGTCCATCTCGCAGCCGCCGGCAAGAGCATCCTGATCGACCCCTTCTTCACCGGCAATCCGAAGCATCCGCAGGGCTGGGAAGGCGGCCTCGAGCGGCTCGATGCGATCGTCGTCACGCACGGTCACGAGGACCATCTGGGCGACACCGTGCGGCTCGCGAAGAAATACGGCGCCACGCTCGTCGCGCAGTGGGAGATCTGCATGACCTGCGCCGCCGAGGGGGTGGAGAAGCTGCAGCCGATGAACACGGGCGGCTGCATCCTCCACGAGGGGGTCCGCTTCTGCATGGTGCCGGCGTTCCACAGCTCGGCGGTCGTGCGCGACGGCAAGGCGCAGACCATGGGGGATCCGGCCGGCTTCGTGATCACCCTCGACGGCATCGCCGTGTACCACGCGGGCGACACCGCGCTCTTCTCCGACATGGCGTTGATTCAGCGCCTCTACCGGCCGAAGGTCGGGTTCCTGCCGGTGGGCGATCGCTTCACGATGGGTCCCGAACAGGCGGCGATCGCCTGCAACGAGTTCCTCGAGCTCGAGCTCGTCGTGCCGATCCACTGGGGCACCTTCGACCTCTTGCACGGCGACCCGCAGGACTTCGCCCGCCGCGTGAGCCGCGGTCGGGTCCACCTCGCCACACCCGGCGAGCCGTTCGGGCTCTGAGCGGGACGCCCGAGGGGGTCAGCGGAAGTTCCGGCCCTCGGGCATCACCCGGCGCGGATCGCGCGTGTCGTGCCGGGCCTCGTCGGCGCGGGCGATCGCGCCGTCGAACGTGGCGGGGTCGAGGGCTTCGCCCCGCAGCAGCGAAAGCTCGTCGGTGAGGTCGAGGAGCCGGTCGGCGACGACGTGGACGACCCGGCCCTCGCGCTGCAGCCGCCCGGTCGCAGCGAGCAGGCGGGCGACCATGAGGGTGGTGCGGAAACGGGCGAAGACCTGCGGCCAGACGATCAGGTTGGCGAAGCCGGTCTCGTCCTCGAGGGTGGTGAAGACCACGCCCTTGGCGCTGCCGGGCCGCTGGCGGACGAGCACGAGGCCCGCGACCGCGACACGCGTGCCCGGCGGGATGGTCGCGAGCTCGCGGGCGGCCACGAACCGCCGCCGGGCGAGCCGCTCGCGCAACAGCGCGAGCGGATGGGCGCGCAGCGAAAGCCTGAGGCGGGCATAGTCCTCGATCACCGCTTCGCCGAGGCCCATCGGCGGCAGTTCGAGCCACGGCTCCTCACCGGCCTCGAGGGGCGGCAGGTTCGAGCCCACGGGCTCGCTCGCCTCGCCATGGGCGAAGAGCGGCAGCGGCCGCCGGGCGAGCGCGTGCACTTCCCAGAGTGCCTGGCGGCGGTCGAGGCCCAGCGAGCGGAACGCGTCCGCTTCGGCGAGGATCGCGAGGGTCTCACGCGTCACCCCGGCCCGGCGCTGCAGCTCGCCGACCGTGCGGTAGGGGCGCAAGCGCGCGGTGACGATGCGGACCGCCTCGGCCTCCGCCAGGCCCTTGACCTCGCGCAGGCCGAGCCGGACGGCGTGCGAGAGGGGCCCGCGCCGGGGCAAGGGTTCGAGGGTCGAATCCCAAAAGGAGTGGTTGACGTCGACGGGGCGGACCTCGACCCCGTGCTCGATCGCGTCGCGCACGAGCTGCGCCGGGGCGTAGAAGCCCATCGGCTGGGCGTTCAAGATCGCCGCCAAGAAGACGTCCGGATAGTGGCATTTGAGCCAAGCCGAGACGTAGACCAGAAGGGCGAAGCTCGCGGCGTGGCTCTCCGGGAAGCCGTAATAGCCGAAGCCCTCGATCTGCTTGAAGCAGCGCTCGGCGAAGTCGCGGTCGTAGCCGCGCGCGACCATGCCCGAGACGAGCTTGTCGTGCCAGCGCTCGAGCTGGCCGCGGCGACGGAAGGCGGCCATCGAGCGGCGCAGCCCGTCGGCCTCCGCCGGGGTGAAGCCGGCGGCGACGATCGCGATCCGCATCGCCTGCTCCTGGAACAAGGGCACGCCCAGGGTCTTGCCGAGGACCGCTTCGAGCTCTTTCGAGGGGAAGGTCACGGGCTCGAGACCCTCGCGGCGGCGCAGATAGGGGTGCACCATGTCGCCCTGGATCGGGCCGGGGCGGACGATCGCCACCTCGATCACGAGGTCGTAGAAGGAGCGCGGCTTGAGCCGCGGCAGCATGCTCATCTGCGCCCGGCTCTCGACCTGGAAGACGCCGATCGAATCGGCCTTTTGCAGCATGGCGTAGACCGCCGGGTCCTCGGCCGGCACGCGCGCCATGTCGAGCTCGAGGCCGTAGTGGGCGCGCAAGAGCTCGAAGGCGCGGCGGATGCAGGAGAGCATGCCGAGCGCCAAGAGATCGATCTTGAGGAACCTCAAGGCGTCGAGATCGTCCTTGTCCCACTCGACGACGGTGCGGCCGGGCATCGCCGCGTTCTCGATCGGCACGAGCTCGCGCAGCGGGCTCTTGGCGATCACGAAGCCGCCCACGTGCTGGGAGAGGTGGCGCGGGAAGTCCGAGAGCTCCTCGGCGAGCGCGAGCGTGCGGGCGAGGAGCGGATCGTCCGGGTCGAGGCCGAGCTCGTGCAGCGTGCGGCGCTTCATCCCCTCGCGGCCCATGCCCCAGACGGTCTTGGCGAGCGCGTCTTGGACGTCGGCCGAGAGGCCCATGACCTTGGCGACCTCGCGCAGTGCCGACTTGGCGCGGTAGCGGATCACCGTGGCGGTGAGGGCTGCGTGGTCGCGGCCGTAGGTCTCGTAGACCCATTGGATGACCTCCTCACGCCGCTCGTGCTCGAAATCGACGTCGATGTCGGGCGGCTCGTCGCGCTCGGCCGAGACGAACCGCTCGAACAACAGATCGGCGCGGGCCGGGTCCACCGCGGTGATGCCGAGCACGTAGCAGATCGCCGAATTGGCGGCCGAGCCGCGACCCTGGCAGAGGATCCCGCGGCTTCGGGCGAAGCGGACGATGTCGTGGACGGTGAGGAAGTAGGGTGCGTAGCGCAGCGCCTGCACGAGCGCGAGCTCGTGCTCCAAGAGCTTCTTCACCTTCTCCGGCAGATGATCGGGGTAGCGTTCGGCGGCTCCCTCCCAGGTGCGTCGGGCGAGCTCCTCGTCCGGGGTCCGCCCCTCGTAGGATTCCCGCACCGGATAGTCGTAGGCGAGCTCGTCCAAGGAGAAGCGGCAGCGCGCCGCGATCTCGAGGCCGGCTCCGATCGCCTGCGGCCAACGGGCGAACAGCCGCACCATCTCCGCGGGCGACTTCAGGTGCCGTTCGGCGTTGGCCTCGAGCCGGAAGCCGGCCTCGGCGAGCGTCACCTTCTCGCGGATGCAGGTGAGCACGTCCTGCAAGGGGCGCCGGGCCGGGTCGTGGTAGAGCACGGCGTTGGTGGCCAAGAGCCGCGCCCCGGTCGCCTCGGCGAGCCGGGCGAGCCCGTCGATCCGCTCGTGGTCGTCGCCCCGGTAGAGGAACCGGGCGAGGAGATGGAGGCGGTCGCCCACCGCCGCGTGCAGCCGGCACAACAGCTCCGCGAAGCCGGCGTCGAGCGCGTCGGCGGGCGCTTCGGGCGGGAGCACGCCCAGGACCTGCCCCTCGGCGTGCGCCAGGAGGTCGGCGAGCCGCAGGCTCGAGGAGCCCTTGCGGGCCCGTCTTCGGCCTTCGGTCAGCAGCGAGCAGAGCCGGCCGTAGGCCTTCCGGTCGGTGGGCCAGAGGAGGACCGAGGGAGCGTCCTCGAGATCGATCCGCGCCCCCACCAGCAACCGCACACCGAGCCGTTCGGCGGTCACGTGCGCCCGCACGATCCCGGCGAGGCTCGCGCGGTCGGTGACCGCGAGCGCGGCGAGGCCGAGTTCGGCCGCACGTTCGACGAGCTCCTCGGGGTGCGAAGCGCCTTCGAGGAAGCTGAAATTGGTCGTGACCTCGAGCTCGGCGTAGGCGGGCATGGGTGGTGTTTCCCTCGCCCAGCGAAAGCATGTTCTTGGTTTGTTCTCAAGAGGCCGGCAAGCGACAGGGCGACCCCGATCGGCTAGGCTCGGGCCGAACGGGAGAGCGAGCCATGGCCAAGCGGCGCGACGAGATCCGCCGGATGACGATCGAGGAGTTCCTCCTCTGGGACGACGGCACCGACACGCGCTACGAGCTCGACCGCGGCGTGCCGGTCGCGATGAACCCGCCGCTCGTCCCGCATGCACGGATCGCGACCAACCTCGGCACGGTGCTCGAGCGGAAGTTGGCGGACCGACGCCCTTGTCGCGTGCTCACCGGCGCCGGGGTGGTCGTGAGCCGAACCGACCCGAGCTTCTACATCCCCGATCTGGTCGTCACCTGCGAGGAGCCGCGCGAGGCGCCGTACGTCGAGGAGCCCCGGCTCGTGGTCGAGATCCTCTCGCCTTCGACCGAGCGGCTCGACAAGACGGTCAAGGTGCCGGCCTACGGCCGCTTGCCGACGGTCCGAGAGATCTGGCTCGTCTCGGCGGCGCGCCGCTGGGTGCTGGTCTGGCGCAAGGTCGAGGACAGCTGGATCGCACACCTGCCCTACGAGGGCGATGCGAGCTTCCCGAGCCCGGTCCTGGGTGGCGAGGTGCGGCTCGACGAGCTCTACGATCTGTCCGGGCTTTGAGCTCACGAGAAGCTCCCGAGCACCCGCCAGACGGGCGGTTCGGGCTCGCCCCAGAGCCCCTCGCGGGCGCACCAGAGTTCGCGCCCGTCCTCGAGCCGGACGCGGAAGAAGTCCCGGGGCCGCACCGCAGCGTCCATCGCCCGCCACCATTCGGGGAGGATGCGCTCGGGGCCCGAAGCGGCGACCACCCGGCCGGCGATCGACCCCTCGAGCTTCAGGGGCGGGCCGTCCGGCACGAGCGCCAAGGCGCGCACCGGTAGCGGCCGCTCGAGCAGGCGCAAAGGGCGCAGCGGGCTTCCGGTCCAAGCGCTCGCCCGCGGCTCGACCCCGGCCGGGCACCAACGGACCCGGCGTTCGGGAACGTGGCTCGCGACCGGCTCGGGGCGGAGGACGCGATCCGCACCCAGCCGGGCCGAAAGCCGGTCGATCAGGATGGCCGCGGCACGCGCATCCACCGCAGCCGTGAGCTCGGGCTGCTCGGCCGGGAGCTCGACGGCTTCGACCGCGTCCAAGATCGCGAGCTCGACGCCGAAGCCGAGCTCGAGACCGTCCAGCCGGTGGCGGAACAAGCGGAAGAGATGCCCCGGATCGCGGCTCGGCCGGGCGGTGCGGATCTCGAGCCGCGCGACCACCCCGTCGACCCGGTGCAGACCGAGGGCGAGTCGACGCGCGCCCTGCCCCGCCCGCTCGAGCATCCGGCAGAGGTCCCGGGCGAGCCGCGAGCAGACCGCCTCGATACCGGCATGGGTGGCGATCGGCTCGGCCCAGGCGATCCGCGCCGAGAAGCGGGTCGGTTCGACGAGCGGGACGAAGGGCGGCTCCTCCGCGCCCTCGAGAACGGCGAGGCGGATCGCGAGGGCGAGGCCGAAGCGCCGGGCGAGTGCGGCGCGCGGCAGACGGCGGAGATCGCCGATCGCCCGCAGCCCCAGCCGGCGCAAGCTCGCGCTCGTCTCGCCGTCGAGCTCGAGGGCCTCGACCGGGAAGGGATCGAGCGCCCGTCGATCCGGAAGGATCCCGCCCGGGCCGAAGCGGGCCCAGGCGCGCGCGGCGAGCCGGCGGTCGGCGAGCGCGGCCCGTTGCTCGAGGCCGAGCTTCGCGAAGGCGGCAGCGAGGGACGCGAGCAGGCCCTCCTCCCCGCCCCAAAGATGCGCGCAGCCCAGCACGTCGAGGACGAGCCCGTCGGGCCCGTCGACCGCGACCTTCGGGCTCCAACGCGTGCACCAGAGGGCGAGGCTCTCGAGCGCCCGGGCATCGGCCTCGGGTTCGGCCGGGCGGATCAGGAGGGTCGGGCAGGCGGCGCGGGCGTCGGTGAGCAGGAGGCCGGGGCCGAGCCGGAGCGCTTCGGCCGCCGCGTTCACCGCGACCAGGCGGGGCCCACCCGGGGCCGGCGCGACCAGCGCGAGCGGTCGGTCAACCGGCAGCGGCGAGCCGGTCCGCCGGGCGTGGAGGGCGAGCCGCTGGATCGGCCAGCGGGGGAGCTGCAGCGAGAGCCAGCGTGCGCTCATCGACCACCACCTCCACGACCGCCTCGGCGCCACCCTTGACCCGCCAGAGTTCGAGCCGCAGGCGGCTCGACCGGTCGGTCGAAGGCAGCGGCGTGACCCACCACCGGCTGCGCGCGGCGCTGGGCTCGCCGTCGCGCGGGCCCGGGCGGAGCAGGAGTCCGAGCCCGCCGCCCCGCTCGCTCGCCAGCTGCAGGCGACGGCCGAGGCCGAGATCGGCGCGGGCGAGCTCGCCCACCACGACCGCCACGGCCGGGCTCGAAAGCGCTTCCTCCATCGCCCAGGCGGTGGCCCGCGCATCGGGGGCGCGGACCAGCACGAGCCGGCCGGGGTCGAGCCCGCGGGCGGCGAGCCCGGGCGGCCAGGGGATCCCGTGGGTGGCGACCGTGGCCTCGTCGAGGCACCAGAGGAGGAGTCCCGGGCGGTCGAGGGCGGCCTTGGCGATCGCGAGCGCGAACAGCGTCGCGGCCGGGCCGGCGAGCTCGTGGAGCGCGGGCCGGCAAAGCCCGTCTCCGGGTAGGAGCGGATCGACCGCCGGGCCGAGACGGACGGGCGGGCGCTCGAGCTCCCCGGGCCGTCCCTCGAGGGCGCGGATGCGGGCGCGCAGCGCCGCGAGCCGGCCAGCGCGGTCGGCGGGGGGCGGAGCTATGTTCATGCCTCGTTCTTAGTTCTGCTTTTGTTCTTGATCAAGATCGCGACGACCTCGCGCCGGCCGTCGCCTCGCTGGGACCCGCCCCCATTCGGCGAGCGCGCCCCGACAGAAGGCCACGGTCCGTCGCGCGACTTCCGCCCAGGCGGATCGAACCCCGCAGTTCGCGCATCTCCGCAGCGAGCCGGTCGAGCCTCTCCGCCCTTCCTGCGACATCCTCGCGGATCGAGACGCGGTCGCCGGGTGTCGCGGATCAATCCTCGCGGGGCGCTACCCGACGCTTCCGGAGAACGCCGCTGCGGACGAACTCGAACAAGGTGGCGACCAACTCGGCATCGAAGAGGCGCAGCGCGAGGGCGAAGACCGCCGCCCCGGCGGCCACCTCGACCGCCAGCCGGGCCGGCGCCGCGAGCCCGGCGGTCGCGAGCCCGGGCAGCGCCACCAGTACGAGCCCCATGGCCGAGGTAGCGGCGAAGGACGGCAGCAGGGGCCGTGCCAGTTCGCCCACGCCGAGCGCGAGGCGGGCCGCCAGGAGCCCGGCCACGCCGCGCAGGCAAGCGAGCTGGACCAAGACGCGCCCGACCAGCGCCGGTACGAGCCCGACCGGTGCCAAGGCCGCGGTGGCGGCGGCGGCCGGCACCAGGGTGAGCGCGTTGGCCAGGAGAGCGGACCTCGGATGGCCGGCCGCGATCAGGATCTGACCGGCGACGCCGGCGAGCCCGAGCGCCATCCCCGAAAACGCCAGGAGCCGCAACGCCGGCACCGCGTCCCGCCAGCCCTCGCCGAGCACGGTGAGGACCAAGGGTTCGGCGACCATCGCCATGCCGAGGAAGGCCGGCAGGCAGACGAGCCCTCCGAGCTCGAGCGTCCTTCGCGCGGCCTTCACCTGCTGGCCGCGATCGTCCTGGAGCCGGGCCAGAACCGGCAGGGACAGATCGGCGACCGAGCCGCCGGTCAGCATGAGGAGCGACTGCACGAGCCGCTCGCCGAGATAGAACAGCCCCATCGTGCCGGCCGGGAGAAAAACGCCGAGCACGAGCGTGGCCGCGGTGGCGGTCGCGTTCGGCAGGGCCTGACCCAAGACGGGCACGGCGACCACAGCGAGCTCGCGGGCCTCGGCCCGCCCGAAAAGGACACGTGGTCGGTAGCCGCTCGCAAGCAGCACGGTGGCCGCGCTCACGAGCGCGTTGACGAGCTGGACCGCGACGAGCGCCCAGGGGCCCAACCCGCCGAGTGCCAGGCCGAACCCGACCAGATAGGCGAGCGCAGTGGCGACGAGTGCTCGCAGGGCGAGGCCTCGATAGTCGAGCCGACGGCGCAAGAGTCCGACGCAGACGAAGGTTAGGCCGTGGAGGATGCAGACCGGAGCGAGCGCCCAGAGGATCGGCGCGAGCCGCGGCTTGTCCGCCAACTCGGCGAGAAGCGGGGCGACCGCCGCGACCAGGAGCGTGGCGGCGAGGCCGAGGCCGAGATTGGCCCAGAGCGACGTGTGCAGGTGGCGCTCGTTCGGCCGCGGATGTTGGATGAGCGCTTCGGCGAGGCCGGAGCGGACGGGCAGGAGCGCGAGCGCGAGGGTCACGGTCCCGACCGCGACCAGACCGAAGTCTTCGGGACCGAGCAGCCGAGCCATCAGCAAGGTGAAGGCAAAGGTCAGCCCCTCGCCGCCGACGATCTCGACGACCCGCCAGACGGCGCTCCGCGCGACGACCTCGCTGCCGAACGGCAGCGGCGCCGCGTCCTCTCCCTCGACCCCGCCGACGGGCGGGACACTCATGCCGCCGGCCGCGAACGAGGCCGCGCGAGCGCCGCCCGGACGTGGATCCGATCCCCGTTCATCGCGAGGAGCCACCGTCGCCGACGAGCGCTCCGGCAGGGCGGCTCGGCGGGCCTGCCCGGCCGAGCCCGGCCGTCTCGCGCGCCCGCTCGTAGACCTGGACCGTCCGCCGGGCGATCTCGACCCAGCTCGGAAAACCGGCCCGCAGCGCGGCCATCGCGCGGCCGAGCGGCACGAGCTGCTCGGGTCTGTCGGCGAGATCGGCCAGCACGCGGGCGAGCGCGTCGATGTCCTCGGGCGGGAAGAGGATTCCTCCGCGCTGGTTGCCGAACAGCTCCGCGAAGCTCGGGATGGCGCTCGCCACCACGGGCCGGCCGGAGGCGATCGCGCTCATGGCTACGCCACTCGCGTCGATCAATCGGTAAGGGAGCAACAGCGCGTCCGCGTCGGCCACCATCCGCGCGACCTGCGCATCGGGAACATAACCGGGACGCAAGTCGACCACGCCGGCGAGCCCCTCCCGGGCGATCGTCTCGCGGAACGGGGCCAGATCCATGAACACCCGACCGGCGATCGTGACCCGCAGACGGGCACGCCGCGCCGGGGTCAGCTTGGCGAGGGCGGCGAGCAGGAGGTCGATCCCCTTGTAGGGCTTGATCGCCCCGAACATCAGGAGCTCGAGGGGGCGGTCGCGGGAGATCGGCCGGGGCGGCGCCACCGCGCCGAGATCGATCAACCCGTGCGGCACGTGATGCACCCGCGCGGGTGCATGGCCGGCGGCGATCAGCCGAACGCGCGCCTCCTCGGTGTGGACGATCAGCGCGTGCACCGCGGCCAAGAAGCCGTCGAGGCCCCACAGGACGGGCCCGCCGCGCGTACCGTTGTAGGGCCGGGAATCGTGCACGGTGTAGACGACCGGTACGTGCCGCGCGAGCCGCTCGACCAGCCGACGATCGAGGAGGGGCAAGGGCGCCCACTGGATGTGCAGGACATCGGTCCCATCCCGTTCCAGGACCCCGGCCATGGTCGAGAGCCCGGGCAAATGTTCGAAGCCTTTGACCAACGCTCTCAACGGCTCCGGGAAAGCCCGCCTGAGGCGGGAGCCGAGCGGGTAGAAGTGGCAGGTCTTCGCGACCCCGGGGTCGGCCGGGGGCCGGCCGGCCATGCCCCAGAGACGAACATGGCAGCCGATCTGGGCGAGCCCGCGGGCCAGCGCCTCGTCGTAGGGCGGGGTGAAGTCGCCGGGATCGACCAGCGCCACGCGCAGGCCGGTGAAGGCTGGCGCGGGGGCCGGCCGGGCTTGGATCTCGGTGCGGGGCGGGCCGACGACGGGCATTCGGGAAAGCCACCCGGTGGGCGCCGGCGAGTCGGGCTGGACGGTCGATCCGCAACGGGCGCTCGCTCGAGCGCCGGATACGCTCGGAGGGGGTCCTAATGTCAAGGCTCGAAGCGACGAGGATCGGGCCCGCGTCGGTCGGTGCCGTCCTTCGCGAATCGGTTGCACCCGTTCGCCACACCCGGAACAGCGCCCGGAAATCCGACTCCCGTGCGAGGCGTCTCCTCCACCAGGCTCCACCATCGTGTTGGCAGAGCTCGACCCTCGCGGCGGATCCGTGTCGGCACGCCGGCCCCGGGGGCGGGACCCACCGACGACCCGCGCGTCGAGGTAAGCGGCGTCGGCTCAGTCCAGCCGAAGACACAACCCTGCCGACCTCGACGCATGCGTTCGAACCGCACCCGGTCTTGCCGGCCGCGGAGCACGGCGCGACCATCGAACGGGCGCATCGGGAGACCGGTTCGCTCCCCACTGGGGTGAGCTCCGGATCGACATCGAGCGGAGGTTGCAGGATGCACGAACTCGCCCGTCGCATCGCCCAGGGCTCGGGGGAGGAGCCCGCCGACCTCGTGATCAAGGACGTCCGGCTGCTCGACCTCGTCACGGGTGCGCTCCTGCCTTCCGACATCGCGGTCTGCGGCGACACGATCGTCGGCACGCTCGAGCGCTACGAAGGTCGGCGGGTGATCGAGGGTCGCGGCCGGATCGCCGTGCCGGGCTTCGTCGACACCCATCTGCACGTCGAATCCTCGCTCGTCACACCGGGCGAGCTCGAGCGCTGCGTACTCCCGCGCGGTGTCACGACCCTGGTGTGCGACCCGCACGAGATCGCCAACGTGCTCGGGGTCGAGGGCATCCGCTGGGTCCTCGCCTGGGCGGAGGCGCTCGCCCTCGATCTTCGGGTCCAGCTCTCCTCCTGCGTGCCGGCCACGCCGTTCGAGACCGCAGGTGCCCGGCTCGAGGCCGAGGACCTCGCCCCGTTGCTCGCGCACCCGAAGGCGCTCGGCCTCGCCGAGGTCATGAACTTCCCGGGCGTGCTCGCCCGCGACCCGGGCCTGCTCGCCAAGCTCGAAGCGTTCGCCGGTCGGCCGATCGACGGCCACTGCCCGCTCCTTTCGGGCAAGGGTCTTTGCGGCTACGTGGCGGCCGGGATCCGCAGCGAGCACGAGGCGACCCGGCTCGAGGAAGCGCTCGAGAAGCTCCGCAAGGGTCTCCACCTCTTCATCCGCGAGGGCTCGGTCTCGAAGGACCTGGCTGCCCTCGCGCCGCTCATCTCGGCCGACAGCTCGCCCTTCCTCGCCTTCTGCACCGACGACCGCAACCCGCTCGACATCGAGGAGGAAGGTCACGTCGATTTCCTGATCCGCGGGGCGATCCGCGCGGGCGCCCCGCCACACCACGTCTATCGGGTGGCGAGCTGGTCCGGGGCGCGCGCTTTCGGGCTCGCCGATCGTGGCCTCCTCGCTCCGGGGCGGCGGGCCGACATCGTGCTCGTGGACGATCTCGAAACCTGCGCGGTCTCCGAGGTCCTCGTGGCGGGCAGGCCCGCCGCCGAGGCGCTCGCCGCCCGATCCGAGGGGCCGGCTCCGGTCGGCCGGGCGAGCGTACGGGTGCGTCAACTCGCGGCGTCGGATTTCGCCGTCCCCGCCCCGGCGGGAGCGAGCGTGCCCGTGATCGGGGTGATCCCAGGCAAGATCATCACCGAGCGGCTCGAGGCCGCCCCGCCGCGCCGCGCCGGGCAACTGCACGCCGAGCCGTCGGCCGATCTCGCCAAGGTCGCGGTGATCGAGCGCCACGGCAAGAACGGCAACATCGGCAAAGGTTTCGTCCGAGGCTTCGGGCTGCGGCAGGGTGCCATCGCGAGCTCGGTCGGTCACGACAGCCACAATCTCACGGTCGTGGGCGTCGACGATGCGGCCATGGCGCTCGCCGCCAACCGGGTGGCCGCGCTCGAGGGCGGCTTCGTGGTGGCGACCTCGGAGCGGGTGCTGGCCGAGCTCGCCTTGCCGATCGCCGGGCTCGTCACCGACCTGCCCTTCGCCGAGGTCACGGGCGCCTTGCGCCGGCTGCGGGCCGCCGCCCGCGCGCTCGGCTGCATGCTACCCGAGCCCTTCCTCCAGGTGGCCTTCCTGCCGCTGCCGGTGATCCCGCATCTCAAGATCACCGATCTCGGCCTCTTCGACGTCGACCGCTTCGAGCTCGTTCGGCTCTAGACCCGTTCAGCGGAAATAGACCGGATCGCGCAGGTCCGGATAAAGGTGCGCCACCCATTCGCCGTAGCCGTTGAAGATCTTGGTGGGGATCTTCTCGCTCTCGCCGAGCGGCTGCTCCATCTTCTGGCTCCAGCGCGGGTGCGGGACGTCCGGGTTGACGTTGGCCCAGAAGCCGTACTCGTGTTCGGCGATCTCTTCCCAGAAGGTCGTTGGTCGGTTGTCGACGAAACGGAAGCGGACGATCGATTTGATGCTCTTGAAGCCGTATTTCCACGGCACCGCGAGGCGGAGGGGGGCGCCCATCGACTTCGGCAAGGGTTTACCGTAGACGCCGGTGACCAAGAAGGCGAGCTCGTTCGTGGCTTCGGCGATGGTGAGGCCCTCGGTGTAGGGCCAGGGATACCAGAAGGCGCGTTGGCCCGGGGCCGTCTTGGGATCCAAAAAGGTCTGCATTTCGAGGAACTTGGCCGAGCCCAACGGCCGCGCGAGCTCGACCAGTCGGCGAAGCGGGAAGCCGGTCCAGGGCACGACCATCGACCAGGCTTCCACGCAGCGCAGGCGGTAGATACGCTCCTCGAGTTCGACCTTCTCCACGAGCTCGTCGAACTCGATCTCGAACGGCTCTTCGACGAGCCCGTCGATCCGGATCCGCCAGGGCCTCGTGACGAGCGCCTCGGCTGCCTTGGCGATCTGCTTGTGCGAGCCGAACTCGTAGAAATTGTTGTAGGTGGTGGCGAGCTTTTCGTCGGTGAGTTTGCGGTCGTCGACGGTCCATTTCGGGTTGCGGGCGACCGCTGCCTCCCCTTCTTCCGCCGGCAGCCCCGCCCCGGCGAGCGCCGCGGCCCCGGCGAGGAAGGATCGCCGCCCCAGTACGAGGGGCTCGGGCGTCACGAACCGTTCGGGCAAGGTCCACGGTCGAAGACGGCGGAGATGCGGCATGGCGGTGCCCCGGCGTCGCTGTCCTCCTCGGGAAGATAGGGCGCGCGAGCGTCCGTGTCCCGCCTCGCGCCCTCACGATCCCGGGACCGCAAGCCGCGTGCGCCGGAGCTGGAGGAACGTCGTGCCCGCGAGCAAGCCGAGGCCCACGAGCTCGGCTAGCCGCTCGGGGCTCACCAGCAGCAGGGCCGCGAGACCCAGGGCGAGCCTCTCGACCGGGCCGCAAGCTCGCAGCCACTGCCCGGTGAGCGAAGCGGCGAGCGCCAGCACGCCGAGCAGCGCCGTGCCGACCGCCACCGCCACCCGCCAGGGCTCGCCGATCAGCAAGAGTTCGGGCTGGTAGACGAACAGGAAGGGGACGAGGAACCCGGCCGCACCGAGCCGGACGGCGCCGAGCCCCGTGCTCCAGAGCTCGCTCTTGGCGAGCCCGGCCGCGGCGTAGACGGCGAGCGCGACCGGCGGCGTGATCGCCGAGAGGATCGCGAAATAGAAGGCGAACATGTGCGCGGCGGGGGTCACCACGCCGAGCTTGACGAGCGCCGGCACGAGGAGCGCCACCATGACGATGTAGGCCGGTGTGGTGGGCATTCCCATGCCGAGCACGATGCCCGCTACCATGGTGACGAGGAGCGCTACGACCAGGCTGTTCTGCGCGAGGGTGACGAGCAGGGCGGTCAAGCCGATGCCGAGCCCGGTCAAGGCGATCGTGCCGATGACGATCCCGGCGCAGGCGCAGGCCATCGCCACGGGGATCGTGTTGCGTGCACCGTCTTCGAGGGCGTCGAGGAGCGCGCCGAGGCCGATCCCCTCGCGCGTGCCGCGCCGCAGGAGCGCCACCGGGAAGCAGGCGAGGAGGCCGAAGAGCGCGGCCCGCGGCGCGCTGTAGCCGGCCAGCAGCGTGCCCAGGAGCAGCGCGATCGGCGCGAACAGGTGGCCGCGTTCGCGCACGACCCGGGCGAGACGGGGCACCTCGCTTTCGGGCAGGCCCGCGAGCCCCTCGCGACGGGCTTCGAGGTGCACGGTGGTGAAGGCCGCGAGATAGAACAGGAGAGCGGGGACGAGGGCCCAGATCGTCACCTGCAGGTAGGAGACTCCCAGGAACTCGGCCATCACGAAGGCCGCGGCTCCCATCACGGGCGGCATGATCTGCCCGCCGGTCGAGGCCACCGCTTCGACCGCCGCGGCGAAGGACGGGCGGAAGCCGGTCCGCTTCATGAGCGGGATGGTGATCTGGCCCGTCACCATCACGTTGGCCACGGCACTGCCCGACACCGTGCCGAAGAGCGAGGAGGAGACGACCGCCACCTTGCCCGGCCCACCCGCGCTGCGGCCGGTGGCGGCGATCGCGAAGTCCATGAAGAGCCGGCCGGTGCCGGACCGTTCCATGAAGCTGCCGAACAGCACGAAGACGACGACATAGGCCGCCGACACGCCGAGCACCGTGCCGAAGATCCCTTCGGTCGTGAGGTAGAGCTGATCGAGCAGCGTCGCGGCGTCGACGGTCGTGAAGAACAGCGCGTAGCCGATGAAGGCGGCGGCGGTGAGCGGCAGGGCCCAGCCGAGCAGTCGGCGGGTCCCTTCGAGGACGAGCAGCACGGCGAGCCCGGCCGCCAGGAGGTCGAGCGTCGTGGGCTCGTCGATGTAGGGGATACGGTTGACGATCTGCTCGTAGGTCCAGAGCGGATAGAGTGCGACGGCGGCACCCAGCGCCACGAGCACGAGATCTTCCGGCCCGGGACGGGCGCGGCCGCGGCGTGTCGGGACCGAGAGGAAGACGAGCAGAAACGCGAAGAGGAGGTGGAGGGCGCGGAAGATCATCGCTTCGGGCGGCCCCATCGCGGCCACCCAGAGGTGCCAGAGCGCCATGGCGACCGCGATCGCCCGCACGAGCGACCGCCACGGACCGGCGGCGGCCGCCGGCACCTCCTGGCTCAACGGCCGCTCCCGCCCGGGAGCCGGTCCGCCCCGGGGGCGTCGCCGCTCAAAGGACGCCGCGCGCCTTGTAGAAGGCGACCGCGCCGGGGTGGAACGGCACGCCGATGTCCTGCGCCATGGCCTTCGGGGTCAAGCCCTGGATCGCCTTGTTGACTGCGACGAGATCTGCCAAGTTCGCGACCATCGCTTCGAGCATCTTCGTCACCTGCGCTTCGGGCAGCTTGCAGGAGACGAAGAGATGCGTGGCGTAGCCCACGGCCTGCACGTCCTTGCCTTGCTTCGGATAGGTCCCGGCCGGGATGGTGACCGCGGCATAGCCGGGGTTGATCTTGCGCAAGGCGGCGATCTTTTCGTCGTCGAGCGACAGGAGCTCGATGTCGCGCGCCGAAGCCAGGTCCATGACCGCGCCCGAAGGGATCGTGGTGCCGAGGGTGAAGGCTTGGGCGTGGCCGTCCTTCATGAGCGAGACGGCGTCGGTATAGGAAGCCATGAAGTTGACCTTGAGGTCGTTGTACGAGAGCCCGAAGACCTGCAGCACGTGCTGGGTCACGACCTCCGCGGTGTTGCCGCGGGTCTGCGCGGCCAGACTCTTGCCCTTGAGGTCGGCGACCGACTTGATGCCGGCGTCGGCCAAAACGACGATCTGGAAATATTGCGGATAGAGGGTGGCGAGGTTGCAGACGTTCTCGGTCTTCTTGGGGAACGGCGCCACGCCGTTGAATCCGTCGACCGTCGAGATCGTGTTGCCGAAGCCGATCTCGGCCTTGCCCTCGTCGACGCCGCGCACGTTCGCGATCCCGGCCCCCGGCAGGGTCTGCACGGTCACACCGGGCAACGCCTTCTCCCACATGCCTTTGAGCGCGCCGCCGAGCGGCACCCACACCCCGCCTTGCGGTCCGGTCATCAACCGCAGCGTCTCGGCCGAGGCCGGCATCGCCGCCACGAGTGTCAGAGCCGCCACGGCCGAAAGCGCGATCTTGCGCATCGTTCACCTCCCCTGATCGCTCCCGTCGCCCGCTTAACCGGGTCGCCAGGGGCCCGACAAGGCCCGTCGCACGAGCGACTCAGCCGTGCGCGCTCTTCGCTTTTTCCGAGATCCAGTCCATCAGCGCCAACAGCACGCCCGAGACGACGAAGGCCATGTGGACGACGACCAGCCAGAAAATGTCGTCTTTGCTCACCGCGCTCACGTTCATGAAGGCCTTCAACAGATGGATCGCCGAGATCGCGACGATCGAGGCCACGAGTTTGAGCTTGAGCCCCGAAAAATCGAGCGTTCCCATCCAATCGGGCCGGTCGCCCTGATCGGCCGTGTCGATCTTCGAGACGAAATTCTCGTAACCCGAGAAGATCACCATCAAGACGAGCGCGCCGGCGAGCGTGAGATCCACGAGCGCGAGGACAGCGAGAACCAGATCGCTCTCCTTCATCGCCAGCACGCCGGGGATGTAGTGCACGAGTTCCTGGACGAACTTGACGAGCAACATGGCGAGCGCGAGGACGAGGCCGACGTAGAACGGCGCCATGAGCCAACGGCTGGCGAAGATCAACCGCTCGAGGGAGCGTTCAATGCGGCAGCGTCTCCGGCTGGGGTCGCGATCCGGCCGGCTCCGAACATGCCCGCCGCGCCCGCTGCCGTCGATGGCCGTGCCGCCACGGTCGGGCGCCGCGTCGCCGCGGGCCGCCGCCGGCACGGAAGGCGTAGCCGGCGCTACCACCTTTGCGCCCTTGCCTCGCGGCGTGGCCGTGCGGAGCATCCTTTGCGTGGACCCCCTCGCCCCCGAGGGGCGGCCGATCCGTGGAGGACACGTCGATGCTCAAGACCCTCGCCTGCGCGGCGCTCGTGGCCAGCGCCATGTCCGGGACGGCGCTCGCCGCCGAGCCGCAGCCCCAGCCGACCGGACCGATCCTGCTCGGCGACGAGCAGCTCGACCGGGTGGCCGCCGGCAACACCGTGGCGAGCCTGCCGATCCAGGCCTTCTTCTTCGCGCACGGCATCCTCGCCTCGAACTCGGGAGGCCTGCCCGAACTCGCCCAGGCAGCCGTCATCCTGTTGCACCAGCCGTTCCTCGGCAACGACGTCTGAGCGACCCGCCGGGGCGGGCGGAGCCCGCCCGTCGCCGGCGCGCGGTCGGGAC
>JAILZQ010000258.1 GCA_023512415.1 Geminicoccaceae bacterium | reverse complement strand
CGACCGGGCGAGGCTCGGCGTCGTTCGCGCGCGGCCGGGCGTGCCGCGGCGGCCCCGCCGCCCGACGCCCTCAAGCGGCGCGCCGGCTTTCCGTCGCGACCTCGCGGATCGCCCGGGCGAGCTCGGCGAGCCCCCGGCGGGTCTCGGCCTCGCCCACCCCGGCATAGCCCAGCAAGAGCCCCGGCCGCGGCGGGCTGCCCCGATAGAAGGTGGAAAGGGCCGGGGCCTCGACGCCGCGCCGGGCGGCGGCTGCGGCCACCGCCCGGTCGTCGACCCCGCTCGGCAGCCAGCCCACGAGGTGCATCCCGGCCTCGGCCGGGCGCAGCTCGAGCGCCGGCCCGAGGATCTCGGCTGCGAGCTCGAGGAAGCGCGCCTGGCGCTCGGCGTAGAGCGCGCGCATCCGGCGGATGTGCTGGGCGAGCCGGCCGTCGGCGACGAACTCGGCCAAGGCCGGCTGGGCGAGCATCGGCGGGTGGGTGTCGGTGATCCGCCGGACCGCGGCGAAGGCGTCGACCAGGTGCGCCGGCACGACCATGTAGCCGAGCCGGAGCGCCGGGAACATGATCTTGCTCATCGTGCCGACGTAGATCACCCGGCCGTCGGCATCGAGGCCCTGGAGTGCGGCGAGCGGCCGGCCGGCGTAGCGGTATTCGCTGTCGTAATCGTCCTCGAGGACGAAGGCGTCGGCGGTGCGCGCCCATTCCAGGAGCTCGAGCCGCCGGGCGAGGCTCATCGTGATCCCGAGCGGGTATTGGTGGCTCGGCGCCACGCAGGCCATCCGCGCGTCGGGTGCGAGCCGGCGGCCGGCCTCGACCGACAGCCCCTCGGCGTCGACTGGCACCGGCACGAGCTCGGCGCCGGCGGCCAACAGCGCACCCTCGAGCCCGGCATAGCCCGGCTCCTCGACCCACACCCGGTCACCCGGGTCGACCAGCACCCGTGCCGCCAGGTCGAGCGCCTGCTGGGCGCCGCTCACGATGAGCACCTGATCGGCCGTGCAGCGGACCGCGCGGGCCGCCCCGAGATGCGCCGCCAAGGCCTCGCGCAAGGGCCGCCAGCCCATCGGGTCGGCGCCGATCAGGAAGGCGGCCGGCGGTGCGCGCCAATGGCGCTGCAGGAGCCGGGCGAAATCCTCGAAGGGGAAGGCGGCGAGCTCGGGCAGCCCGGGCGCGAAGGGCCGCGCGCGGGCGGTGCCGCGCGCCAACCCGACGAGCCGCCGGCCGCGCGCCGAGGGGCCGGGTGCCGGGCTCGCGGGCGAGGGGGCGGCGACCGCGCGGGCGGTCAAGGCTTCTTCGGGGAGCGCCCGGCTCACATAGGAGCCGGCGCCCACCCGGCCGCCCAGATAGCCCTCGGCGGCGAGCTGCTCGAAGGCGGCGAGGACGGTGTTGCGCGAGACGCCCAGGTCGCGGGCGAGCGTGCGGCTCGCCGGCAGCCGGGCGCCCGGCTGCAGCCGACCGGTCAGGATCGCGTCACGGATCGCGAAGTAGAGCTGGCGGTAGAGCGGCTCCGGGCCCTCGGGGTCGAGCGTGAGGCTCGCCAGATGGGCCGGACCGGGGCGGCGGCGCTGCCGGTGGAGCATCGCGGATCGGGATCCCGTCGATTGGCCCCATGCCCCTTAGCGCATCCGGGCCAGCGGGGCCAGCCATTGCCCGGCCGGCCGGCGCTCGGCGTGACGCCGCCCGCGCGATGCTCTAAAGGCAGGGGCTCGCGCACCAGGTGTCGGAACGGTCCCGAGCCGAGCGGGGGAGGAGAGCATGCGCCGCGAGCGGTCGACCAAGATCCTGGCCACGCTCGGCCCGTCGAGCGCCGGTCGCGAGCGGATCGAGGCGCTGTTCGAGGCCGGCGCCGACGTGTTCCGCTTCAACTTCTCGCACGGCAGCCACGAGGACCACGCCGCCCGCTTCGCCATCGTCCGCGAGATCGAGAAGGCGCGCGGCCGGCCGATCGGCACGCTGCAGGACCTGCAGGGCCCGAAGCTGCGGATCGGCACCTTCGCCGAGGGCAAGGTCGAGCTCCGGCCGGGTCAGCCCTTCCGGCTCGACCTCGAGCCCGTGCCCGGCGATGCCACCCGGGTCCAACTGCCGCACCCGGAGATCCTCGGGGTGCTCGCCCCGGGTGCGGAGCTCCTGCTCGACGACGGCAAGGTCCGGCTCAAGGTCGAGCGCGCCGACGCCTCGGCCGCGGAGACCGTGGTGATCGCCGGCGGGCCGCTCTCCGACCGCAAGGGGGTCAACGTGCCGGGGGTGCTCCTGCCGATCCCGGCGCTCACCGACAAGGACCGGCGCGACCTCGCCTTCGGCATGGAGCTGGGCTTCGACTGGGTCGCCCTCTCCTTCGTCCAACGCCCCGACGACGTGGCCGAAGCGAAGCGGCTGGTGGCCGGCCGGGCCGCGGTCATGGCCAAGATCGAGAAGCCCTCGGCGGTCGAGCGGCTCGAGGAGATCGTCGATCTGGCCGATGCGATCATGATCGCCCGCGGCGATCTCGGGGTGGAGCTCCCGCCCGAGCGGGTCCCGGGGCTGCAGAAGCGGATCGTCCGGGTGGCGCGCGAAGCGGGCAAGCCCGTGGTCGTGGCGACCCAGATGCTCGAGAGCATGATCACGAACCCGGCGCCGACCCGGGCCGAGGCCTCGGACGTGGCGACCGCGGTCTACGACGGGGCGGATGCGGTGATGCTCTCGGCCGAGACCGCGGCGGGTGCTTACCCGGTCGAGGCGGTGGCGATGATGGACCGGATCCTGGCCGAGGTCGAACGCGACGCCCTTTACCGCGTCTATCTCGATGCCTTCCACGCCTCGGCCCGGCAGACCTCGGCCGATGCGATCACGCAGGCCGCGGCGCAGGTGGAGCACACCCTCAACTGCGCCTGCATCGTGACCTACACG
>JAILZQ010000051.1 GCA_023512415.1 Geminicoccaceae bacterium | reverse complement strand
CCGTGGACCCGCTCACGGCGCCTCGACCGCGCCCCGGGCGAGCGCGTCGACGCAGGCCACCGCGCTCATGTTGACGATACCGCGGGCGGTCACCGAGGCGTTCAAGATGTGCGCGGGCCGGCGCGGGCCGATCAGGATCGGGCCGATGGTGACCGCCTCGCTCACCGCCTTGACGAGGTTGTAGGCCGCCGAGGCCGCCTCGAGGTTGGGCATGATCAAGAGATTGGCCTCGCCCGAGAGGGTCGAAGTCGGCAAGAGCCGACGCCGGATCGTTTCGGAGAGTCCGGTGTCCGCCTGCATCTCGCCGTCGACCTCGAGCTCGGGGGCACGCTCGCGCAAGAGAGCGAGCGCCGCCCGCATCTTGCGGGCCGAGGCCGTGTCGCGCGAGCCGAAATTGCTGTGCGAGACGAGGGCCACCTTGGGCTCGAGGCCGAAGCCGCGGACGATCGCGGCGGCGTGGATCGTGGTCGAGGCGATCTGCTCGGCCGAGGGGTCCTCGGCCACCGAAGTGTCGGCGACGAACAGGCCGCCCCGGTCGAGGACGATGCCGTGCACGCCCGAGGCCTCGCGCATCTCGGGCCGCAGCCCGAGCACGTCCAGGATGTGCCGCAGATGCGAGAGGAACCGGCCGACCGGGCCGGCGAGGAGCGCATCGGCCTCGCCGCGCGCCACCATGATGGCGGCGATCACCGTGCGGCGGGTCCGCACGATCTCGCGGGCGAGCTCGGGGGTGACGCCGTGGCGGCCGAGCCGCTCTTGGTAGAAGGCGACGTATTCGTTGTAGCGCGGATCGCTGTCCGGGTTGCACAGCTCGAAGTCGCGACCCGCCTCGAGCGGCAGGCCGAGCCTTTGGATCCGGCTCGCCACGACCTCGGGCCGGCCGATCAGGATCGGCCGGGCGAGCCCTTCTTCGACCACCACCTGTACGGCGCGCAGCACCCGCTCCTCCTCGCCGTCGGTGTAGACGAGCCGCTGCGGCTGGGCACGCGCCCGCTCGAAGAGCGGCCGGACGAGGAAGCCCGACTTCCACACCCGTTGGCCGAGCCGTGCGCGATAGGCGGCGAGGTCGGCGATCGGCCGGGTCGCCACCCCGCTCTCGATCGCGGCCTTCGCGACGGCCGCCGGCAGCTCGACGACGAGCCGCGGGTCGAAGGGCTTGGGGATCAGATAGTCGGGCCCGAAGCGGAGCGCCTCCTGGCCGTAGACCGCGCTCACGGTCTCCGGCGCCGGCTCGCGGGCGAGCCGGGCGAGCGCCTCGACGCAGGCCACCTGCATCGCCTCGTTGATCGTCGTCGCTCCGACGTCGAGCGCGCCGCGGAAGATGAACGGGAAGCAGAGGACGTTGTTGACCTGGTTCGGGTAGTCGCTGCGGCCGGTGGCGACGATCACGTCCGGCCGGGCGGCCTTGGCGAGCTCGGGCAGGATTTCGGGCACCGGGTTGGCGAGCGCGAAGACGATCGGCCGTTCGGCCATCCGCGCGAGCCATTCGGGCTGCAAGACGTTCGGCGCGGAGAGCCCGAGGAACACGTCCGCACCCTCGATCGCCTCGGCGAGCGTGCGCGCCGAGGTCGGCCGCGCCCAGCGCGCCTTCCAAGGATCCATGAGCCGGGTGCGACCCTCGTAAACCACGCCTTCGATGTCGGTGGCGATCACCTGCTCGCGCGGCAAGCCGAGCCTGCTCAGGAGCTCGAGGCAGGCGAGGGCCGCGGCCCCGGCGCCGCTCGTCACGAGCTTGATCCGGTCGAGCCGCTTGCCGACGAGTTCGAGGGCGTTCGAGAGCGCCGCCGCCACGATGATCGCCGTGCCGTGCTGGTCGTCGTGGAAGACCGGGATGCGCATCCGCTCCTGCAGCCGCCGCTCGATCTCGAAACATTCCGGGGCCTTGATGTCCTCGAGGTTGATCGCCCCGAAGGTCGGCTCGAGCGCCGCGACGATCTCGACGAACCGGTCGACGTCGGTGGCCGCGACCTCGATGTCGAAGGCGTCGATTCCGGCGAACTTCTTGAAGAGGACCGCCTTGCCTTCCATCACCGGCTTGGCGGCCAAGGGGCCGATCGCGCCGAGGCCCAGGACCGCGGTCCCGTTGCTCACCACCGCCACGAGGTTGGCGCGGCTCGTGAGCTCGGCCGCGGCCAGCGGATCGGCGGCGATCGCGGCACACGCCGCGGCCACGCCGGGCGAATAGGCGAGCGAGAGATCGCGCTGCGTGGCCAAGGGCTTGCTCGCGACCACCGCGAGTTTCCCGGGCACGGGGTGGCGGTGATAGTCGAGGGCGTCCAGGCGCAGCCGATCCTCGCTCATCCTCGTCGTCCGGCCGGCTGACCACTCTCGTGGGGGGAGAGGCGAGATGGTGCGGTCGAGAAGACTCGAACTTCCACGGCCCGAAGGCCACCAGCCCCTCAAGCTGGCGCGTCTACCAATTCCGCCACGACCGCACTATGAGGGCGCCGCGAGGGTGCGGCGTGGCGGGCGATCTAGCAAAAGGACCCGGGGCGGGCAAGACGGCGGTGGACGCGCCGGAGTGGCGCGTCAGCCCGGGTCTCCTTCCCTATCCCGATGCGGTGGCGGCGATGGAGGCGCGGGTCGCGGCGATCCGCGCGGGCACCGCCCGCGAGCTCGTCTGGCTGGTCGAGCATCCGCCGCTCTACACCGCGGGCACGAGCGCCGATCCGGCCGAGCTCCTCGACCCCGACCGCTTCCCGGTGTTCAAGACCGGCCGCGGCGGCCGCTTCACCTATCACGGGCCCGGCCAACGGGTGGCCTACCTCCTCTTGGACCTCGAACGGCGCGGCCGCGACCTGCGCTGCCACGTCCACCGGCTCGAGGAGTGGGTGATCCGTACCCTCGCCCGGCTCGGGGTGCGGGGCGAGCGACGGGCCGAGCGGATCGGCGTGTGGGTCGTCCTGCCCGACGGGCGCGAGGCCAAGATCGCCGCGGTCGGCGTGCGGGTGCGGCACTGGGTCACCTATCACGGGCTCGCCCTCAACGTGGCACCCGAGCTCGGCCATTTCGCCGGGATCGTGCCCTGCGGGCTCGCCGCTTGGCCGGTGACCTCGCTCGCCGCGCTGGGGCTTTCCGTCTCGCTCGCCGAGGTCGACCGGCATCTGCGGGCGACCTTCGCCGAGGTCTTCGACGGTACCGCCCCCGACCCCGAAGGACCGCCGCCCGCCTCCACGGGCCGGCCGGCTTTCGCCGACACCCCGTTGAGCCGGCCCGTGCGCGCACCATGTTAGAAACGATGCGACGGAACCCACCCGCCGCCCCGGCTGCCGCCGGAGGCCTTCTCCGGCTCGCTCTGGCGGCCGCGACCGCTTGCACCGCCCTGCTCGCCCCCGTCCCCGCGGCCCGCGCCGCCTGCACCGACATGGCCGCACCCGGTGTCGAGTGGCGGCGCTGCCGGATGGACGGTGCCGCCCTCGACGGCGTCGACCTGACCGGCGCGCGGCTCGCCGACGCCTCGTTCCAGCGCGCCTCGCTCACCAACGCCAAACTCGTCGAAGTGGACGGCCGACGGGTGCGGCTGATCTCGACCGACCTGCGGGGTGCGGTGCTCGACCGCGCCGATCTCACGAGCGCCGATCTCACGAGCGCCAACCTGGCGGGCGCTTCGCTCAGGGGGACCAATCTGCGCCGCGCCCGCCTGTTCCGCGCCGACCTCAAGGGTGCCGACCTCACGGGCGCCAATCTCGACGGGGCGGATCTGTTGCACGCCGAGCTCGCCGGGGCGCGGTGGATCGACGGGGTGAGCATCTGCGCCGAGGACTCGGTCGGCCGCTGCCATCCGCTGCCCGCCCCGCCGGCGGCGGGCGGGCCGGCCGCCGCGGTCCCCTCACCCACCGTCGGCCAATAAGAACTCGTCCGCCTCGAGCCGGCCGTCGCGCAGGACCGGCAGGATGTCGGCTGCCGGCAGGGCGCGGCTCACGAGGAAGCCCTGCATCTCGTGGCAGCCCATCCGCCGGAGCTGGCGGAGCTGCTGGCTGGTCTCGACCCCCTCGGCCACCACGTTGAGCCCCAAGGAGGCGCCCATCGCGACGATCGCCTGGACGATGGTGGCGCTCGACGGGTCGCGGTCGACGTCCTGGACGAACGAGCGGTCGATCTTCAACGAGCGGATCGGGAAGGAACGCAGATAGGCGAGCGAGCTGTAGCCGGTGCCGAAATCGTCGATCGCAAGGGCCAGGCCCAAGGCGGTGAGCTCGCGCATCCGCCGCATCGAGTCGCTCGCCTCGCGCATCACCACGCTCTCGGTGAGCTCGAGCTCGAGGCAGCGGGCGGGAAAGCCCGTGCGCTCCAGGATCTCGCCGATTCGGGCCGCGAGCTCGGGATGCTGGAACTGGCGGGCCGAGAGGTTGACGGCCAAGCGCAGGTCCGGCCGGCCGAGCTCGCGCTGCCAGGCGGCGACCTGGAGGCAGGCGGTCTCCATGGCCCAATAGCCGATCGGCAAAATCAGCCCGGTCTCCTCGGCCAAGGGGATGAACTCGCCGGGCGGGACGAGGCCGAGCTCGGGGTGGAACCAGCGGACGAGCGCCTCGACCCCGACCACCACACCGGTGCGCAGCGAGAGCTGCGGTTGGTAATAGACCACGAGCTCGGCGTTCTCGAGCGCCCGGCGCAGCCGGTTCTCCAGCATCAGCCGCTCGAAGGCCTGGGCGTTCATGTCGTTGGTGTAGAACTGGACGTGCCCGCGGCCGAGCTCCTTGGCCCGGCCGAGCGCGGTATCCGCGTTCTTGACGAGCACGCTCGGCTCCTCGCCGTCGTGCGGGTAGACCGCGACGCCGATGCTCGCCGAAACGCCGAGCTCGTGGCCGTTGATGGTGAAAGGCGGCTGGAGCGCGGCCAAGAGCTTGTGCGCGACCTTGACGATCGGCTCGGCCTGCTCGAGGCCGGTGAGGAGCACGAGGAACTCGTCGCTGCCGAGCCGCGCCACCGTGTCGCTGCGCCGCAGCGTGCCGACCAGCCGCTCGCCCACCGCCTTCAAGAGCTGGTCGCCCTTTTCGAGGCCGAGCGAATCGTTGACGAGCTTGAAGCGGTCGAGGTCGAGCAGCAGGACCGCGAGGAGCTGGCGCTGCCGGCGGGCCCGGGCGATCGCCTGGCCGAGCCGGTCGTTGAACAGGATGCGGTTCGGTAGCCCGGTGAGCGGGTCGAGATAGGCGAGGGTGCGGAGCGTCTCCTCGGTGTGCCGGGCGAGCGTCGCATCGCGCAGGGTCAACAGCACGAGCGGCTCGCCCGGGCCGGAGTAGCGGCGCGCGGCGACCTCGAGCGGCAGCGGCTCGGCCCGCCCGCGCAAGCCCACGAGCTCGCGCACCGCCTGCGAGCGCGGCAATTGCTCGAGCAGGAGCGCGTGCAGCTCGCCCGCGCTCGTCACCCCGCCGAACAGCTCCTCGATCGAGCGGCCGACGAGCCGCTCCGGCTCGAGCCCGAACAAGGCCGCCGCCGCCGCGTTGGCGCAGCGCACGACGCCCCGCCCGTCGATGCCGACGAGTGCCGTGGCCACGGCCTCGAGCAAGGGCGGGCCCGATCGTCCGCCGGCCGGCACTCCCGAGAAAACGGCCGGTGCCTCGGCGAGCCCCGACAGCTCGGCCGGCTCCCTCGGCGCCCGCCCGGCCTCGCCTCGCGCGCGGACCGGCGGTGCCACCGCGGCCCGCAGCAGGAGGAGCACGCGCTCGTCGCCGAGCGGACGCAGCTCGACCGCGAGGCGGGAGGTGCTCCCGGCCGAGCCGAGCGCGAGCTCGCCGCGCTGCGGCTCCCCCTCGGTGAGGGCCGCGTCGACCAGCTCGAGGAGGAGGTCCTGCTCGCCGGGTCCGAGCGCCGCGAGGAGGGCCGCGGGCTCGCCCGCGAGCCCGGGGACGCGTCCCGAGCCGAAGCGCACCCGGCCCTCGGCGTCGAGCAGCAGGAGGGCGCAGCCGAGCTCGTCGGCGAGCGCCGCCACGAGGCGCTCGACCAGCCCCCGCCAGGGCCCCTCGAAGCCCGCTTCGCCGACCTCGCCCAGGGTTCCGGCCACGAAGCGGACGATCCCCGCCCGATCGCCGAGCGGCCGCGCCCGGTCGCGGACCGTGCGCACCGTCCCGTCGGCCGCGTGGATCCGGTAGACGAGCTCCGTCTCCCGGCCGGCCAAGAGGTTCTGATCGCGGGCGCGCAGCCGCTCGTGCTCGGCCGGGAGGGCGCGCGCGGCCGGCCCGCGGGCGGCGGGCGGCGACCCCTCGGCGCCGCCCAGGAGGGCGCGGACGCGGTCGTCCGCCCAAAGGAGCCGCGTCCGCAGTTCGTCGTCGACCGCCAACAGATAGAGCCCCTCGCTCGTGAGCCCCGACCAGGCGGCGGCGTGGCGGACGAGCGCGTCCGCCTCGGCCGGCTCGCCCGGCTCCGGCTGCAGCCAGAGGACCGCGAGCCCGGGCGTCCCCTCCGGATGGGCGAGGCGGATCCGCACCGGGTGGTCCGGGCCCGCCGCCGTGGCGATCGCAAGGGGCCCCTCGAACGGCCGGCCGGCGGCGATCGCCGCGACCAGCTCGGCGAAGCGCTCGCGCCGTTCGCCGACACCGCGCAGCCGGCGGAGCGAGCGGCCCTCGAGCTCGCCCCGAGCGTGGCCGGTGAGTTCGAGCAGGCGGCGGTTGACGTGCAGGATCTCGGCCGTCGGGCGCGGCCCCGGGCCGGCTCGCACGAGGACCACGCCCGCCTCGGCGGTGTCGAGCAGCGCCGCCGGGTCGGCTCCGGGGGCGGCGGTCACGAGTGCCCGACGCCGCTGGCAGGCCGGCGGCGGGCGCGAGGCTCGGGCGGCGTGGGCCGGAGCCTGTCGCGATCGCGGTCGGGACGGCGGACGGCGCGGCTCATCGTCTCGTGGTCGGCGGCAGGGCGCGGCCGGGCGGTGCCGCGGCCATCTCTCGGTCATTCAACCAGAAAGGAACCGCCCCTTGAAGCCCGCTTGCGCGAGGTGACCGGGGCCCGCCGCCGGCCGTGCCGCCGGCGACACGGCGTCGCTTTCCCCGCGTGCCTCGGCGAGGGCGGCGGGGAGACGATCGGGCAGGTCCTCGGCGATCAGCCCGGGCCCGGCGAGCGCGCCCGCCCGGGCGTGCAGCCAGGCGCCGGCCGCCGCCGCCTCGAACGCCGGCAGGCCCTGGGCGAGCAGGCCCAGGATCGTCCCGGCGAGCACGTCACCCGTACCGGCGGTCTCGAGTGCCGGGGGCGCGTCGGCGAGGATCGCCGCCCGCCCGTCGGGGGCGGCCACCACCGTGTCGGCGCCCTTGAGCAGGACGACCGCGCCAGATTCGGCCGCGGCCGCCCGGGCCCGCGCGAGCCGATCGCCCCGGTGTGGGAAGATCCGGGCGTACTCGCCGTCGTGGGGCGTCAAGACGCAACCGGCGTGCAGGACCGCGAGGAGTGCCGCCCGCTCGGCCGAAAAGGCGGTCAAGGCGTCGGCGTCGAGGACGAGGGGCCGGCCCGAGCGGGCGAGGCGCTCGACCGCCGCCCGGGTCGCCTCGCCGACCCCGGCGCCCGGGCCGATCAGCCAGGCATTCAGGCGTGGATCGGCCAAGAGCCGGTCGAGGGCCGCCGGATCGGCGCAGGGCTTGGTCATCACGGCCGTGAGCGCGGCGGCATAGGTGGGCAGCGCCTCGGGGGTCGCCGCCACGCTCACGAGCCCCGCGCCGACCCGCAAGGCGGCGCGGGCCGCAAGCCGCGTCGCCCCGGTGGCGTGCGGCGGCCCACCCACCACCACGGCGTGGCCGAAGCGGTATTTGTGCGCCGCGGCATCCCGCCGAGGCAGGAGCGGGCCCCACCAGCCCGGGTCGTTGCGGCGGATGCCCTCGTCGACCGCGGCGATCACGGAATCCGGGATGCCGATGTCGGCGACCACGAGCTCGCCCACGAGCTCGCGCCCGGGCAGCAGGAAATGGCCGGGCTTCGGCCGGGCGAAGGTGACGGTGAGCACGGCCGGGGCCGCGGCTCCCAGGACCGACCCGCTCGCCCCGTCCACCCCGGAGGGCACGTCGACCGCGATCACGGGAGCGCCGAGACCGGCGAGGCGCTCGACCCAGGCGCGCGCGGTGCCCTCGAGCGGCCGATCGAGCCCGGCGCCGAACAGCGCGTCGACCACGAGCCAGCCCGCGTCGAGCGCGTCCGGCAGCTCCGCCGACCAGGGTCCCGAACGGCGGGCGAAGGCGGCCGCCGCGTCACCCCGAAGCCGCCCCGGGTCGACCAGGCTCGCGACCCGGACCGGCCAGCCCAGGGCCTCGAGCCGGCGTGCCACGACCCAGCCGTCGCCGCCATTGTTGCCGGGACCGCAGAGCACGAGCGTCGGTGTGGGCGGGAAGCGGGCGGTGATCGCCCGGACGATCGCCCGGCCGGCCCGCTCCATCAACAGGCGACCGGGCGTGCCGAGGGCGATCGTGCGGGCATCGGCCTCGGCCATCCGGCGCGGACCGAGAAGGACGTCGTCGGGCGGGTAAGCTCGCGGCTTCGCCACCTGCCGCTCTCAAACGGCCCGGTGCCGGGCCCGTGCCGCCCGCTCGATCGCCGCCGCGACCAGCGGATCGAGCTCGAACCGCTCGCGCAACATGCTCAACAGGCGCAGCTCGCTCTGGCTGACGCCGCGGTCGGCGGCGATCACGTCGCAGGCGAGCGCGTAGGCGGTCTCGCGCAAAGGCGGCGGCAAAGCCCGGGCGATCCGCTCGAGCGCCACGTCGAGCCCGTCCTCGCGCTGCAACAGGTCGACGCATTCCTTGCCGATCGCCGCGATCCGCGAACGGTCGAATTCGTCGAAGGCCGGCAGCGAGCCGACGATCCGGGTCATCGCGGCGATCTCGGCGTCCGACATGCTCCCCTCGGCGGAGGAGATCAGGACCATGGTGGCGATCAGCGCGGCATGACGGTCGAGACGATCGGACATCGCGGCTCCCCGGGCGGTGCGAGGCGGCGGGAGTGTGGTCCGAGCGCGCCGCGAGGGCAACGCGACAGCTCCGCCCGGTTCGGCCGGTCCCCGCGCCCCTATCCGCTTGAGGTAATTGGCCTTGACCGAATTCCATTGAAGCGCGAAAAGGGTCGACGTCTCGGCAAGGAGGAACGGGCGCCCGGATGGACCTCGGCCTCGACCCGCAACGACGCCGCCTCTTGATCGTCGGCGACCCGGCCTTGAGCCGCGGCCTGATGCGGATGGTGTTGAGCCGGCTCGGCTACGTGGTCTCGGTCGTGAGCAGCGGCACGGAAGCCTTGACGATGCGCGCGCACACCCGCTTCGCGCTCGCCCTCGTGGCCGCCCGCCTGCCCGACATGCCCGGCGTGGCGCTCGCCCGTCACCTGGTCGAGACGCATCCGGCGCGCGCCGTGCCGGTCCTGATGTTCGGCGACGCCTTCGATCGACCGAGTGCCCTGCGCGACGGCGCGGCCCCGCCCCTCGCCGGATTCCTCGTCAAGCCGATCTCGATCGGCCGTCTCGTGGGTGCGGTCAAGGCGCTCACCGACGGCCACGGACCGCCCGTCAGCGCAGCGGAGATCGCCATGCCCGTCCGCCCCCCGCTCGACCTCGCGCGGCTGCGCGAGTTCACCGACGGCGATCGTCAGCTCGAGCGCGAGCTCGCCACCCTCTACGTGGAGACCGCGGCGGTCTACATCGACCAGATGCGCGAAGCGCTCGACGATCCGGACGCCTGGCGGCGCGCGGCGCATGCGCTCAAGGGGGCTTCGGTCAACATCGGCGCGGTCGAGCTCGCCGAGACCGCCGCCCGTGCCGAGCGCAGCGAACCCTGCGCGGCGCTGCTCGAGGAGCTCGCGGGCCAACTCGCGGCGGTGCGCAGCTTTCTCGCCGCCCGGCCCGCTTCCGCGGTCGCGTCCCTGTCCTGAGGCCGGAGCGCGCTCCGCGGTCGGCGTTGGCAGGCGGCAACACAGCCCCGCGGTTGCGTCACCTTTCGATCCGACGAGCTTGCACACGGCCGCCTTTTCCCTTCACATCGCGGCACGCTTCGCAACCGTCCGCGAGCGCGGGCCGGGACCCTGCGGTCCGCGGTTCGTGGCGGCGGGCACAACTCTCTCGGGGATCGGCGGGAATGGTCGCGAAGAGGCGTGTCGCTCTGCTCCTCGGTCTGGTCCTCACGGCCGCCGGCTGCGCCAACCCGGGCGATCGGATGGTCGCCCCCGAGCCGACCGTGCTCGACGACGCCGATCTCTATTTCGTCGACATGGACGCCGTCCGGCAGATGGCGCCCCAAGGCGCGCCGTTCACCCAGGGCCTGCGCGTCGGCTACCTCGACCTGACCGACCAGGCGGCCGGCCGGGTCGATCTGGCCGATCGGATGCATTTCGGTCGCAAGGCCGTGGCTTCGGCCAAGGGGCTCAACGTCCAGCCGGACGCGGTGCCCCTCCGGCGGATCGCCGAGACGGCCAAGGGCGAATTCGAGGCCGCCCGCGCCCGCCTCTTGGCGGCCCTCGACGCCAACGGCCGGCTGCGGGCCCCGGCGGATGCGGCCAAAGCGCAGACCGCCTTCGATTGCTGGCTCGAGCGGACCGAGGCCGGGGACCAGGCCGGTGCCGCCGCCTGCAAGGCCCGCTTCGAGGAGGCGATCGCCGCGGTCGAGCGGTCGCTCGCGCCGGCGGCACCGCAGCAGTACCTGGTCTTCTTCGCCTGGGACCGGGCCGACATCAGCCCGGTGGCGCTCCAGGTCATCGAGCAGGTCGCCGCCGACTTCAAAGCCGGCCGGATGGTCCGGCTGCACCTCGCCGGGCATGCCGACCGCTCCGGCCCGGAGGCCTACAACATGCGGCTCTCCGAGCGGCGCGCCCGGGCGGTGGCGCGCGAGCTCGAGCGGCTCGGCGTGCCGGCGAGCGCGCTCGACCTCAAATGGTACGGCGAGACCCGGCCGCGGGTCCCGACCGCGGACGGGGTGCGCGAGGCGCAGAACCGCCGGGTCGAGATCACCTGGGACTGAGCCCGGCCCGGACGGCCCCGGAAGATGCGATCGGCCGCCTTCGGGCGGCCGATCTTTTTCGGCTCGGAAGAAAGCTGCGTCGTGTGGCCGCGATCCCGGCCGTCAGCCGCCCGTCACGCTCATGTGGCGGCGCACCGCCGGCCGGTTGTGGCGGCGGTCGATCACGAAATCGTGGCCCTTGGGCTTGCGCGCGATGCCGTCGAGGATCGCCTGGCGGACCAGCTCGTTGCCCTCGGACGCGCGCAGCGCCGCCCGGAGATCCGCTTTGTCCTCTTGCCCGAGGCACATGTACATCGTGCCCGTGCAGGTGACCCGCACCCGGTTGCAGGACTCGCAGAAATTGTGGGTCAAGGGCGTGATGAAGCCGAGCCGGCCGCCGGTCTCCTTCACCCGCACGTAGCGGGCCGGGCCGCCCGTGCGGTAGTCGATGTCCTCGAGGGTCCAGCTCCGCTCGAGCCGGGCACGGACGAGCGAGAGCGGCAGGTACTGTTCGGTCCGGTCGCCGTCGATCGCACCCATGGGCATGGTCTCGATCAGGGTGAGATCGAAGCCCTGCTCGCCGCACCAGGCGATCATCCGGTCGAACTCGTCCTCGTTGACGCCTTTGAGCGCCACGCAGTTGATCTTGATGGCGAGGCCGGCGGCGCGGGCCGCCTCGATCCCGGCCATCACCTTGCCGAACTTGCCCCAGCGGGTGATCGCCTCGAACTTGGCCGCATCCAGCGTGTCGAGCGAGACGTTGACCCGGCGCACCCCGAAGCGGAACAGGTCGGCCGCGAAGCGGTCGAGTTGGCTGCCGTTGGTGGTGAGCGTGAGCTCGTGGAGCCGACCCTCGATCACGTGGCGGCCGAGCTGCTCGACCAGCCACATGAGGTTGCGGCGGACGAGCGGCTCGCCGCCGGTGAGCCGGATGCGCTCGACGCCGAGCTCGACGAACACGCCCGCGAGCCGGTCGAGCTCCTCGAGCGAGAGCAGCTCGGCCTTCGGCACGAAGGTCATGTTCTCCGCCATGCAGTAGACACAGCGGAAGTCGCAGCGATCGGTCACCGAGATCCGCACGTAGGTGATCGCCCGACCGAACGGATCAATCATCGCCGCCTCCTCCCCGGCCCCGAGCGACCGGCCGCGCCCACACCGGACCTTTACGCCTATGCTGCGCTCGGGCGATTCTCGCAAGGGGCCGCGCGGGCCGCGCCCGGCCCGACCCGGGAGCGCCGCCTATGCGCACGAGGCTCGCCTTCCTCGCCGCCGAGACCGCCGAAGCCCAGCGCGCGCGCCACGAGCTCGAGCGCGTCTACCGCTCCGTGCCGCTGGCGGAAGCCGACGTGCTCGTGCCCTTGGGCGGCGACGGCTTCATGCTCGAGACGCTGCACGCCCATCTCGACCGGCGGATCCCGATCTACGGGATGAACCTCGGCACGGTGGGCTTCCTCTTGAACGCCTTCCGGGTCGAGGGGCTGCTCGAGCGGATCGCCGCCGCCACCCCGGTCGACCTCCATCCGCTGCGGATGCGCGCCGAGCTCGCGAGCGGCGAAGTGCGCGAGAGCCTCGCGATCAACGAGGTCTCGGTCTACCGCGAGACCCGGCAAGCCGCCTGGCTCGCGATCGACATCGACGGGATCTGCCGGCTGCCGCAGCTCGTCTGCGACGGGGTTCTCGTCGCCACCCCGGCCGGCTCGACCGCCTACAACCTTTCCGCCCACGGCTCGATCATCCCGTTGGGCGCCGAGCTCTTGGCCTTGACCCCGATCAGCCCGTTCCGGCCGCGGCGCTGGCGGGGGGCACTCTTGCCCTCGCGCACCCGCTTCACCATCCGCGTGCTGGACGCCGACAAGCGGCCGGTGAGCGCGGTGGCCGACTACAGCGAGTTCCGCGACGTGGCGCGGGTCGACGTCTGGGAGGACCGGACGATCGCCTGCCGCCTGCTGTTCGACCCCGAGCACAATCTCGAGGAGCGGATCTTGAAAGAACAGTTCATCCCGTGAGCGCCGTCCCCTCGGGACGCGGCCGCGGCCTCGGCGCGGGCCTCAGCCCTGGAGCCGCAAGAGCGAGCGGGCCGGGATGCCGAGCCGCTCCATCCCGCCCAGACCCTCGAGCTCGATGAAGAAGGCGGCCCCCACGACGTCGGCGCCGACCTTGCCGAGCAGGGTCACGGCCGCCTTGGCCGTGCCGCCCGTGGCGATCAGATCGTCGACCAGCACGGTCCGCGCCCCCGGTGGCACGAGCCCCTCGCTCACCTGGAGCGTGTCCGAGCCGTATTCGAGATCGTAGGAGTGGCTCACCACCGCCCCCGGCAGCTTGCCGAGCTTGCGGACCATGACGAGCCCGCGGCCGGCGCGGTAGGCGAGCGCCGCGGCGAACAAAAAGCCGCGCGATTCGATCCCGGCCAAGATGTCGGGCTGCCAATGGTCGACGAGCCGGTCCATCCGGTCGACCGCCGCCCGCCAGGCGACGGGGTCGGCGAGCACGGTCGAGATGTCGTAGAAGAGGATCCCGGGCTTGGGGAAGTTCGGGACCCGGCGGATCACGGCCGCCAGGTCGAGCTTGGCGGCGGTCATCGGAGCGCCTCGCACGCCCGGCGGATCCGCGCGCAGGCTTCTTCGAGGATCGGCGTCGCGGTCGCGTAGGAGATCCGGAAATAGGGATCGAGGCCGAAGGCCGAGCCGTGGACCACCGCGACACCCACGCTCTCGAGCAGATAGCGGGCGAAGTCCTCGCTGGTCTCGAGGACCTTGCCCTCGGGCGTCCGCTTGCCGATCACCCCGGCGCAGGAGGGATAGACGTAGAAGGCACCCTCGGGCTTGTGGCAACGGAGGCCGGGTGCCCGGTTGAGCTCGCGCACGACGAGATCGCGTCGTTCCTTGAAGACCGCGTTGTGGCGCGCGATGAAGCTCTGATCGCCGTCGAGCGCCGCCGCCGCCGCGGCTTGACTGATCGAGCAGGGATTCGAGGTGCTCTGCGATTGGACCATCGCCATCGCCTCGATCAGCTGGACCGGTCCGCCGGCGTAGCCGATCCGCCAACCCGTCATGCAGTACGCCTTGGAGACACCGTTGACCGTCAAGGTGCGCTCGTAGAGCCGCGGCTCGACCTGGGCGGCGGTGGTGAACGCGAACCCGTCGTAGACGAGGTGCTCGTACATGTCGTCGGTCATCACCCACACCTGCGGGTGGCGGAGCAGCACGTCCGTGAGCGCCTTCAATTCCGCCCGCGTGTAGGCCGCGCCGGTCGGGTTCGAGGGCGAGCACAAGATGACCCATTTGGTCCGGGGTGTGATCGCGGCCTCGAGGTCCTGCGGCTGCAGCTTGAAGCCGGTGTTCTCCGGGCAGCGGACGAAGACCGGCGTACCCCCGGCCAACAGCACCATGTCCGGGTAGGAGACCCAGTAGGGTGCCGGGACGATCACCTCGTCGCCGGGGTCGAGGGTCGCCACGAAGGCGTTGTAGAGGACCTGCTTGCCGCCCGCGCCGACCGAGATCTGCCGGGTCGTGTAGGTGAGCCCGTTCTCGCGCGCGAACTTGCGGACGATCGCCGCCTTGAGCTCGGGCGTGCCGTCGACGTTCGTGTACTTCGTCTCGCCGCGGCGGATCGCCGCGATCGCCGCCTCCTTGATGTGGTCCGGGGTGTCGAAATCCGGCTCGCCCGCGCCGAGCCCGATGATGTCCCGACCCTCGGCCTTGAGCCGGCGCGCGAGATCGGTGACCGCGATCGTGGGCGAAGGTTTGATCCGCGAGAGGCTCCGGGCGACGATCGACACGGGTTGCAGCTCCTCCGGGGCGCAGCGGCCGCCGGACTGTAGAAAGGAGGGGCGCGGGCGGCAACCGCCGGCCTGCGCTTCCGGCTCACTCGGCAGCGCGCAGCAAGGGCGGGTCGAGGAACGCGGCGAGCCGGCCGACCAGCTCCTCGACGAGGGCTTCGAGGGCGGCGAGCCCCGCGGTCGGGAGCCCGCTCGCCTCGTCCATGAAGAGCGAGCGGCGCAGCTCAAGCTGAAGCGCGTGGACCCCGGCCGCCGGCCGGCCGTAGGCCTCGGTGATGTAGCCGCCGGCGTAAGGCGTGTTGCGCGCCACCACGAGCCCGGCGGCTTCGAGGGTCGCCTCGACCGCGCGCACGAGCGCCGAGGCGCAGGCGCGGCCGTGGCAATCGCCGATCGCCACGTCGAGCGCCCGCCTGCCGCGGCCGAGCGTGACCTCGGTCGGCATCGAGTGCAGGTCGAGCAAGAGCACGCTGCCGAGCCGACCGCGCCGCTCGGCGAGGAGCTCGCGTAGCCGCCGATGGTAGGGCCACCAGCCGAGGGCGAGTCGCCCCTCGACCTCCTCCGCTCGCAAGGGCCGGCGCCAGAGCGGGCTCGGTCCGAGTCGGCTCGGGATCACCCCGAGCCCGGCACGGGCCCGTACGCTCGCGACCGGCGCCACGGTGGAAGGCGGCCCCGCCAGGAGCTCCGGGTCGAGCTCGGCGGGATCGCGGTTGAGGTCGACGAAGGCCCGGGCGTAGCGGGCGCAGAGCGCCGCCGCCCCGGCCCGCGCACCGGCCGCCGCGAGCCGGTCGAGCGGCCCGTCCTCGAGGGCGCGCAGCTCCTCGGCCGAGGCCCGCAGGAGCCGGGCCGCCTCCGCCGGGCAGAGCGTGCCGCTGTGCGGCGAGGAGAGCACGATCGGCACGGCCGGCCCGCGCGAGGGAAGCTCGGCGTAGGGCGGATCGAGGACGGCCATGCGCTCCCACCGGCGCGTTCGACCCGCGGAGCCAAGCACAGCCCTCCCCGTCCTTCAACCGCGCCGCTTCGGCCCTTGCACCGGGCCACGGAATCCCCTACCTCCGCCGGCACCGGGCGCGTAGCTCAGCGGTAGAGCACTACGTTGACATCGTAGGGGTCAGAGGTTCGATCCCTCTCGCGCCCACCATCGCCCAAGCTCCCTCCTCCGACCGGGCGGCAGCCCGGCTCCGCTCTCAGATCGTGCGGGTACGCCAGTCGACGGCCGTTTCGAAGGCGTGGGCCGCGCGGTAGATGGTCGCCTCCTCGAAATGCCGGCCGACGAGCATGAGCCCGACCGGCAGCCCGTCGAGATGGCCACAGGGCAAGCTCAACGCCGGGTGATGGGTGGCATCGAAGGGGGCGGTGTTGGGCAGCATCTCGAAGGCTCGCTCGAGGATCTGCGCCAACGGCGCGTCGGCCGGCGGGATCGGCGGGGCGGTGATCGGCACCGTCGGCATCAACAAGAGATCGACGTCGCGCAACGCCTCGTCGTAGGCCCGCCGCAGCCGGCGCACCAGGTTCTGCGCCTTGGCGTAGTAGCGGCCGCGGTGCTCCCGCACCATGTACCAGCCCAAGAGCATCGTGTTCTTGAGCGAGTCGGAGAGCTCGTCGGCCCGCTCGCGCCACTGGGCGTGCTTGTCGAGCAGGCTCAAGAGATAAAGGCCCTGCCAATTGAAGCCGAAGCCGTTGCCGAGCATCATCTGCACGGTGGCACCTTCCGCTGCGACCGGCAGCCAGATCGCCGGGCCCTGGCGATGCGGCGGGATCGACAAGGGCGCCACCTCGGCCCCGAACCGGCGGAACTCCTCGGCCGCGAGGCGCACGAGCGCGTCGACGCCGGCATTCGCGTTCGGATGGTCGAAGCCCTCCTCGAGGACGCCGATCCGCAGGCCCGCGAGACCCTGGCCGAGGGCGGCCGTGTAGTCGCCCGGCGGTGCCCCGTACTGGCGCGGGTCGAGGCCGTCGGGCCCGGCGATCACCTCGAGCAAGAGCGCATTGTCGGCCACCGAGGCGGTCATCGGCCCGCAATGGTCGAGGGTGAGCTCGATCGGCATGATCCCGGTGTAGGGCACGAGCCCGTGGGTCGGCTTGAGGCCGACGATCCCGCAATAGGCGGCCGGAATCCGCACCGAGCCGCCCTGATCGCCGCCGAGCGCCATGTCGACCTCGCCGGCCGCCACCAGGGCCGCCGAGCCGGATGACGAGCCCCCGGCCATGTGGCCGGGCTTGCGCGGATTGTGCACCGGTCCCGTGGCGCTCGTGTGGCTGCCGCCGGAGAAGCAGTAATATTCGCACACGGTTTTGCCGACGATCGTCCCGCCGGCATCCAAGATGCGGGTCACGACCGTGGCGTCGATCTCCGGCACGTAGCCCTCGAGGATCGACGCGCCGTTCATCATCGGCACACCGGCCAGGCAGATATTGTCCTTGAGGGCGACCGTCCGGCCCGCGAGCCTGCCCTCGCCGGCCCCCTCGATCCGAGTTTTCCAATACCAGGCACCGTATTCGTTCTCGGCCGGATGCGGCCGATGGCCCGGGGTGCGCGGATAGCGGACGGCCGGCAGCTCGTCCGGCATGCGGTCGACCGCACGGTAGGCGGCCAGGCTGCCGGCGAGCGCTGCCCGGTGCGCCTCGAGTTCGGCTTCGTCCATGGTGAAGCCCAGCTCCTGGGCGAGCTCACGCATCTGGTCCAGCGTCGGCGCTTTGATCGTCCCGAGCGTCATCGCTCCCTCCCCGGTCGGTCGGTCGGCCGAGGCTAGCCGGGGCGCCCGCGACCGACCAGCGCGGATCGAGCGCGCCCGATTCGACAAGCTTGGCGCGGTTGCTCGCGGGACCGCGATCGGGCCAACTGACGGGCGACCCGACCTGCGGCCGGATCGCCCGACGATGCTCGAACCCACGCCTTCCGCGCAGCTCTCCCTGCCGCTCTCCCGCCACCGGCTGATCTTCGCCCCGGAAGCGCCGATGCGGCTGCCGGCCTTCGCCGGTTCGGCTTGGCGCGGCGGGCTCGGTTGGGCCTTGAAGCGGCTCGTGTGCGTCATGCGGCTGCGGCCGTGCGAGGATTGCCCGCTCGAGCATTCCTGCATCTACCCCACGATCTTCGCCGCCCGGCCGGACGAGGACGCGCAGAAGATGCGCCGCTACGAGCGGGTGCCCAACCCCTACGTCTTGCGCCAGGTCCACCCGCGGCGGACCACGGTCGGCCCCGAGGACCGGGTGGTGCTCGATCTCCTCCTCGTGGGCCGCGCCTGCCGGCAGGTGGCCTATCTCGTCCGGGCCCTCGACCAGGCGGGCGAAGGCGGCATCGGCCCCGACCGCGGCCGGCTCCGGCTTTCGGCCGTGAGCCCGGTCGACACACCCTGGGCGCCGATCGAGCTCGAGCCCGCGCACCAGGCGATCCGTGCGGAAGGGAGCGTCCCGCCGATCCCCGAGCCCTGGCCGGTGGTCGAGCTCCGGCTCGAAACACCCCTTCGGCTGCAACACGAGGGCCGGCTCGTGGGCCCCCATCTCTTCCGCCCGGCCTGTCTCGCGATGGCGCTCGTCCGGCGGGTCTCGATGCTCTGCCACCATCACGGCGAGCGGGACCTCGAGGCGGATTTCGCGGGGCTCAAGGCGCAGGCCGAGCGGATCGGCGTGCTCGACGACCAGCTCGAGTGGGTCGAACAGCTCCGCCGCTCGGCCCGCCAGCAGGCGGTCCTGCCGATGGGTGGGCTCGTGGGCCGGATGGTCCTCGACCTTTCCGCGGCGCCCGACCTCTGGCCGTTCCTCTGGCTCGGCCAATGGCTGCACGCCGGCAAGGGGGCGACCATGGGGATGGGGGCGTATCGGTTGCTGTCTCTCGACTCCGACGTGACGATCGGGAAACGTCAGTTTGGCGGGTGAAGGGGGCGCCCGCGACAGGATCGACAGTCGGGGAATCTCGAAGATGGCCGACGCGCCGGCACCGCGCAGCTTGGTGGCCCTGCCCTTCCAGCCGGTCGACGTCCCCGGGCAGATCGCGAGGCGCCGGCTGATCGAGCGCGGCGAGGCCGACGGGCGCTCGAACCTGCCGCCCTCCGACAGCGCCGCACCGAGCGCCACCGAGCAGGAGGTCATCGCCGACATCCGAGCCGAGCGCGACCGGCTCGCGGGTCAGCTCGGCGGGCATCTCCGGGCGCAGAACGACGGGCTCGCCGCCCTCGACACCGCCATGGACGTGGCCCGGATCCGCAACGACGCCGAGCACGCGATCTCCCGGCTCGAGCAGAGCCACGTCGCCTGGAAAGGCGAGATCCAGCGGCTCCTGCGCGATGCCCGCGACGCCAAGAAGGAATATGACGACTTCCGGATCGAGCACGGCCTGCAGCGGCCGGCCCGCGATCGCGGCAACCGCTTCCTCACCCTCGCGCTCCTCGGCCTGGCGATCGCGATCGAGTCGGCGCTCAACGGCGTGTTCTTCGCCGAAGGCTCGGAATTCGGCCTCGTGGGCGGTGTGACGGTCGCGCTCGGGATCAGTGTCGTGAACGTCCTCGTCTTCGGGTTCGTTCTCGGCCTCTTCCCGGCGCGCTGGACGCACCACCGTTCCTTCCTCGTGCGGGCGATCGGCTGGCTCCTGTTGCTCTGCGGCGTCGTCCTGCTCCTGCTCGCCAACGGCTTCGTCGCGCACTTCCGCGATGCCTACGAACGTCTGGGGGACAGCGTCGAACTCGGCCGGGTCTGGGCGCATCTCGCCGCCGAGCCGTTCGGGCTCGTGCGGATCCAGTCCTGGCTGTTGTTCTTCCTCGGGCTCTTCTTCGCGGGCCTCGGCTTCTGGAAGGGCTACGGCTTCGACGATCCCTATCCCGGGTACGGCCGGGTCGCTCGCCGGTGGCAGGAGGCCGAGCACGCCTACCTCGACTCCCGCCAAGAGAGGCTCGAGCAAGCGAGTGCGATCCGCGACGAGACCAAGAGCCAGCTCGACCGGACGATCGAGCAGCTGCGCGGCGCCGCCCTGCAGCGTGAACAGACGCTCGGCGCCCGTGCCCGGATCGTCCAGGAATACCAAGCCCACGAGCGCCATCTCGAAGAGGCGGCCAATGCGCTCTTGGCCGCCTACCGCGACGCCAACCGGCGGGTCCGTACGACCCCACCGCCTCGGTGGTTCGACACGACCTTCACCTTCGAGGATCGGGTGCTCGACCGACCGACGATCCAGGCGCTCTTGGCCGTGCGGCCACCCCGGGCCGATCCCGAAGCCCTGGTGGCCGAGCTCGACCGGCTGCGAAGCCGCGTGCTCGAGGCCTACCGGAAAATCTTCGACGACGCGCCGGAGGCGGTCTGATGGGCCCGTCGCGCACCCGACGCCCGGGTCGGCGCCCCGATCGGTCCAACCTCTGGGCCTGGCTGGCGTCGGCGGCCGCCCTGGCGCTCTTGGCGCTCTACCTCGGCGCGAGCTTTTGGGCGCGCGAGCAGCGGGTCGAGATCGAGGAGGCGAGCCTGTGCCCGAAGTCGGGCCCGACGGCCGTCACGGCCGTCCTCGTCGACCGCTCCGACCCGCTGAGCCCCCAACAAGCGCTGCGCGTGCGCCAGGTCCTCGATCAGGTGGTGAACGAGGCGCCGGTCGGCGGCCGGGTGGCGCTCTACGTGGCCTAGGCGGACGCGTTCGCCGCCCTGCCGCCCGTCCTCGCCCTCTGCAATCCCGGCATCGAAGCCAATCCGCTCTATCAGAACCCCAAGAAGATCCGCGCCCGTTACGAAGAGAAGTTCAAGGCCCGGCTCGACGCGGAGGCGGCCGCCCTGTTGCGGGCGACGACGCGGAAGACCTCGCCGATCATGGAGAGCATCAAAGCCGTGTGCATCGACGCCTTCGGCGGGGTGCCGCAAGGTGTGCCTTTGCGGCTCGTCGTGGTGAGTGATTTCCTGCAGCACAGCTCGATCGCCGACCACTATCGCGAGCGGGACTTCGAGGCGCTTTTCAAAGATGCTCGCCTCGTCACCGTACTCGTCGACTGCAAAGGCGCCGAGGTCGAGATGCTCTACCTCCTCCGCCCCGGCAAGGACGGCCGGCCGATCCTGCAGAACCGGGCGCACCAGCGGTTCTGGGATCTCTACTTCCAACGCCTGAACGCTCGGCCCAAGAGGCTGGAGGCGGTCTGATGGCGAACGCGACCGAAGCGGCCGTCGAAGCCGTAGCGGAACCGCGCCTCCCTCGCCGGTCCTGGTTCGTCGATCGGATCGACCGGCTGCTCTTGTTGCTCTTCTTTTTCGGTGGCTTCGCTCTGATCCTCCTCGTCAAGCTCACCAGCCGCAGTTTCGTCACGTGGCAGGGTGAGCCGGTCGAGCCGCGTCTTTTGGCGGCGCTCTTGGCCGCGATCCTGTTGCTCGCGTACGCAGCGATCGCTTCGCAGACGCGAACCTTCAAGCTGCATCCCGAGCGGCTCGGCGACAATTGCTACTATTTGGGCCTGCTCTACACGCTCGCCTCGCTCATGGCCGCCCTGATCGAGCTCGAGCGGGTTCCCGCCGAGGCCCGTGGCGCCCTCGTCGAATCGCTGCTCGCGAGCTTCGGTGTGGCCTTGAGTTCGACCATCCTCGGGATCGCGCTCAGGGTCTGGTTCGTCCAGATGCGCCGCGAGACGGAGGATCTCGAAGCAGAGCTGCAGCGCGAGCTCCAAGAAACGGCGATGAAGCTCAAGGACCAGCTGCTGTTCGCCGTCACCGACCTCGAGTCGTTCCGCTTGCGCACCCAGCAAGTCCTGGAGCAGCGGCTGGCGGAGGCGACCTCGGCGGTGGTCGAAAGCGCCTCGAAGCAAGCGAGGTCGATCGAAGAACTGGCCCAACGGACCCACGCGGCACTCGAGCCCGTGGCCGAGCCGCTCGCGGCGCGGATGCGGGAGTTCTCGGAGACGACGCGGGCGGTCCTCGAGGCGAGCGGCGAGCTCGCGGAGCGGCTGCGCGCGGTCGAGGTCCCGCAGGATCTCTACCTTCGGCCTGTAGCGCAGCTGAAAGGAGCCGTCGAGGATCTCCGCTCGACCGTCTCGACGCTGGAAGAGACGGCCGGACGGACGACGTCGGCGCTCGAGCGGGAGGTGGCGGCCCTCGAATTGCGGCTTTCCGGTCTCGCCACGCCGATCGGTCAACTCGTCCAGGGCCTCCAAGCGGCCGCAGCGGCAGGCCGCGGGCTCGAAAGCCTCGCCGGCCAGGTGGAGCCGGTG